>CAMCJM010000124.1 GCA_945874835.1 Pseudomonas synxantha | reverse complement strand
CCGGTCTGGGCGCTTAGATACCGCAGGCGACACATCAACGGAACCAAGCTCGCTGACGCTGTTGGTCAGTAGGCAGGAACCGCCGTATACGGAACCGTATGTACGGTGGTGTGAGAGGACGGCGGGGGTGACCCGCCTCCTACTCGATGAGAGTTATCCATGCTGCGTTGCGTGCAACAGGTAGGTTGGTGCTGAGCGCAGCGAAGCCCAACAATCATTACCGGCCCGCCTTGTTTAGGCTCCGATGTGCTATTGCGCACCCACCCTTGCTAGCGGCTATTCATTCCTGAAGCGCGCCTATGCCGCGTGCGCATCTTCCGGGCTGCGCGGTGCTTCTATGCCTAGGTAGCGGTCGAGTTTGGCCTGCTGCACCGGGGTGGTGAACAGACCAAGCTTGCTGCGCCGCCACAAAATGTCATCGGCCTGCATGGCCCATTCTTCCTGGCACAGGTAATCCACTTCACGGGTATAGAGGCCGCCGCCCAAGTGCTCGCCCAGATCGCTGAGATTGCCCACTCCCTTGAGCATCACCCAGCTGCGGCTGCCGTAACTGCTGGCCCAGCGCCGTGCCAATGAGGTGGGCAGCCAGCCGAAGCGGGCGCACAGGGCTTCAATCAGTGCGCTTTGGCTGTCGAGTTGTTCGGCACCCGGTAGCAGGCTACTGGCGGTCCAGCTAGGTCCCATTTTTGCAAAGTAGGGAGCCAGTTCGGCCAGGGCCGATTCTGCCAGTTTGCGGTAGGTGGTCAGCTTGCCGCCAAATACCGAGAGCAGCGGCGCTTCGCCGGGGTGACCGGAGAGCGACAGGGTGTAGTCGCGTGTCACCGCCGAGGGATCATCCGACTCGTCGTCACACAGCGGTCGCACACCCGCATAGGTGTGCAAGATATCGCTGCGCTGCAGCTGCTTTTTGAAGTGGCTATTGACCACGTTCAGCAGGTAATCGGTTTCTTCCTCACTGATCGCCACTTTGGCCGGGTCGCCCTGATATTCGCGGTCAGTGGTGCCGATCAGGGTGAAGCGCTCCTGATAAGGAATGGCAAAGACGATGCGGCGGTCTTCGTTTTGCAGGATGTAGGCCTGTTCGCCTTCGAACAATTGCGGCACGACGATATGGCTGCCCTGAATCAGGCGGATGCCGTAGGGCGACTCCTGCTTCAGATCTTCGCGGATAAACCGCGCCACCCAAGGCCCGGCCGCGTTGACCAAGGCGCGGGCGCGGATCGAGAGCAGGCTGCCATCGCTGCGCTCCAGGTGGATATGCCAGAGGCCTTTGCTGCGCCGCGCGCTGACGCAGCGGGTGCGGCTGTGGATATGCGCGCCTTTTTCGCGGGCCGCCATGGCGTTGAGTACCACCAGGCGCGCGTCATCGACCCAGCAATCGGAATATTCGAAACCGCGGGTGATCTCGGCTTGCAGTGGGCTACCGGCGCCGAAACGCAGGCTGCGTGAACCGGCCAGCTTCTCGCGCTTGCCCAAGTGATCGTAGAGAAACAGGCCGGCGCGGATCATCCAGGCCGGTCGCAGGTGTGGGCGATGCGGCAGGATAAAACGCATCGGTTTGACGATGTGCGGGGCTTTGCTTAGCAACACTTCACGCTCGGCCAGTGCCTCACGCACCAGGCGGAACTCGTAGTGTTCCAGGTAGCGCAGGCCACCATGGATCAGCTTGCTGCTGGCTGAAGAGGTGTGTTGCGCCAGGTCGTCCTTTTCACAAAGGAACACGGACAAGCCGCGCCCGGCTGCATCGGCGGCAATCCCGACACCGTTGATGCCGCCGCCAATCACGGCAAGGTCATAGACTTCTGCAAGTGGAATATTACTGGCGGGACGAGTAGGCATGGCGGCACCGAAAGTCAGTATTGAACTTTTAATGTTCACTTTCGAAAATATGCTAGCCGAATAATCACGGCTTCGCCACCCCGCAATGCGCCTTCGCGCCCAGTGGTCGTCAGGTATCGGCAGAGGATATGGGCTAGGCAGGTGCCAGGCCTGCGCTGGCGGGCTTACACCAGGTCGAGGTGCACCTTGTGCTCTACGAGCAGGCGGTTGATTGCAGCGGAGGGTGCTGCATCGGTGAACACTCTATCGACCAGAGCCACCGAACCCAGGCGCACCACGGCGTTGCGGCCGAACTTGCTGGAGTCGACGGCCAACAAGGCCTGGCGTGCGTTTTGGATGATGGCCTGAGAAACCCGCACTTCCTGGTAGTCGAAGTCGAGCAGGCTGCCGTCTTCATCGATGCCACTGATGCCGACTAGGGCGAAGTCGACCTTGAACTGCTGAATAAAATCCACCGCCGCCTGGCCGACGATGCCGCCGTCGCTGCGCACCGTGCCCCCTGCCAGTAGCACTTCAAAGTCAGCCTTGGCGCTCAGTTGAGCGGCCACATGCAGGTTGTTGGTGATGATCTTCAGGCCTTTGTGGCCGAGCAGTTCGCGGGCGATGGCTTCGGTGGTGGTGCCGATGTTGATGAACAGTGAGGCGTGGTCGGGGATGTGTGCGGCGATGGCCGCAGCGATGCGTTGTTTTTCTTCGCGCATCTGCCCGGCGCGCATGCTGTAGGCGGTGTTCTGCGTGCTGGAGCTTTCACTGGCCGCACCGCCGTGTGTACGGCGCAACAGGCCTTGGTCGGCCAGTTGGTTGATGTCGCGGCGAATGGTTTGCGGGGTGACGGCAAACGCCTGGGCCAACTCGTCGATGCTGACATAGCCGCGCTCGCGGGCAAGTTCAAGAATGTCGTGTTGGCGGGGCGGCAGGGTCATGGGTCAGATCCTTGAAATTGCGCGACATTATAGGCTGCCGAAAGCCGAATAGATCGGCTAAGGTACGCCAACTTTGTCAGATTATTTTCACATTCGAACATGACCCCTGCCATCGACCTGCTTAAAAAAGCCAAAGCTGCGCATCAGGTGCACAGTTACCCGCATGATCCCAAAGCGGCTTCCTATGGTCTGGAGGCGGCGGAAAAACTCAATCTAGAGCCGGCTCAGGTGTTCAAAACCCTGTTGGCCGCCAGTGAGAAGGGCGAGTTGCTGGTCGCCGTTGTGCCGGTGGCGGGCACGCTTGACCTGAAAGCACTGGCTCATGCCGCGGGGTGAAGAAAGCCGATATGGCTGACCCAGCTGCCGCGCAGCGTGCCACCGGCTATTTGCTCGGCGGCATCAGCCCGCTGGGGCAAAAAAAGCGCCTGCGCACCTTTATTGATAACAACGCGCAGCAGTTTCCCAACATTTACGTCAGTGCCGGTCGGCGCGGGCTGGAAGTGCAGCTGGACGCCGCTGTGCTGGCACAGCTGACCCAGGCCGAATTCGCGCCCATCGGTCGTCATTAACAACACGATTTACTCCCTACAAGAACAAGGAATTTCCATGTCTCATTACCTGCTTGCCATTGATCAGGGCACCACCAGTAGTCGGGCGATTGTCTTCAGTGCCCAAGGCTTGCCCGTGGCGCGCGCGCAGCAGGAGTTCAAACAGTACTTTCCGCAAGATGGCTGGGTGGAGCATGACGGTGAAGAGCTGTGGCTCAGCACCCTCAAGGTCTGCCGTGAGGCGTTGCAGCAGAGCGGCCTGAACGCCGCTGATGTTGCGGCAATCGGTATCACCAACCAGCGCGAAACCACCTTGGTGTGGGATGCGCAAAGCGGCACGCCCATTCATCCGGCGATTGTCTGGCAAGACCGGCGCACCGCCGACTATTGCGCCGAATTGAAAGCTGCCGGGCATGAGGCTGCGGTCGCGGCCAAGACCGGGCTGCTGATTGACCCGTATTTTTCAGCCACCAAGTTGCGCTGGATTCTGCAAAAGGTGCCAGGTGCCCGCGAGCGTGCCGAGCGCGGTGAGTTGCGCTTTGGCACCGTGGATGCCTTTCTGCTCTGGCGTTTGACCGGCGGCAAGTCGCACAAAACCGACGCCAGCAACGCTTCGCGCACGCTGCTGTTCAACATCCACACCCAGCAGTGGGATGAAGAGCTGCTCAAGCTGTTTGAGATACCCGCCAGCCTGCTGCCCGAGGTGCTTGATTGTGCGGCCGACTTTGGCCTTACAGAGGCTAACCTGCTCGGCGCGGCGATTCCGGTGCTGGGCATGGCTGGTGATCAGCAGGCGGCTTTGATCGGCCAGGCTTGCTTCGAGCCGGGAATGGTCAAGAGCACCTACGGCACCGGCTGCTTTATGATCCAAAACACCGGCAGTACGCCGGTCACCTCGAAAAACCGCCTGCTCACCACGGTGGGTTATCGCCTCAATGGCAAGGTTACCTACGCGGTGGAAGGCAGCATCTTTGTTGCCGGCGCGGCGGTGCAATGGCTGCGCGATGGCATCAAGTTGATCAGCCATGCCCGCGATACCGAAGCCATGGCCGAGCAAACCGGCGATGCCTGCGGCGTCTACCTGGTGCCAGCGTTTACCGGTTTGGGCGCGCCGTACTGGGACCCGAAAGCCCGTGGCGCGATCTTTGGCCTGACCCGCGACACCGGCATCAAGGAAATCGTCACCGCCGGTTTGCAGTCGGTGTGCTACCAGACCCGAGATTTGCTCGAAGCCATGCGTCAGGACGGCGCTGCCGAGCCGAGCGCCCTGCGCGTGGACGGCGGCATGGTGGAAAATAATTGGGTCATGCAGTTTCTCGCGGACATCCTCGGTGTGCCGGTCGAGCGTCCGGAAGTGACCGAAACCACCGCCCTCGGTGTGGCCTATCTGGCGGGTCTGCAAGCCGGGCTTTACCCCGATTTGGCCAGCATCGCCCGCCATTGGCACCGGCAACAACGCTTCGAACCGCGCATGGCCGACAGCCACCGGCAAAAGCTTTACGACGGCTGGTTGGATGCGGTTAAGCGCGTGCGCAGCGAAGGTTGAGGCTAGGAGCCAGCTTGCTGGCGATGTTTTGCGTATGCAGGGATCGTCGGCGTGCCGAACCACAGCAAGCGGGTCTCATCAAACAACCCATGTGTCATTGATGTTATGGGTTGTGAGGTTTTCTGTAGGGGCGGGTCATGCCCGCGAAACGGATCGTGGCCATGGGCCACTCCTACGGGTGCCTAAACACGCTTACCTGCAGTTTGCTGCGCGACGGGGGATCTACTCCAGGGCTTGAGGGCAGGGGTGCTCTTGAGGACTCAGTTGTCCGCCAGCATCACCCCTTCATATTGATTGGTCAGCTCATGCATCTGCCACAGCAGGGTTTCAGTGGTGGTGGCAATAACCGTGGGTACATAACGTGAGTCGCTGGCCAGGTTGAAGCCTGCGCGGGCAAAGCGCCATTGGGCTGCGGCCTGTTGCAGGCCCTTGTCGATTGCGGGGGTGTTCTGCTTGGCCTGTTGCAGCTCGGCCAGGGCCCGCTCGAACTCACTGACGGCCTGCTCGAACTGCACTTGCAGGTCATCGATCGGCAAGCGCCAGCTCAAGGCCAGATAGAGTTTGGCGATACGCTGGCTGAGCATGCGCTGACGGCCGCTGCGATTGACCAGCACCGCGCTTTGCCCGCCGCTGTGCTGCTCCAGTAACTGCACGACCTTCTCACTCTGGCTTAGCAGTTGATCGCTCAAGGCCAGCACTTGCAGGGCACTCGGCTTGTCCGGACGGGTCAGCACCTGCTCACGGTACTGCTGCCAGGTGGTGCCGGCCTGTTCCAGGGCGGTGCGGATCTGCGCCGTGGGCGCGTATTCGCTCAGGGCTAAGTGGTTGCTTTCAAACTTGGCAATGCTCTGGTCGAGTTGCCCTTCGGCCTGTTCCGGGCGCACATCGGCCCCGAGCATCAGGTAGCTCTTGGCGATACGTTGGCTGAGCATGCGCTGCATGCCGGACAGGTTCATGGCCTCGGCCGCGCTGATAACGGCCCATGCCGGTTGGGCCTGCAAACAGGTGGCTAATAGCACCAGCAGTGGGGCGATAAGACGGGTATTCATAGGCTTCTCCGTGGGCGCGCGGTCAAGCCGCGCGCCCTTTGCCAGGGCTGGGATCAGTAGCTGTATTGCACCTGTAGCCACAGCTTGTCGGTGTCCACGGCAAAGTCGACGGCGTCATGGCGGGCGGCCTTGATCAGGCCCACCAGGCCTTTTATGCCGGGGATTGGCCTGGCATAGGAGAGGTTGTATTCACTGCCGTAATGGCTGCTGCCCTGCTCGGCGCGGTAGTCGTGGTACTTGCCCAGCAGGGTACCGCCCAGCAGCGGCAAGCTGGCGCTCAGGTAGTTGTCCTTGATGCCGCCTGCTGGGGTCAGCAGGAAGATATCGGCCCAGCCCTGGAAGGCGTGCTTGGTTGCCAGCGGTGTCTGGAAGGCACGGTTGCCCGGGCCACTGTCGCCGCTCAGCACTTCGTAGCCCGCCTTAAGGCCAACGTTTTTGATTGTGTAACCGAGCTCAGCGAGGCGGTACTCGCTGTCCAGATCCAGCGGGTTACTGGCGTATTCGCTCTGCCGGGCGTATTCCAGGGCATAGCTGACGCCGGAGACTGCGCCGTTGAGACGCAGGCCTGTGGTCTTGCTCGACTGATTGCCTCCGGTGAGGTTGTCCAGGCCCAGGCGGTACTGGTAGGCGGTGGCGGTCAGCTGCGGCATCAGCACGTACTGCAGGTTGAGCAGGTTGAGCAGGTTGAGCAGGTTGAGCAGGTTGAGCAGGTTGAGCAGGTGGCTGTGGCCTTCGATGTTGGCCGGGTTAGCCGGGGTGTCGAAGCGGTTGTCGCCGGGGCCGAAGATGCTGTTGATGTTGTCGATATAGGCGTAGCTCAGGGTCAGCCCGCTGAGGGGCTTGAGCTGCAGCAGGGCGCCGTCATAGGTCTGCTCGTTCTGCCGCCAGGCCACGCCGCCGATAAAGCGCTGATTGTCCAGATTGATGCGCTGGCGACCGAGCACGGCGCTGCCGTACTGGTGGTCGTAACGCAGCAGCGCCTGGTTGATCTCGCTGCCATCCGGGTCGGCCACCACTGAGTAATCGCCCTGGCCATTGCGGGTGCTGTTGTAGCTGGCATCACCGACGCGGCTGGCGTTATCTGCCTCGATCAGGGCCGACAGACCATACCACTTGCCGCTCTGCAAGCCGATGCGGGTGCGGATGGTCTGGGCGTTGGCATTGTTCAGGGCATTGTCCTGATCGACATGCTCATAGCGGTAACGCACATCGAGGATCGGTTTGGCTTCAGTGAACAGCTTGCTGAAAGCCTCCTCGGCAAGGACGGCGTGGCTAAAGCTAAACGTGGAGCTGGCAACAGCCAGCGACAGCAGGGTCAGTTTCATCATGCGCATAGCGGTCATTCCTAATAGGTCGTAGGGGCTGTTGCCGCCTTGCACGAGCGGCATCACAGCGGCAACAGATCCTTAAAACGCAAAAAACGTCACGGCGCCCGGGGCTCCAAGGGAGCGGGGTGCGGTGACGTCGTTGTCGGATGTGTGGCAGACACGCCGTTGTGCTGACCGGGGTTGGCCATAGCAGGCACCGTGCCAGAAATCACAACTAGCTGATTTGCTTTGGTTTATGGGTTTTTTAAGATGATTCGGCGATAACTTTATGCACCGTGGCAGATCGCGCTGCCTTGCCAAGGTGCACCGCTGTACCTTTGTAATGCAGCACCGCTGTAGCGGTCCGTTGGCCTTAGGATGGGGCATGCTCTGCGTAATCGATCCAAGGAGATATCCCCCATGCAGCTTGAGTTTTACCAAGTCGACGCTTTTGCCAGTCAGCCATTCAGCGGTAATCCAGCCATGGTCTATCGCTTGCAGCACTGGCTGGACGATGAGCTGATGCAGCGCATTGCCGCCGAGCACAATCTGGCGGAAACCGCGTTTATGGTGAAGGAGGGCGCCGCCTGGCACATCCGCTGGTTTACCCCGGCGGCAGAAGTGCCGCTCTGTGGGCATGCCACCCTGGCCAGTGCCTATGTGCTGTTTGAACTCTACGCGGAGCCTGGCGAGGTGATCGACTTTACCTGCCTGTCGGGCAGGCTCCAGGTGGCTCGTGTGGGCAATAAGCTGGTGCTGGATTTTCCGCTGCGCCCGCTGCAGCCCTATAACCTTCGCACCGAGGTTGAGCAGGCGTTGGGTCAGCCGGTACAGCAGGTTCTGGCCTTGCACGAGCGGCCGGGCGTTCAGGAGTTACTGGCGATTTTACCCAGTGAGGCCGCTGTGCGCGCCTGCACGCCAGACTTGGCCGCAGTGGCCCGGCTACCTGGTTTGGGGTTGCTGATCAGTGCGCAGGGTTTAAAGCATGACTTTGTTTCGCGCTACTTCGCCCCGGCCATTGGCATCAATGAAGACCCGGTGACCGGCTCGACGCATTGCATGCTCACGCCTTATTGGGCGCAGGTGTTGGGTAAGCAGTCGCTCACGGCTTACCAGTGTTCGGCGCGCGGTGGCGAGTTGCACTGTGAGTTGCACGGTGAGCGAGTCAAAATTGCCGGTCAGGCGGTGTTGGTGGCCAGCGGCCATTTACACCTACCGGGTTAGTCAACTGTCGCTGCTGCAGCGGCGCACGCCCGATTCGCCCAAGTTAACTTGCGCGGCGATGCTGCCGAGTGCGGCAAATACCACCAAGTGGTCAGCGGCAACACGAATGCCAACCTGCTGCCCGGGGTGATGATCCGCATGACTGGGGAAGATTGATTCCAGCTGACTGCCGGTGGGCAGTTGCAGGCGATAGAGCGTTGCTGCACCGAGGAATGTTTTACCGACGATCAAGGCTTTTTGCGCGCTGTCGGGGTCGTAGACGATGTCGTCCGGGCGCAGCAGCACGTCCACCGCGCTGCCGATGGGCCAGGTGTAGGCCCGGTTGCCACGAATCAGGCCCAGCTCAGTTTGTACCGCGTCTGGGCTGAGCAATTGGCCGCGAATGAAATAACCCTGGCCAATAAAACTGGCGACAAAGGGCGTCAGTGGCTCGTGGTAAAGATTGAACGGGGTGTCCCACTGCTCCAGCTTGCCTTCTTTAAATACGCCGACGTTATCGCTGACGGCGAAGGCTTCTTCCTGATCATGGGTCACCAGTATCGCGCTGGTGCCACGCGCCTTGAGGATGTCACGCACCTCATGGCTGAGACGCCTGCGCAGTTCGCCATCGAGGTTGGAAAAGGGTTCATCGAGCAGCAGCAGTTGCGGTTCCGGTGCCAGTGCGCGCGCTAAGGCCACACGCTGTTGCTGGCCGCCGGACAGCTCATGCGGGTAGCGCTTGCCCAGGTGGCCGAGTTTGACCAGCTCCATCAGCTCTTGGGTAACCCGCTCGCAGTTGGGCTGCTTGCGGATGCCGAAGCCGATATTCTCGGCCACGCTCAAGTGCGGGAACAGCGCGTAATCCTGAAACACCATGCCAATACGGCGTTTCTCGGGGGCAAGGGTAAAGCCAGCCTTGGAAATGACCTGATCGGCCAGTTGGATTTCGCCTTCACAGACTGGCTCGAAACCGGCAATGGCACGCAAGGTGGTGGTCTTGCCGCAACCGGAGGGGCCGAGCAGGCAACCGATATCCCCCGCATTGAGGTGCAGGTTGAGGTGCTGCACCACTTTATGTTCGTGGTAGCCGCAGCTCAGGTTGCGCAGGGTCAGCAGGGTTTGGCTCATGCGTGGTGGTACGCCGGTTCAACCAGAAATTCGAGCAGGGCTTTTTGCGCGTGCAGGCGGTTTTCCGCTTGATCCCAGGCGGCCGAACGCGGGTCTTCGAGCAGGTCCTCGCTGATCTCCTCGCCACGGTGCGCGGGCAGGCAGTGGAGGAACAGCACGTCTTTGGCGGCCAGGTCGAGCAGGGCGGCATTGACCTGATAAGGCTGGAACAGCTTGATGCGCTCGGCGGCTTCGGCTTCTTGGCCCATT
>CAMCJM010000123.1 GCA_945874835.1 Pseudomonas synxantha | reverse complement strand
GCCACGTCGTGGAGTGCCTGTTCGGCAAACTGAAGCATTACCGGCGGATTGCTACGCGTTTTGAGAAAAAGGCCAGTCATTTCAAGTCTATGCTGGCCTTCGCTGCAACCCTGTTGTGGCTCCGCTGATACGTCAACAGAACCTAGGATAAACCAGCCTGGTGCTGCTGAAACTCAGGCTTTGGGCTTATACGCACAATAGCCGGGACGCGGGCCGATTTTGGGGTGGTTGCGGCAGGTGTCCGGGCGCTTATCGTAGATGGTGCACAGGCGGGTTTTGCGGTCGAGGTAATAGCAGTCGTTATTGCTCATGCGCGTCAGGGTGAAAATCCCCGACTTCTGATGGAAGCGTTCGACGATGCCGTCTTTCTGCAGGCGCTTGGCGATGTTCTTCAGCGGCTCGCTGCGTTCGAACTCATCGACCACGCCGATACGGATCAGGTCATTCAGGCGCGCTTCGACCGGCAGCGTGCAGCAACTGGACATGCAGCTGTGGCACATGTCGGCGGTGTATTTGGCCCAGGTTTCCAGGCGATCGAGTTCGGCGGCGGCAATCAGGTTGTTTTTCATTGGGGCATGCGTCAGGTGTGCGGCGCGCGATGATAGCGGCCTTGCGGCGTTTGTGAATGACTATCTGTCGGCCGGTCATGATTTGTGCTGTTGAGGTCGGGCCAATTTCTTGTTGTGCTGTGATGCGTGCGGCATTCGTCTCTCTGGGTATGCCCCGGTCAGACTCCTATACTGCTGCGCAGTTCGCGCCGGGTGCCGGGCAACAGGATGTTCGGGTTTAGCTGAATAGGAAGGCGCTGCATGCAATGGATTTTCATGCTGGTGGGCTTGGTGCTCGGGGCGTTGGCCGATGAAACGCTGACGGCTTCATTAATAGGCGCGTTGTTCGGTTTGGGGCTGGCTCAGGCTCTGCGGTTGCAGGGGTTGTCGCGTGAGAATGCAGCCCTGATAACCCAGCTCAACGAGGTCTCGAAACGCTTTGCTGAGCGTGCTGCTGCCGTTGATGAACGTGTGCGCCAACTTGAACAGTGCGGCGCGTCGCAGGCTGAGCCTGAGGCAGCAGCTACGCCAATACCTGCGATGGCGCCTGAGCAAGCCGCGCCGGTCGAGCTAGATTGGACGCTGGATTTTGTCCTGCCGGACCCGCCGGCCGAGCCAATGGTATCGACTGCGCAGCCAGCACTTAGCCCTGGGCCTGAGCGCATAACGCCGACAGCATCGCCTTGGGTGCCCAGTGAGCCGCGTGCGCCGGGCGTGTTTGCGCAGGGTTTCAACGCCGCCAAGAACTGGCTGCTGGGCGGCAATACCGTACTGCGCGTCGGCGTGGTGATGCTGTTTCTCGGCCTGGCTTTTCTGCTGCGTTACGCCACCGAAGGCGTGGTGGTGCCGGTGGAGCTGCGCTATGCCAGTGTCGCGGCCAGTGCGGTGGCGCTGGGTTGGTGGCTGCGTCTGCGTAATCCCAGTTACGCCTTAATGTTGCAGGGCACCGGGATTGCCGTGTTGTACCTGACGGTCTTTGCCGCGATGCGTTTGCATCCGCTGCTGGATGCAGGTGCGGCGTTAGCGTTGTTGGTCATGGTGACGCTGTTTTCGGCGATTCTGGCGGTCAAGCAAAATGCACTGGCATTGGCTGCGGTGGCCGCGTTGGGTGGTTTTGCTGCGCCGATTTTGACCAGCACCGGCAGCGGCGATCATGTCGCGTTATTCAGCTACTTTGCCCTGCTGAATGCCGGCATCTTTGCCATTGCCTGGTTCAAGGCGTGGCGGCTGCTCAACCTGATCGGCTTTGTCGGCACCTTCGGCATCGGCTTCGCCTGGGGTATTCGCTCCTACACGCCGGAGTTGCTGTGGAGCACTCAGCCGTTTCTGATGCTGTTCTTCCTGATGTATGTGGCCATCGGTCTGTTGTTTGCCCGCCGCAAGCTGCGCGAGGCACTGGATGCGCCCGATGACCGTGATGGCTTGCTGCGCTGGGCGGCGCGCAAGGGCGATTACATCGATGCCACCGTGCTGCTCGGCCCGCCACTGGTAGGTTTTGGTCTGCAGTTCGCGTTGGTGCAGCACATCGAGTTCGCCGCCGCTTTCAGTGCGCTGGCGATGGGGCTGTTCTACCTGCTGCTGGCGCGGTTATTGGTCGGTCGCACAGGTGATCGCGCGGTGTTGCTGGTGGAGACCTGTTTGGCGCTGGGCGTGGTGTTTGCCAGCCTGGCGATTCCCCTCGGGCTGGATGCGCGCTGGACCTCGGCAGCCTGGGCGGTCGAGGGCGCCGGTATCTTTTGGCTGGGTTTGCGTCAGCAGCGGCCATTGGCGCGGGCGTTTGCGCTGTTGTTGCAGTTCGGTGCAGCGTTGGCCTTCGTGATCGGCCTGCGCGGTGGCGAAAGCACCTTGCTAGACGGCGCGCCGCTGGGCGCATTGATGCTGGCCGTGGCCCTGTTGTTCAGCTTCTGGCAACTGCGCCAGCACAAGGCGCTGGCCAGCAATTGGGAGGTGCGCGGCTTGCCGGTGCTGGCCAGCGCCGGGCTGGCATCTTTTTACCTGATTGCGCCCCTGCTATTTGCCGCCCAAGGCACGGCGATCAGTTGGGCGCTGGCGGGTCTGCTGACGTTATGGTTGGGTTTACGCCTGCAGGCGCGCAGCTTCCTGTTCAGTGCCTTTGCCGTGCAGTTGCTCGGTGGTGCGGTGTTTATGCTGGACATGGCCGGCGATGCGGCCACCGGCATGGGTGGCTTCTCGGCCGGTTGGTCGGGGCTGTTGACCTCGTCGTTGATCGGTTTTGGCCTGATCGCCGGTATGCTGCTGGCAGCGCGGGACCCGCAAGTTGGCGCGGATCGCCGCCTGCTGCGCGGCCTGTCGGTGGTGTTGCTGGTAGGGCTGGTGTTCCTCAACCTGGCGGTGCTGTTTGTTCTGCCGTGGGCCACGGCCAGCGCCGTATGGGCGGGCAGCGGCTTGCTGATTGTCTGGCTCAGCCTGCACCTGCAACAACGCGCCCGCTTTGTTTTCGGGCTGTTGTTGCAGGTGTTGGCGGGCGTGGTGTTTCTCGCCGTTAGCCCGTTGTTGTTTGGCGCTCTGCCGAGCGAAGGCCTGCGGCCGTTGGCGCACATCGACTTCTGGACACCGTTGGTGCTTGGCTTGGCGGCCCTGGTCGGTGCCTGGCGATTGCAGCAATTAGCGCGCCGCGAAACGCCTAGCGCCTTTGGCAATCTCAGCCTACTTGGCCTCGCACAGTTGCTGTTTGTCTGGGGCGCGGCCTGGTGGACGTTGGCCCTTGCCAGCGAAGTGCTGCGCTTTGTGGCACCGCAGTGGCAGGCCAGTGCTTTGCTCGCGGTGTTGGCGGCCAGCGTCGCCTTGGCCGCGTTCCTTGCGCCGCGCACGCGCTGGGCTGAATTGGCGCTGCTCTGCTGCCTGCTGACGCCTTTGGCGGGCGTGGTGCTATGGCATGCCTGGCACTTGCACTATCACCCGGCCGCGCAGTTTGGCTGGCTGGCCTGGACACTGCTGTTTGCCGTGCACGTTTGGGCATTACGGCGTGTGGCTGAGCAGTTGCCCGCCGGCGCGCGCAGTGCGGCCCATGTGTTGGGCGCGTGGCTGCTGCTGGGCGTGCTGGCGCTGGAGTTGCGCTACCTGTTGTTAGCCCTGTCGGAGCACTACAACGCTTGGCGCTGGCTGGGTTGGGCGCTGCTGCCCAGTGCTTATCTGTGGTTGATGGCGCTGCCAAGCCGTTGGCCGTGGCCGCTGTCGGCCTATCCGCGCGAATACCGCGTGCTGGCGGCTGCTCCGCTGGCGCTGCTGATGCTCGTCTGGTTCTGGTTGGCCAACGTCGCCAGCGCCGGGGATGCCGAACCGTTGGCCTACCTGCCACTGCTTAACCCGTTGGAGTTGGGCCTGCTGTTTGCGCTGGGTGCTGTGTTCGCGTGGGCGCGCATGGGCTTGGCCGAATTGGCTGCGGACGCCGTACGCAGTCAATGGCTGACGCAAGCGGTCGCCGGGGCGTCGTTGTTTGCCTTGCTGACTGCCATGGTCATGCGCACCGCGCATCATTGGGGCGACGTGCCTTATCAGCTGGATGCGCTGCTCGATTCGATGTTGGTGCAGGCAGGCCTGTCGATCGTCTGGACGCTGATTGCGCTGCCGCTGATGGTGCTCGGCAATCGCCTTGGTCGGCGCGAGCTGTGGTTGATCGGTGCGGCATTGATTGCGCTGGTGGTGGCCAAACTATTTTTTGTCGAGCTGGGAAATCGCGGTGGCCTGGAGCGCATCGTATCGTTCATTGGGGTCGGCGTTTTGCTGTTGGTGGTGGGGTATTTCGCCCCGCTGCCGGCCCGTCAGGAAGAAGCGGAAAAGCCGCCGGAGTCAGCATGATCAGTCGTTCTATTCGTGGCGCGAGCGCCGCTGTTTGCCTCGGCCTGCTGTGCAGTGCGACCACGCTGGCGCAGGAACAACCCGGCGACTATGCCGTGCAACTGCCTCTCACGCTGAGCGGAGAGGGCCCTTGGTACCGCCTGGATGTGCCAATGGCGCTGCATTTTGCCGCGCGTTATGGCGATCTGCGCGACCTGCGGGTGTTCAATGCGCAAGGTCAGCCCTTGGCTTACGCGCTGATGGCTGGGCAGGGTGAGTCACGCGAGAGCCTGCAAGAACAGGCGGTGAAGTGGTTCCCGCTGTATGCCGAGCCGGGCGACAGCAGCGCCGAGCCCAGCCTGCGGGTGCAGCGCAGTACCACGGGTACGCTGATCGAACTGCGTGATGAGGCCGATGGCGCTGCCAAACCGGCCTCGCTGCGCGGCTGGTTGTTGGATGTCAGCGCAGTACCTGATGCGCTGGTGGGGCTGCAGCTGGATTGGGCGGCGGGTCAGGACGGCTTTCAGCGCTTCAGCATTGAGGCCAGTGACGATTTACAACGCTGGCAGCCTTGGGGCAGTGGTCAGTTAGCGCGTCTGGCGTTCGATGGTGAACAGATTGAACAGCGCCAAGTGGAGTTGCCGGGTCGTAAAGCGCGCTATTTGCGTCTGCTCTGGCAAAGCCCGCAACACGCGCCGCAACTGACCGCCGCCAGCCTGCGGAGCCAGCGCAGTGACAGCATGCCGGCGGCGTTAGTGTGGTCACAGCCGTTGACGGCAACGCGCACGGCGGATGGCGACTATCAATGGCAGCTGCCGCTGGCCCTGGCGTTGGAGCGGCTGCAGGTCGAGTTGACCGAGCCCAACAGCCTGGCCCCGATTCGGGTGAGTGGTCGCCGTGAGAACACGGGCAGTTGGCAAGCAATGGCGCAGGGCTTGCTCTACCGCTTGCCGGAAAAGGCTGCAGAGATTCGCCAGGACGAGTTGTCATTACCCGGCTGGCCGGTGCAGCAGTTACGTCTGCGGGTTGACGAGCGCGGCGGCGGGCTGGGCGCTGAAGCGCCGTCGATCAAAGTGGCGGTGCGTGCAACCCAGTTGGTGTTTCTGCAACGGGGTAATCCACCATACACCCTAGCGTTGGGGCGCATGGGCGCGCAGTCTGCGGCGTTGCCATTGAGCACATTGATTCCGGACTATGAGCCTTCGCGCTTGCTGCAATTGGGCACCGCCGAAGCCTGGCTGCAAGCAACTGATCTCAACGCGCGGGTGTCGGCAGACGTTAGCCAGACTGATTGGAAACGTTGGGGGCTTTGGTCGGTATTGCTGTTGGGCGTCGCTTTGCTCGGGTTAATGGCTGCAAGTCTACTGCGTCGTCCTAGCGTTTAACGGCCGCTGGCAGGCGATTAAAGGCCAGCTACCTAACGGGTTTTGCAGTATCGTTGGCGACTTGTTTGATTAACGTTTGAGGTCAGGAAGGCCCTTGCGTATCTCTAATCCCCCTTTGCTACGACCCCCTGTGTGTGTATTTGGCCGTGTGGTTGACTTGCGTGTGGCTGCGTCAAGCGCGGCGGTAGACCCAGCATGAATGCCTGCGGCAGTTCTGGCTGGGCGCTTAATACGCCAGTAGTCCTGACGACTATGGTCTGCTTCGGGGTGATTTTTCTCGCCCGTTGGGTGGTGCGGCAGCGCTATTTCCCTGGGCGCGAGAGTTTTATCGTGCTGCACATGGCCAGCCTGTGGTGGATGGCCGCGGCCAGTCTGGAAATGGCGGCGCAAGGGGCGTCTTGCAAAGTGTTCTGGGCGACGATGGCCTGGCCGGGCATTTTGCTGATCCCCACCTTCTGGGCTGTATTCCTCTGGCAGTACGTCAATAGCGTGCGTCAGCCCCTGCCGCTGCAAAGCACGCTCAGCTTGATGGTCATGCCGCTGTTGATCTGGCTGATGGCGCTCACCAACCCCTGGCATGGCCTGTTTTACGCTGCAGGCACCGCACCATTCAGCTCCGAGCCAGGCTCGCCCATTCGCTATGATCATGGCCCGTTGTTCTTTGCGGCGGCGGCTTATGTGTACCTGTTTATGGCCTTCTGCATGGGCGTTGTGCTGCGCGCGGCGTTAGTCAGCTACGGCGTTCATCGGCGCCACTACATGGCGTTCGTGGTCGTCACCGCAGTGCCCTGGGTCGCCAATATCAGCTATGTGGTGTTCGGCTGGACGTTGTTTGGCTTTGACCCCACCCCATTCAGCTTCGCCCTTACCCTCGTGGCGTTCGCCTGGCTGATCGTCGGCGTGCGCTTGTTTGACTTGCTGCCCGTGGCCCGGCATTTATTGCTGGATGCCTTGCTTGACCCCGTTTTGGTGGTTGATGCGCAATTGCGTGTGATTGAGGCCAACCCGGCGGCACTGAAACTCGCCGGGTTGCGCAGCAACTGGCAGGGGCGGGCGTTGAATGATTGGCCGATTCTGGGGGCTGACTTACAGGCGCTTCTGGCGGAGAACACTCCAGGGGATCATGAGCGCTTACTGACACTGGCCAATTCGGCGCGTTACTTTGAGGTGCGTATCCGTGCCATTGAACGCGTGACCCGGCGCGGCAGTCAGGTGTTGGGCCAGATGCTTTATCTGCGTGACGTGACGCAGCGCCATCTCGGTGAGTTGAAATTGGCGGAGGCGCTGGCGCTCAGTGAAGAGCAGTTACGCACCATCACCGACCTGCATGAGCAATTGCAGGAGCAAGCGCTCTGCGACCCACTCACGGGGTTGTACAACCGCCGCTACCTGAATGAGTTTTTTGCCCGAGAGCTTTCATTGGCGCAGCGTGAGCACCTGCCCATTTCACTGGCGCTGATCGACCTTGATCACTTCAAACGGCTGAACGATGAATATGGCCACTTAGAGGGCGACGACGTGCTCAAAGGCGTCGCCCTGCATTTGTTGGAGAATCTGCGCAGCTCCGATGCGGTTTTCCGTATTGGCGGCGAGGAGTTTCTGCTGATTATGCCGCGCGCTGATGCCGTTGAAGCGCGTGCACGTCTGGAGACCATCTGCCGTGATCTGGCGGCCCATCCACTGCCAACCCGAGGTGGTGCGCGCTATGTCACCCTGTCCGCGGGCCTTGCCCTCTGGCCCGAACAAGGCCTCGGGCTTGATGAGTTGATGCAGGTGGCCGATGCCGCGTTGTATCAAGCCAAGCATGAGGGGCGTAATCGGGTGTGTAGCCTGGCGACGTAGCCTTCGATCCAGTGCTGAAGCGCTTTTGCCCTTAAAGGGGTAAACTGCGCGCGATTTTTCTTCCTTCCCGGAGCCATCCATGTCCCGCGTTACCCTCAGCCGCTACTTGATCGAGCAGACTCGCAGCCACAACACCCCGGCCGATCTGCGTTTTCTTATTGAAGTAGTCGCGCGGGCCTGTAAGGAGATCAGCCATCAGGTCTCTAAAGGTGCGCTGGGTGGCGTGTTGGGCAGCATGGGCACCGAAAACGTACAGGGCGAAGTGCAGAAGAAACTCGACGTGATTTCCAACGAGATTCTGTTGGAGGCCAACGAGTGGGGTGGTCACCTGGCGGGTATGGCGTCTGAAGAAATGGACAACGCCTACCAAATTCCGGGCAAATACCCCAAAGGTGCCTACCTGCTGGTTTTTGACCCGCTCGATGGCTCCAGCAATATCGACGTCAATGTGTCGGTCGGCACCATCTTCTCGGTGTTGCGTTGCCCCGAGCGAAATGGTGAAGAAGGTGACCTCGGTGAAGAGGCATTCCTGCAGCCGGGTACTGAGCAAGTGTGTGCTGGCTACGCCATTTATGGCCCGCAGACCATGCTGATGCTGACCCTGGGCGAAGGCGTCAAGGGCTTCACGCTGGATCGTGAGTTGGGCAGCTTTGTCTTGACCCATGACGACATCAAAGTGCCGGAATCCACTAAAGAATTCGCCATCAACATGTCCAACCAGCGCCATTGGGATGCGCCGGTGCAGCGTTATGTGTCCGAACTGCTGGCGGGCGAAGACGGCCCGCTGGGCAAGAACTACAACATGCGCTGGATCGCCTCGATGGTGGCTGATGTTCACCGCATCCTCACCCGTGGCGGTGTATTTATGTACCCGCATGACAAGCGTGATCCGTCCATGCCGGGCAAGCTGCGCTTGATGTATGAAGCCAATCCGATGGCCATGATCATTGAGCAGGCTGGCGGTGTCGCCACCAACGGCACGCAGCGCATTCTCGATATCCAGCCGCAAAGCCTGCACCAGCGTGTGCCGGTATTCCTCGGCTCCAAAGAAGAAGTACTGCGCATCAGCGCTTATCACCGCAACTAATAACTGGGTGTGCGGTGCGTGCCGTAGTGACTGAATGTCTACGCTGAGCAGTTTTAGCCCGGAGTTGCAAAGCGCTGGGGTTTAGTCATGGCTGGATGCTTTGCCATTGGTGCTGCGCATTTTCAGCTTATTTGCAACTGCTTTGGGAGTACCTTATGCCTCTGCGTGTCCTTAGCCTTTTAGGATGTATGCTGCTGACAGGCTGCAGCCCTCTCAATCAAGAAAGCTACGCGCAACTCCAGTCGGGCATGAGCAAGGCTGAGGTCGAGCGCCTGTTAGGTGGGCCGGATGAGTGTTCGGCGGCGTTGGGCGTCTCTAGCTGCACTTGGGGGGATAAGCAGCGTTATATTAGCGTGCAATATGCCGGCGATAAGGTGCTGATGTTCTCAGCCAAGGGGCTTAAGTGATGCGTCTGCTAACGCTGTGTGCCGCTGCACTGCTGCTCTCTGGGTGTGCCAACTCGGCTAAGGATGTTGCGCCACCGGCCACTGTTGCCCAGGTTGATCTGCAACGCTATCAGGGTACCTGGTACGAGCAGGCGCGCTTGCCGATGTTCTTTCAGCGCCACTGCGCGCAGTCCGAGGCACAGTATGAGTTGCGTGGTGACGCCAGTATTGGCGTGACCAACCGTTGCCTAACCCACGAAGGTGAGTGGCAGGCTGTAAGCGGTCAGGCTGTGGCGCAAGTACCGGGGCAAACCAACAAGCTGTGGGTCAGTTTCGATAACTGGGTCAGCCGCTTGTTGCCGGGTTTAACCAAGGGTGAGTACTGGGTGCTCTACCTGGATGCGGATTATCAGAGTGCGTTAGTCGGGCACCCCAATCGCCAGTACTTGTGGCTGCTAACCCGAGATGAAGTGGCCAGTGCGCAAACACGGGCCATTTTGCTCGATGAAGCGCGTAAGCGTGGCTATGACACGCAACAACTGATTTGGCGCAGCGCCGACTCGGATTAAGCACCGAGTAGCTGCGCAGGTTGCGCGACGTCTGAGTCGCCTTAGGTTCTGTTGACGTATCAGCGGAGCCACAACAGGGTTGCAGCGAAGGCCAGCATAGACTTGAAATGACTGGCCTTTTTCTCAAAACGCGTAGCAATCCGCCGGTAATGCTTCAGTTTGCCGAACAGGCACTCCACGACGTGGCG
>CAMCJM010000122.1 GCA_945874835.1 Pseudomonas synxantha | reverse complement strand
TCAATCTGGTAACGTTGGGCCAGGGTCAGCTGCCGGTAATGCGTAGTCATCTGCGCTTGAATCCTTTGGTGTGAGAGCCTGGATTCTACCGGTGGCTGGCCCTCTGCCTATCGTTTCAAACGTTGCACTTATTCTATGAATTCAGGCCCAAAGCGTCAGGTAACGCTCGAAGAACCCAAGAGGGGCACCTGCGGCTTGCTTGCCGATCACTTCACATTGGCTGGACATGGCGATTTCCTTGCGGCTGAGCGGCGAGTCTAGCGGCGCTCGGTGGGTCTGCTATTGATCTGTATCGCCCTGCAGGGCTTCGGCTATTTCGTTGACTGTGCTGCGCGCTGTAAGGGTGACGCCGATCAGGGGGGCGGAGGCTGCGCCGGTCCACTCGCCATAGCCGACCAGCCACAATCCAGGCTGTTTGCTGGCGCGGGTGCCATCGACGGCGATCTTGCCATCGGCTTCCAACACCTCCAGGCCTTGCAGATGATCCAGCGCCGGGCGAAAGCCGGTGCACCAGATCACCGCATCCACTGCTTCACGGCGGCCATCGTCCCATTCCACGCCGTCTGCGGTGAAGCGCTGGAACGGCCGCTCGGCCACCAGCACACCACGCTCGCGAGCCTCACGTACCGGCTCGACCATGACGATATCGCCCAAACCACCGACGGGTTGGTCGATCACGCGGCCTTCCTGCTGGGCCTTCCAGCGTTCGGTGGCGCGTTCGAACAGCACCCGGCCATCGACCTCATCAGGCAGAAAGGCCGGCGGCTCTGGGGTGATCCATAAGGTGTCGGCGACTTTTGATACTTCAGCAAGAATCTGCGCGCCGGAGTTGCCGCCGCCCACCACCAGCACGCGTTTGCCGGTCAAGGCCTGCGGGTTGCGGTAATGCGCCGAGTGCAGTTGCTGGCCAGCAAAGGCTGCGCTGCCGGGATAAACGGCTTGCTCCAGGTGCCGGTGGCACTGACCAGTGCCCGGCAACGCCATTGCTGGCTACCGGCCTGCACCACAAACAGCTCGCCGTCGTGGGTCACTGAATCGACATGCACCGGCCGCACAATCGGCAGCTGATAACGCGCTTCGTACTGCGCGAGGTAGTCGATAACGGCATCGCGGTGCGGGTAGCCTGGCTCAGGGTTGGGCATCTGCCAGCCGGCAATCGAACTCCAGGTGGCGGGGGAGAACAGCCGCAGCGAGTCCCAGCCATGCTGCCAAGCGCCGCCGGGCTGCGGCTGATCATCCAGCAGCAGAAACGACAGTTGCGTACGCCGCAGAAAGTAGGCGGTGGCCAACGCCGCCTGGCCGCCGCCGATAATCAGAACATCCACTGAGGCTTGCGCGGGCATGCTGTCGCTCCTGGGTTGCTCGTGTGAGGTGAGTGCCGGGTGGTGAAGATATACGGTTTACAACATATATGGTTTTAAATATATTCACCAAACCGAATTTGCAGGCACTGTTGTGATGACATTGAAAACCCGCGTGTTGTTCCTCTGCGTGGCCAACGCCGCCCGTTCGCAAATGGCCGAGGCGCTGTTGCGTCATACCGACCCTGAAGGCTACGAAGTGTGCAGTGCCGGCACCCAGCCCGGTGCGGTCGACCCGCGTGCGCGAATGGCGCTGGAGCAGTTGGGCGTCAGCACGGACGGCCTGCACAGCAAAGCGCTGGAGCAGTTCGACTACGTGATCACCCTCTGCGACAAGTCTGCTTTCGAGTGCAGCACCTTGCCCGGTGCCGGTGAATACATCGCCTGGGATTTCGAGGACCCGGCCAGCAGCTCGCAGAAGGATGCCTATAAGCACTGCCTGCAGCAGATCCATGAGCGCATCAAGATGTTCGTGCTGGTCAAAAGTAAAGCCAGCACGCCGGTGCAGATGTTGGCACCCGTCACCCTGTTCAAATGCCTGGCCGATGACACCCGCGCGCGCATGACCCAGCTCATCGTGCAGGAGGGCGAACTGTGCGTGTGCGAGCTGACCGCCGCCCTGCAGGAAAGCCAGCCGAAAATCTCCCGCCACCTGGCACAACTGCGCAGCAGCGGTTTGTTGCAGGATCGCCGCGCCGGGCAATGGGTGTACTACCGCCTGCATCCGCACCTACCGGCCTGGGTTCGGCAGACCCTGGCGCAAGTGCTCACTGCAAATGATCCGCAACTGGCCGAAGACCGCCTGCGCCTGCACAGCATGCGCGACCGCCCGGGCCGCGCCGCCCTGTGTGGCTAAGCCGCCCTTTTCAGAGAAAGCCCATGACCTCCGAGTTGCCGAATATCGACCCCGAACTGCTGGACATTCCGGCCCCGGACAAGCTGGCGCAGCCCGCTGTCACCCATAAACCGCGCATCCTGCTGCTGTATGGCTCCAACCGCGCGCGTTCTTACAGCCGCCTGCTGAGCGAGGAAGCCGCACGGTTGCTGGAACAGTTCGGTGCCGACACGCGCATCTTCAACCCCAGCGGCCTGCCGCTGCCGGACGACGCGCCTGAGGATCACCCCAAAGTGCAGGAGCTGCGCGACTTGGTGCTGTGGAGCGAAGGCATGGTCTGGTGCTCGCCGGAGCGCCATGGCGCGATGACCGGGGTATTCAAATCGCAGATCGACTGGATTCCCCTGAGCATGGGCGCGGTGCGTCCGACCCAGGGCAAAACCCTGGCGCTGATGCAGGTGTCGGGCGGCTCGCAATCGTTCAATGCGCTGAACCAGATGCGCGTGTTGGGCCGCTGGATGCGCATGTTCACCATCCCCAACCAGTCTTCGGTGGCCAAAGCCTTTCTCGAATTTGATGAGGCCGGGCGGATGAAGCCCTCGGCCTATTACGACCGCGTGGTGGACGTGATGGAGGAACTGGTCAAGTTCACCCTGCTGCTGCGTGGCCAGGCGGATTATTTGGTGGATCGCTACTCCGAGCGCAAGGAATCGGCTGAGCAGTTGTCCAAGCGGGTCAACCAGGCCTCTATTTAATAATCAGGATCACTCACCATGTCCCATCCGTTCGACACACTCAGCCTGCCCAATCGCCCCGGTCGATTGATCTTCACGCCGTGCCCGGGCACCAAGGACAGCAGCCTCGACAGCGCCTTAAGCACCCTGAAGCAAGCGGGCGCTGACGCCGTACTGACCCTCATGCCATACGACGAACTGGCGCAGAACACCGTTAGCGATTTGCCCGCGCTGTGCGCCGCGCAAGGTTTGCTCTGGCTGCATTTGCCCGTGGCTGACGAGCAGGTGCCGCAGGCAGATTTCGACGCAGACTGGCCGGCGGTTATGGCGCAGGCGGCTGATTTGCTGGCGGCAGACAAAGCCATCGCCATCCACTGCAAAGGCGGCTCTGGGCGCACCGGGTTGATTGCCGCGCGCATGCTGATTGAACAGGGCATCGCCCGCAGCGAGGCCATTAGCCTGGTGCAGGCATTGCGGCCGAAAGCCATCCAGCACCCGGCCCATGCAGGCTGGATCGCCCAGTTCGGCAACTGACTTGAGCATGCTTAATGTTTGCGCCGCGCAATATTTAACCGACTCTACGAGGGAATCTGACCATGGCTATTAAGGTGGGTATCAACGGTTTTGGCCGTATCGGTCGTCTGGCGCTGCGTGCAGCCTGGGGCTGGCCGGAATTCGAATTTGTGCAAATCAACGACCCGGCCGGTGACGCCGCCACTCACGCGCACCTGATCAACTTTGACTCGGTGCATGGCCGCTGGAATAACGAGGCGAGCAGCGAGGGCGAGTGCATCCTGATCGATGGCAAGCGCATTCAGGTCACGGCCAACAAAGCCATCAGCGAGACCGACTGGAGCGGCTGCGATCTGGTGATCGAGGCCAGCGGCAAGATGAAAACCGTCGCCGTGCTGCAAGGCTATCTGGATCAAGGCGTGAAGCGCGTGGCGGTCTGTGCACCGGTCAAAGAGCCGGGTGCGCTGAATATCGTCATGGGCGTCAACCAGCAGCTGTTCGACCCGGCGCAGCACCGCATCGTCACCGCGGCGTCCTGCACCACCAACTGCCTGGCCCCGGTGGTCAAGGTGATCCACGAAAACCTCGGCATCCGCCACGGTTCGATCACCACCATTCATGACCTGACCAACACCCAGAGCATCCTCGATCAACCGCACAAAGACCTGCGCCGCGCCCGCGCCAGCGGCATGAGCCTGATCCCCACCAGCACCGGCTCGGCTACGGCAATTGCCGAGATATTCCCCGAGCTGCGCGGCAAGCTGAACGGCCACGCCGTGCGCGTACCGCTGGCCAACGCCTCGCTGACTGACTGCGTGTTTGAAGTGGAACGCGCCACCACGGTGGAGGAGGTCAACGCGTTGCTCAAAGCCGCCGCCGCTGGCCCGCTGGCCGGGATTCTCGGCTATGAGGAACGGCCGCTGGTGTCCATCGACTACCGCACCGACCCGCGCTCCTCGATCATCGATGCGCTGTCGACCATGGTGATCAACGGCACCCAAGTGAAGCTCTACGCCTGGTACGACAACGAATGGGGCTACGCCAACCGCGCGGTGGAACTGGCGCGGATGGTTGGTTCGGCAGATTAACCAGGCTCTGTGGGAGGGGCTTTAGCCGCGACTTGCCTCAACTGCTGTCGCGGCTTAAACGGAATGCCGCCCAGCCCCTTCCACGATCTAAATTGGATTTGTTATGCACGCCTTATCCCGCCTAGCCCCCGACGTGCGCCAATACCTGCTGGTTACCGGCAACTACTGGGCCTTTACCCTCACCGACGGCGCGTTGCGCATGTTGGTGGTGCTGCATTTTCATAGCCTCGGTTACACGCCGCTGCAGATTGCCGCGCTGTTTCTGTTCTACGAAATCTTTGGCGTGGTCACCAATCTGGTCGGCGGCTATCTGGGTGCGCGACTGGGGTTAAATTGCACCATGAATATCGGCCTCGGTCTGCAAGTAGCAGCTTTGCTGATGCTCACCGTGCCAGCCGCCTGGCTGACCATTCCCTGGGTGATGGGCGCGCAGGCGTTGTCCGGGATCGCCAAAGACCTGAACAAGATGAGCGCCAAGAGCTCGATCAAGCTGCTGGTGCCGGATAGCCAGCAAGGCACGCTGTACAAGTGGGTGGCGATCCTGACCGGCTCGAAGAATGCGCTCAAGGGCGTGGGCTTCTTTATGGGCGGTGCGCTGCTGGCGCTGCTCGGCTTCACCGGCGCGGTATTGGCCATGGCCGCTGTGCTGGCGCTGATCTGGCTGGCCAGCGTGGTGCTGTTGAAAAAAGATTTGGGTAAGGCCAAGGCCAAACCAAAGTTCCGCGACCTGCTGTCCAAAAGCCGGGCGATCAACCTGCTTTCGGCGGCGCGGCTGTTTCTGTTCGGCGCGCGCGATGTGTGGTTTGTCGTGGCACTGCCGGTGTACTTGTCCAGTGTCTTGGGCTGGGATTTCTGGATGGTCGGCGGCTTTCTGGCGACCTGGGTGATTGGCTACGGCATGGTGCAGGCGTTTGCCCCATCCATTACCGGCAAGGCCAGCGGCCAGTTACCGGATGGCCGCGCCGCATTTGCCTGGGCCGCCGTGCTGGCCGGTGTGCCAGCACTGATTGCCATGGGCATGGGCAGTGCTTGGCCCGTGCAATGGGTGCTGATCGGCGGCTTGCTGGTGTTTGGCGCCGTGTTTGCGGTGAACTCCTCGCTGCACAGCTACCTGATTGTCAGCTACGCCAAAGCAGACGGCGTGTCGCTGGATGTCGGCTTCTATTACATGTCCAACGCCGCTGGCCGGCTGCTCGGCACGCTGCTCTCGGGCTGGGTGTATCAGGCCTATGGTCTTGAGGCCTGCCTGTGGATTTCTTCGGCGTTTGTCCTGCTGGCGGCGTTGATTTCCATTGGGCTGCCTCGGCATCGGGCGGCGGATTAAAAAATTGCCGGGAGCAATTTTTAACGTCGCGTAGCGACGGCCCGCAGGGTGGCCGCCAGGGATGGCAGGCCATAAAAGCGCAAGTTTGTGCAAGAACAGCCGTGCCGATCAGGCGCAGACTCCTGAGCATCCAAAGGGAGTCTGTTGATGAATCTGTCGCTCTATCTGTTGACCGTACTGATCTGGGGCACCACCTGGATCGCCCTCAAGCTGCAACTGGGCGAGGTGGTCATTGCCGCGTCCATCGCCTATCGCTTTGCCCTGGCCTCGCTGGTGCTGTTCGCCATCCTGCTGCTCAGCGGTCGCCTGCAAAAACTCGATAAGCGCGGCCAACTGATCTGTCTGGTGCAGGGGCTGTGCCTGTTCTGCCTGAACTTTATGTGCTTCTACACCGCCAGCCAGTGGATCCCCAGTGGCCTGGTGGCGGTGATCTTTTCCACCGCCACGCTGTGGAATGCGATCAACGCGCGGCTGTTCTTCAAACAGCAGATCGCCGCCAATGTGCTGGCCGGTGGCGCACTGGGCCTCGGCGGCCTGGCGTTACTGTTTTGGCCGGAATTGGCCGGACAGGAGGCCAGCTATGAAACCCTGCTCGGCATCGGCCTGGCACTGCTCGGTACGCTGTTTTTCTCTGCCGGCAATATGCTTTCCAGCCTGCAGCAGAAGGCTGGCTTCAAACCGCTGACCACCAATGCCTGGGGCATGCTGTATGGCGCGTTGATGCTGGTTGCGATCTGCCTGGTCAGCGGCACGCCGTTTGGCTTCGAGTGGAACAGCCGTTACATCGGCAGCCTGCTGTACCTGGCGATTCCCGGTTCGGTGATCGGCTTTACCGCCTACTTGACTCTGGTCGGGCGCATGGGCCCGGAACGTGCGGCCTACTGCACCGTGTTGTTCCCGGTGGTGGCGCTGAATATCTCGGTGTTTGTCGAAGGCTACCAATGGACGGCCCCGGCGCTGTTCGGCCTGCTGCTGGTAATGCTGGGTAACGTGCTGGTGTTTCGTAAGCCCAAAGCTGCGCCATTGTTGGCGACGCGCGAGGCTTAGGGTGCGTTCGTGATGCTGGAGATTGATGTGGGAGGGGCTTTAGCCGCGACTCAGGCGCTAAAGCTGTCGCGGCTAAAGCCCCTCCCACAAAAGTGTTTAAAACAACCCCAACTGCCCGCTGATCAGCGTGGTGAGATCATTTTTAAAAACGGCAGGATGGCATCGTCCACTGGTTAAGGCATGCAGGGTGGATGACGCTTTTCTCATCCACCATGGGATCGCAGTGGGTGGATGGGTGAAGCTTCATCCCCCTACGAACGGCCCTGACTGACAAGGATTAACTTGGCCACTTCCAGGCCGGTTCATCGAGCATGCCTTGACCCTGAATCACGGTTTGCCCCAGCTGTTTTTCCAGCACGATAGAGTTGCACTCGGGGTGTTGCTCCAAGGTGGCGATCAGCCGGCTGGCGTGGGACACCACCCAGACTTGAGTATGCTGCGAGGCGGCGATAATCAGCCGGCCGAGGGCGGGCAGCAGGTCGGGGTGCAGGCTGGTTTCCGGCTCGTTCAGCACCATCAGTGTGGGTGGACTTGGCGTGAGCAGGGCGGCGACCAACAGTAGATAGCGCAGGGTGCCGTCCGACAGTTCACTGGCTGATAAGGGGCGCAGCAATCCTTCTTGTTGCAACTCCACGGTAAATCGCCCGCCGGTCTGCATGTCGATGCGTAGGCGAGCACCGGGGAAGGCGTCGCTGATGGCAGTATCCAGCGCGGCGGTGTCGCCGATTTCACGAATGGTTTGCAACGCGGCCGCCAGGTCACGGCCGTCGTGGTGCAGCACCGGGGTGCGGGTGCCCAGTTGCGGCAGGCGAGCGGGCGCTTCGGCATCGCTGCGAAAGTGATCGTAGAAGCGCCAACGGCGGATATGTTCGCGCAGCTGAAACACCTCTGGGCAGGTGGGGTCATTGCCGATCTGATCAAACAGGCTGTCGAAGACCGGCAGGTGCTGCGCCATTACGTGCCAGCTGCGTCCTTCGCGCCGCCGCACCATCGGCCCGGCGCGGTCCATCAGTAATGAGGCGGGACGATAGCAGGTGCCGGCCCAAATGCATTCGCGCTTGATCTGTGGGTCGAGGGCAAAGGCCGACAGACTGGGTTCTGGCAGCCCGAGCGAAATCGCATAGCTGAAATCATCACCGGCAAAACCCAGACGCAGGCGGCGGGCCTCCTTGCGCGGGCCGCCCTGCACCGGCACCTCGCCGTTGAGCATGCGCCGGCTGAGGGTTTCCGGCCCGGCCCAGAAGGTCGAGTCCAGCCCGCCCTCACGGGCCAGCGCATTGACCACGCCGCCCTGGGCGGTTTCCGCGAGCAGGCGCAGGGCGCGATAGAGATTCGACTTGCCGCTGCCATTGGCCCCGGTGACCAGATTGAGCCGACCCAGCGGCAGCACCAAGTTATTAATCGAGCGGTAGTTGGCAACGGCGAGGGTGTGCAGCATGGGGGCGTCCTGACATGGCAAGCAACAGATTGTATCTGGCCGGCTCAACACCCGACACTGCGCACCGTAACTTCTTATCTGGCGAAGTCTGGTGCAGAAGTTGAATATTTGAATGAGCCCAATAGGCCACTAGATAGGCAACTGTATCCAGAATGTTGCCCCTTGCCCTGGTGTGGACTCAAAGCCAACGCTGCCCTGCATGTGTTCGGCTATTTCCCTGGTAATTGCCAGCCCCAATCCTGTGCCGCCTTTCTGTCGGGTATCGGTGCTATCAGCCTGGGCGAATTTTTCGAAAATATGTGCTCTGAAGGTTTCGGGTATCCCTTCGCCATAGTCGCGAACACTGATCCGGACCTGACCACTGGTCACCTGGGCCGAAACCTCTACCGTGCCTCCTTGGGGGGAAAATTTGACGGCATTGGATAACAAGTTGCGCAAAGCTTGCAGTAGGCGCTGGCGATCTACTGTGACCTGTACTGCAGGTATAGGCCCGGGAGTGGTGATCCTGACCTGTCGCTCGGTGTCATAAAGCGCGATGGTTTCAATGGCTTCCTCAATGATGGAGGGTAATGACTGGAGGCTCATGTCAAAGCACATTTTCCCGGCTGCCAGCTTCTCCATGTCCAGTAAATCGTTGATCAATGCCGCCAGTTGCAGGCTGCTTTGCCGGGCGATTCTGACCATCTGCGTTGCCTGTTCATTAAGCTCTCCCAGGACCCCGCCAGCCAGTAAGCCCAGCGCACCTGAAATCGATGTCAGAGGTGTTCGCAGTTCATGGCTTACGGTGGAGACGAATTCGGATTTCATCTTCTCAATGCGCTTTCGCTCAGTGATATCCCGTGCCATGAGCACATAAAGTGGCCGTTCATGTCGCTTTATTACAGAGATTTTCAGCTCCATGGCAAAGGCCCTGCCGCTTTTGTGCAGGCCTTCTATTTCACTGCTGCACGGTGCTTGTGTTGCGTTGTATGTGTAGAGGTTGTTGAGCAGAAAATCGTCTTGAACGTTCTGGGGAGAGGCCGGTATCAATGCTCTGACGTTACGGCCCACGGCCTCCGTGGTACTGTAGCCAAAGGTGCTTTCGGCTGCCGGGTTAAATGACTGGATCAGACCCTGGTCATCAACGGTGATCACCGCGTCCAGAATATGGTCAAGGATGGTACGGGTGTGTTGTGCGTGCTCGCTGAGCTCGGCTGTGCGCGCCGCGATGCGCTGGCCCAGTTCAGCGTTATTGCGGGAGATCTGTGCATGGCTGTCAGCAACCTCAAGCATCAGCTTGGTAAAGCCATTTCCTGATTAGAAATGATGTTCAGCCATGCGAACCTCTCGCAAGGATTGCGGGGTGCAGGTAGTGGCGGCTACGAGCAGGCGCATATGCAGCGTACTCAGATCGAAACGTCTATTAAACCGGTACGCAAATGCGCCCAAGTACCGGGCGGCATATTTACTGAAGTTGAACGCGTGATGACTCCCACTCAAGCTCG
>CAMCJM010000121.1 GCA_945874835.1 Pseudomonas synxantha | reverse complement strand
TTGAGAAAAAGGCCAGTCATTTCAAGTCTATGCTGGCCTTCGCTGCAACCCTGTTGTGGCTCCGCTGATACGTCAACAGAACCTAGGGCCGCGGTCTTTTTTGACACTGCGAAGAGGCTTAAGCCTTGTTGCGCAGCTTCTCTGGGTTGATCAGGAAGCGAGCCAATGCAGGCAGCAGCCAGATCGCGCCAATCATGTTCCAGAGGAACATAAAGGTCAGCATCAAGCCCATGTCAGCCTGGAACTTAATCGCCGAGAAGATCCAGGTTGCCACACCAATGGCCAAGCAAACGCCGGTAAACAGTACCGCCTTACCCGTGGACTTCAACGTCTCGTAGTAAGCGTCCTGCAGTGAAAGCCCCTGACGCAGATAGCTTTCCAGACGGCTGTAGATGTAGATGCCGTAGTCGACACCAATACCCACACCTAGCGCGATCACAGGCAAGGTAGCCACCTTCACACCGATGCCCACGTAGGCCATCAACGCGTTACCCAGCACCGAGGTCAACACCAGCGGCAGGATGACGCACAGAGTGGCAGCCAAGGAGCGGAAGGTCAGCAGACACATAATGCTTACCGCTGCATAAACGGCGATCAGCATAGTGGTTTCAGACGCTGCGATGACTTCGTTGGTTGCCGCTTCAATACCGGCGTTGCCAGCCGCCAGAATAAACTCCAAACCTTGGGTATTGTTCTGTTTGGCAAACTCCTCAGCCACATTGACCGCGCGAGTCAGGGTTTCGGCCTTGTGGTCGGTGAGGAACACCAGCACAGGTGCTACAGAACAGTCGCCGTTATACAGACCATCGGCACGCGCAATCGAGTTGTTCAATACGTCTTGGTTGCGCGACAGGGTTTCCCATTTCAGGTTGCCCTCGTTCATGCCTTTGATCACCTGACGCGACACCGTCACCATGGAAATGGCCGACTGCACGCCTTCGGTGTTCTCCATCTTCCACATCAACTCATCCATGGCCGACAACGTCTGGAAGGTTGAACACCCTTCCGGCGGCGTCTTGACCATGATGACTAGCACGTCCGAACTGGTGGAGTAGTTACGGATCACAAAGTCGTTGTCGAGGTTGTAGCGCGAATCCGGGTGCAGTTCAGGCGCACCCTGATCGAGATCACCGATCTTCAGGTTTTGCCCGTACCACACGCCACCAGCTAGAGCGACGACGGCCACCACAACGGAAATGGGCGCCACCATTGGATGCGCACACTTGGACAGAAAGCGCCAGAAAGGATGCTCTTTAGCTGCTTCCTCACGGCTGATCCTCACCGCCTTTTTGCTGATGCCGATGTAGGAAATCATCACTGGCAGCAGAATCAGGTTAGTCAGAATGATCACCGCCACGCCCATGGACGCACCGATGGCCAACTCACGAATCACACCGATATCAATCAGCAGCAACGTGATGAAACCCACTGCATCTGACAGCAGCGCCACTAACCCCGGAATAAACAACTGACGAAACGCCATGCGTGCGGCGGACAGCGAATCTGCTGCCTCACCCGAGGCCATAGCAATGCCATTGATCTTTTGCACGCCATGGGAAATACCAATGGCGAAGACCAAGAACGGCACCAACATCGAGTAGGGATCAAGCCCAAAACCCAGGGTATGCAACAGACCCAACTGCCAAACCACTGCAATCAGCGTGGTAACCACAACTGCAAGGGTGCTCTTGAAGCAGTGGGTGAACCACAGCAACAAGACAAAGGTGATGGCGATTGCAACAGCAAAGAAAATCGCCACACCAAACAGGCCATCAATCAGATCACCCACTTTCTTGGCGAAGCCAATGATGTGGATTTTTACGCTGGGGTTCTGCAGTTGATACTTCTCGCGAATTTTCTCTTCAAGTTCGTGAGAGAACTTCTGGTAATCCAGCGGGATCTGCTTGCTCTGATCATTCGGGTCGGCATAGGTCTCCAGCAACGGCAAGTCGACGATGCTCGACTTAAAGTTGTTGGCTACCAAACGACCAATTTGCCCCGACTTAAGAATGTTGCTGCGCAGCTCCTCAAGACTTTCGGAGGAGCCGTCATAGGTTTGCGGAATGACTTCACCACCGGCAAAGCCCTCTTCAGTCACTTCGGTCCAGCGTACGCTTGGGCTCCACAGTGACTTCAGACCGGAACGGTCGACACCCGGAATGTAGAAGGCTTCGTCGTTGATCTGACGCAGCGTCTCCATGTATTCCTTACTGAAGATATCGCCATCCACCGCTTCCACCGAGATACGCACGGTGTTGCCGAGGTTGGCCAGATCATTACGGTGCTCGAGCATCTTTTGAATGTAAGGATGCCCCAGCGGAATCATCTTTTCGAAGCTGGTTTGCGGGCGTACCTGCGCCGCTTGGAAAAACAGGAAAACACTGATCAACAGGCACAGCAGAATGACAGCCGGGCGATTATTGAAAATCAACCGCTCCAAAAAGGACGCAGGTCGTTGTTGATGCTTACTCATGCAAAGGCTCCCGGCTTATTGTTGTTGGCCTAGATCGGCACCGGCAGGAGTTGCAGTATGAACGCCGCCCTGCCCCACCAGAATCAGATTGCCGTTTTCCATTGCTGCAACACCTGCCAGCGAAAGCCGGTCAGCACGATTGGTCACGGTAAAGTTCTGACCATTGTCAGTACTTTTCAGCACGGTACCGCCATGGCCCACGACCACAATGGATCCATCTGGCAGACGGCCACCATCAGCCAAACCAAATTCGAGCGGACCATTATTTTCTGTATTCAGGCTGATCGGCTGCCATGTCGAACCGAAGTCTGTAGAGCGGAACAAATGGCCACGCAGACCATAGACCAGAAGGGTCGCAGACTCGTTGGTACCTAGCGCACCAAACAATGAACCCTCATATGGGCTCTCTAGCGTTTCCCAGGTTTGACCCCAATCGGGAGAACGGAACATCACACCCTGCTCACCGACCACAAACAACCCGGAATCCTTTACCTCAACGATTGCGTTGAGGTGATAAGCATCCTCGTTGTCCATTCGATCGCTTATGTCTTCCCAATTGGCCCCGCCATCGGTGGTTTCCAACAAGGCACCGTAAGCGCCAACCGCATAACCGTTGCTCAGATCTTTGAACCAGATATCCAAAAGCGGAGCTTCAAGTTCGAGGTCTTCAAACTGCTTAACCCAGGTCGTACCCGCATCAGTGGTGGCAAGAATTTGCGCGTCGTGGCCTACAGCCCAGCCATGTGTTGCGTCGATAAAAAACACCGCCGTGAGCACTTGCTTGGTCGGCACTTTAGCCTGCACCCAGTTCGCGCCGTTGTCATCGGAGAACAGAACATGGCCTCGATCACCCACTGAAACCAAGCGTTTACCCAGGCTGCTGACATCTAACAACAGGCTGGATTGAGCCTTGGCAGAGACCACGGAAAATTCAGCGGCATCCTCGGCGGAAGCCAAAACAGGAGCACTGGCAAACATCAATACAGACAACACACTGCACAATGACAGCGCCTTGACTATTGGTGAGTAGACGCGGCGCTCAGACGAGCAGGGCGAACCCACTGCACGACTGGACTGGGTGCGCCGCATTATGGGCTCACTCATAAACCTTCCCCCTTGTTCTTATAGGTAGCACTACCCTTTTTAGCAGTGCGTCTATCCTACTGAGCTTTGAAAAGGCCTGACAATCAGCGCGACGTTATGTTTTGTTAAACCCGCTCGATTGCCATGCCCCGTTGTACGGATAAATAGCAAAAGGCCGCTACACAGTAGCGGCCTTTTGCTCAAATCACACGCTGATTAGCGCGTGCCGCGACGACGTAGAGCGGCAGGCTTGAAATAGCCATCGTCGGGAACCGCCTGACTGAAATCAATGGTGCTTGGCTCTTCGTTATCCAGGTTCTGCACGTGGTAACGACGGGCCTGCAGGTCATGAAAGCTGTCCAGCGCCGACCAGGTGGTCGGCAGGTCGTAGTAGTTTTTCAGGTAAGCAATCGATACGCGCCACAACTCGCCGCGACCGTCGTATTGATCAACCACAGCGGCTTGCCAGCTGTCTTCATCCAGGAACAGGGTGCGCTTGGAGTAGATATGGCGAGCACTGGACTTCAGCGTGCCCTCAACCACCCAAACACGGTGCAACTCATTGCGGGTAAACGCCGGGTTCAGGTGACCCACTTGCAGCAGGTCCTTGTACTTGACGTCAGGGCTGGTGACTTTGTAACTGTTGTAAGGAATATAGATTTCCTTCTTACCCACCAGCTTCCAGTCGTAGCGATCTGGCGAACCGTTGATCATATCGGTGTCGTCTGCAGTACGCAGACCATCAGCAGCAGCGATTGGGGTGTCATAAGCCAAGTTAGGTGCGCGACGCACGCGGCGCTGACCGGCGTTGTAGCCCCATGCCTGACGCGGCTCCTTCACCTGATCCAGCGTTTCGTGTACCAGCACTGCACCACCGGCTAAGCGCGCCGGGCTCTTGGTGAAGGACAGGTAGTAAAACATGATGTTGTTCAGGTCGGCTGCAGTCCCTTTCGGGTTGTAGAACTTGAACATGGCTTCCTGCTGCGAGGTCACCAGCGAGTAGCTGCCATTACGCTGCACAGCCACTTCCGAAGCGCGACGCACGATGTAGGTACCACGATAGCGCGCAATGTGGTTCCAGAGCGCTTCAACGCCATTTTGTGGAATCGGGAACGGGATGCCGCCGTAGGCGTCGGAAAAGCCATTGCCACCATCAAGCAACTTGGCAGTGCTGGCGTTTTTGATGGTGTTGTCATACACCCACTGCGGCGCAGAACCCGAACGACGAGTCGGATAGACCGGCATCTGGTAGCTGTTCGGGTAGGTATTGAACATGGCAATCTGACCCGGAGTCAGGTTGTCTTTGTACTGATCCAGATTGGCTTTGGTGATGGTGAACAGCGGTTTGTCATCAGCAAATGGATCGACGTGGTGCTGGCCTGGCGTGGTGTAACCGACCGGAGCTTTGGTAATGCCACCGGTCCACTCAGGGATGGTGCCCGCAGCGTTACCGGCTTTCTCGGCACCAAAGGGTGTCAGGCTCGCGCCCAACTTGGCGACTTCCTGTGGCGACACAGCGGCAAATGCGCTACCAGCGGACAGTGCCAGCGCAATAGCAGCACCTATCAGCGTATGCTTTTTCAGCACGTTGATTCTCCGTGAAATAAGTCATCAACCAAGTGCCCGCAGGCACTCGGTATTTTCTAGTTATGTTTAGAAGGAATACTTAACGTTGACGCCGATGTTGTCGCGGTCGCGGCTGCCGTTACTTTGACCAGCGCCCATAAACTCTGTGTACTGAAGCTCAGCTTCCAAGCTATTAAGATAGCTAGCACGCAAACCTACGGTATATGCCTTACGGTCTTCAATAAAGTTACCGGTCTGGTGACCATTGCCTTGGAAGTCATGTTTGAAGACACCGAATGGTGACAGATTTACGCCGGCATAAACGTCGTTCCAAGTACCCGAAAGCAGCAATGTATAACCATAAGCATCACTGGAGGCGCAGTCTTGTTTTGCCATCGCGGCATCTGTTGCATAGGAGGTATTGGCACGACCTGCAATGCAACGCTCGCCATTGACAGAGTTATATTTCAGGGTATCACCGCGCAAATGCTCCGACGCCACTTCAGCGATACCGAATAGTGAATCGAAGCTCAGCACATTACCAAAGTTATGAATGGCGCCGACAGACACATTAAAAGCCTCAACGCGACGCGAGTTGCTGACCTGCGAATTACGATTAACTTGTTGCCCTGCAATCAATCCACTGCCGAGACTACCATTGAAATTGTTAGCCAGAAAACCGCCCTGCAGAACAATATCACCCAACAGGTCATTTGTAGCAGAGATACCCACAGGCAAGTTCGGACGATATGCAAGCTCACCGAACACCGATGTTTCGTTCAGCGTGGTATTGAAGCTGAAGCCATACATACGAATATCTTCAGCATATTCACGCTTAGCTTGGGTGGAACCAAGCATATCAACAGTAGCCAAGCCGCCGGCGGTTGGTAGGAAACTCTGAAAAGTAGCACTATTCGGGTTTGCACAGTCGGGGTCAAGGCCACCTGTAGCAATACCGCACAAATTGCCAGCTAAAGCACCAATATTAACCCCGTCATAACCATTAAGATCGGCATAGATAGTCGGCTCTTTGGCATGATAATTAACAAAATAAGCGCCAAACTCAGTAAAATTCAGGCTCTCAGCAATATATTTAAAAGAGAACCCATACTGACCGTCATTTTTTGCATTGATATCTTCTGTAACATCAGCAACCTTTAAGATATTACCAAAGCTTTTATTAACCCCACCTTGATAAACACCTGCCGCAGTAGCAGCATTGAGCATTGCAGCCGCGACCGCTGGATTAGCATTACCTCGGCCTGCAGCAATAGCATTATAACCTGCAATTGCAGGAGCCAAGGGAGTACCAGCAAAGTTGTTATAGGCCGTATTACCACCCTCACCAAACAGATCGGTCTCAGAAAAGTAGGTGCCAACTGGATCAATCGCCGACTCTTTCCAGTTAAACTGGTAGAAGGCATCCATAGAAAGGCTATCAGTCAGGCCAACACTAAAACTCAGCGCCTCAACTGGGACCAGCACTTCTTTAACTTCAGCACCCGGTAAACGGAACTTGCCGGCATCCACAGGGTTGGTGGTGTTCACGCCACCGCGGTAGAACAAACCTTCACCCCAGTTGAACACCTGCTTACCAAAGCGCACGCCAACGGGCATATCTGCAACGTCCCAGTTGCCGTATACGTAGGCATCAAGGATTTCGGCGTTTCGGCCAGCTGAGTGGCGGGTGCCGCGAGTGAAGCTGTCATCTTTCGGCACGTTCTGGCTTGGCTGATAAGCCAGGCTGGTGTCGTAATAATTATTGCGCTTGTCCATGATCTGAGTGTCATAGAACGCAGTACCGCGTACAAGAGCACCGTAATTCTGGTAGGTCACTTCCATATCGGTTGTGATCTTGAACACCTCAGAAACCAGACCGGTATTGAAGTTACGGTTACCGTCGTTGGTGTTGATGTCGTTATTGGTCTTGTCCTGACCCTGTACGCGCCAGAGTTGGCCGTAGGACACAGTGGAATCGATGGAGCCGCTGATTTCATTGTCGGCAAAGCTGAATTCAACAGCCTGAACGTGCGCTGCTACCAGCAAAGGCAGCAGACCGACAAAAGCAAAACCCGCCGTGGCAGGTGCAAAACGCAATACGGGCTTACTGGACTTAATTTCCATCGAAACGTTACTCCGTGGACAGATCATCTTGTGGCGCACCAATTTTTTGGGGCGCTCGTTATGACCGTACTGATGACGGCCTTAAGTGCTGACTGGAAGACACCTCCAATGCGTTTTCACGCACCTCACAACTTGGCATAGACCAAGACGAGGTCAAATCAGCTTGAGCAAATGCAACCATGATGCCAATTCAAACAACTGTATAAAAAATACATCCCCGCTCTCACACAGCGCACCCGTTTAAATTGTGACTGGTCATTCAGCGAGCAAATAACCCATGCACGGCTCGATTGTTTCTTTTTTTGTCCTACTGTTTGACGCGATCTGTCACAGCGCAGCATTACGCGCATCAAAACGCTTCGGGAATAATAGGCAGCGTCAAGCCAAGTGGCTGAACTCGCACAGCGCAAACTTTGCTTACACATAGAAGAGGTAACACAACAGGTGTTACCTGCGAGCGACAGGTAACACTTTTTGGATAAATGAAGCACGCTGCCCAACCGTTGCGTTGGTCTGTCAGGCTTGGGAAATCGGCCCCAGCCAAGGGCCGATTAGATCAGCGCGCATCTCAAGCCAGATAACAGCAAAAGTGTGGCATCCGAAACACGGCGTTACCGCGTGCTATGCCCCGGCCAGGCTCTTGCTGAGCACTTCATAAACATCACTGGACAACTCGCCCGAATCCAGAATGCGCTGCAACTCAGCCTTCATCTGCACCTGGCGCTCACTGCCGTATTTGCCCCAGCGCGTCAGCGGTGCCAGCAAGCGCGAGGCGATTTGTGGGTTGAGGGCATTGAGGGTGATCACCTGATCCGCCAGGAAGCGATAACCGCTGCCATCGGCCTGATGGAAACCCAGCAGATTTTGCCCGGCAAATGCGCCGATCAAGGCGCGTACCTTGTTTGGGTTCTTGAGGGTAAATGCGGGGTGTTGCATCAACTGCTCAACACGCTGCAGCGCGCCCGGCAGCGCACAGGCAGCCTGGACGCTAAACCACTGATCCATTACCAGCGCGTTGTCTTTGAAGTGTTCGGCAAAGCTGGCCAATGCGACGGCTTTCTCGCTCTCGAACGGCGAGTTGATTAACACCGCCAACGCCGCCAGCCGCTCGGTCATATTGTCAGCATGCTCAAACTGCTCCAGACACGCGGCGAGCACCTCATTTTTGGCACTGAGCATCAGATAGGACAGCGCAATGTTTTGCAGGCTGCGGCGAGCAAAGTGTTCGGCTTCAGCGACATAAGCGCTGCTGCGTGACACATCGCGATTGCGCTGATAACGCTGCCAGAACAGATCAAACAGCGCAGCCGAGAGTTGCTGGCGGGCAAATTCACGGGCAGCGTGGATTGCCTCGACGTCAGCCACTGTGCTGATTTCAGTCAGGTAGGCCTCGCCGGGCAACGAGAGCATTTCGGCGACCATGGCTTGATCAAGCGAATCATCGGCCAAGAGCGTACGGCATGCTTCAACCAGACGCTGATCCATCACCAGCACCTCGCCACGCTGATGCTGACCAATCAACTCCTGCAACACCTGTACCGACAATTGCTGCCCCGCTTCCCAGCGGTTGAAGCCATCACTGTCGTGCTGCATGAGGAACATCAGTTGGTCGCGACTGTAAGGGAAGCTCAGTTTGACCGGCGCAGAGAAGCCGCGCAGCAGGGACGGCAGCGGTTGCTCCGCCAGATTGACAAAGGTGAACGCCTGCTCCGCTTCGGTTATCTGCAGCACACGGGAGGTGCCCACTGCGGCGTCTTCACCGACCAGTTGCAGCGGCAATTCGCGCCCGCGGGCGTCCAGCAGGGCCAGTTCAACGGGGATCACAAACGGCAGTTTTTCGGCCTGGCCTGGGGTGGCCGGGCAGCTTTGACGGAAGTGCAGACGATAGCAATTGGCAGCAGCATCGTAGCTTTCGCTGACGTCCAGACGCGGCGTGCCGGCCTGGCTATACCAACGCTTGAACTGGGTCAGGTCGATGCCATTGGCCTCTTCCATCGCCAGGATAAAATCATCACAGGTCACGGCTTGACCGTCGTGGCGGGCGAAGTACAAATCGCTGCCTTTGCGGAAACCCTCGGCACCGACCAAGGTGCGGATCATGCGCACCACTTCCGAACCTTTCTCGTACACGGTCAAGGTGTAGAAGTTGGAAATCTCCATAAAGGCATCGGGGCGAACCGGGTGGGCCATTGGGCCAGCGTCTTCGGCGAACTGATGGGTGCGCAGATAAGCCACGTCTTCAATGCGTTTTACCGTGCGCGAGTGCATGCCAGCGCTAAACTCAGCATCGCGGAACACGGTAAAGCCTTCTTTAAGCGACAACTGGAACCAGTCGCGGCAGGTTACGCGGTTGCCCGACCAGTTGTGGAAGTACTCGTGGGCGACGACTGCCTCGACGCGCTGGTGCGCGGCATCAGTGGCGGTTTCCGCCTTGGCCAGTACGCAGCTGGAGTTGAAGATATTCAGGCCCTTGTTTTCCATGGCCCCCATGTTGAAGTCGTTGACTGCAACGATCATAAAGATGTCCAAGTCGTATTCACGGCCGTAGACCTCTTCATCCCACTTCATGGACTTTTTCAGGCTGTCCATGGCGTGCTGACACTTGTCGATGTTTTCCGGCTCGACATAAATGCGCAGCGCCACGTCACGGTTACTCATGGAGGTGAAGCTGTCTTCCACACACCAGAGGTCACCGGCGACCAGCGCAAACAGGTAGGCCGGTTTCATAAAGGGGTCTTCCCACGTCGCCCAATGGCGGCCGCCGTCTTCTGTTCCGCTGGCAATCGGGTTGCCGTTAGAGAGCAGCACCGGGTAGCTGTGCTGCTCGGCGCTCAGGGTGGTGGTGAATTTACTCATCACGTCCGGGCGATCGAGGTAGTAGGTGATCTTGCGAAAGCCCTCGGCCTCGCATTGGGTGCAA
>CAMCJM010000120.1 GCA_945874835.1 Pseudomonas synxantha | reverse complement strand
GTCATCGTCAAGCACCTATACCAAAACCCCCGATCAGGAAACTGGTCGGGGGTTTTACTTTATGCCGCGTAAAACTTTCCAAGCGCAGGACAGCACCTGACCTATCATCGATAGGCAATCTAGGTTGTCGTGGCTATGATGCCCGAGCCACTAACACAGAGTTCTTCAAATGGCCGAGCCGGCATCCTCAGACAATCTTCCTGCGCTTGAGTTCGAGCGATTAATTGCATGCCATGAGTGCGACTTGTTGCTGCGTAAGCCCTTAACCAGCGCCGGCGAGAAGGTAGAATGTCCGCGCTGCGGTTATGAGCTATACACCCATCGATCTCAGGTTGTTCGCCGTAGTTTGGCGTTGGTAATTACCGCATTGCTGTTGTATCTGCCGGCTAATTTCTTACCCATCATGCAACTCAATCTTCTTGGTCAAGTCACCGAAGATACCGTGTGGAGCGGCGTGCTCGGACTGTATAGCAGCGGTATGCAGAGCATTGCTGTCGTTGTATTTCTGTGCAGCATGGCTGTGCCTTTGCTCAAATTGCTTTGTCAGTTTGCCGTGTTGTTGAGTATACGTTTGGATATAGGCCGTAGTTATGGCCTATTGCTTTATCGGATTTATCACCACATGCGCGAGTGGGGGATGCTGGAGGTTTACCTCATGGGCATCTTGGTGGCTATTGTGAAATTAGTTGATCTGGCAGACCTGAGTATTGGTCTTGGCTTGTTTTGTTTTATTGCGCTATTGCTGGTTCAAATCTGGCTTGAGGTGACTATGTCACCGCATCAAATTTGGGAAGCCCTGTCAGGAGAGGATAAGCATGCGTGCGATTGATGCGGGTTTGCTTATTTGCCATGAGTGCCATCAACTCAATCCACATAAGCCGGACGAAGAAAAGCAGTTTTGCGTTCGTTGCGGTGGCCATTTGCATGCACGCCGTCCTAACAGTTTGGCCCGGACGTGGGCTTTATTGATTTCCGCTGCACTGCTTTATATACCCGCCAATTTACTTCCCATCATGACTGTTAATTCGCTGGGTAAAGGGCAGTCAGATACCATCATGTCGGGTGTTATTGAATTGGTTAACTACGGTATGTTGCCGATTGCCGCGGTGGTATTTATCGCGAGCATTCTTGTGCCGACCTTCAAGCTTGTGGGTATTGCCTTGCTGTTGTATTCGGTACAACGCCATCAGCCGATGTCTGCCCGGCAACGGGTATTGATGTACCGCTTTATTGAATGGATCGGGCGCTGGTCGATGTTGGATATCTTCGTTATCGCCATTCTAGTTGCGGTGGTCAACTTCGGCAGTTTGGCCAGTATTGTGCCTGGCTATGGCGCGACCGCTTTTGCCAGCGTTGTCGTGCTGACCATGTTGGCAGCGCTAACCTTCGATCCTCGCTTAATCTGGGACAACACCAAATCGGATGACGACCATGAATGATGTGCCCTTGGCTAAAACGCGGCCTGCTTCTAACTGGTCCGCTATCTGGGTGTTGCCACTGATCGCATTGCTGATCGGAGGATGGTTGGGTTGGCGTGCTTACAACGAAGCCGGAATCGAGATTCAGGTTACTTTCGAGACGGGTGAGGGTTTGCAGGCAGGTAAAACCGAAGTGATTTACAAGGGTATGCCAATCGGCAAGTTGACTGCGCTTGAGTTAGACAACACGGAGGATCAGAGCCGCGTACGTGCCACAGTGGAAATGGATAAGCGTGTTGAAGGTCATTTGCTTAGCAATACGCGCTTCTGGCTGGTTAAACCCAGCGTTTCACTGGCGGGTATAACTGGTTTGGAAACCCTTGTTTCAGGTAATTACATTGCCGTTAGTCCAGGGGACGGTGAATCAACACGGAAGTTCACGGCGTTGAATCAACCGCCGCCAATGGCTGACAGCGTACCGGGCTTACACCTAACGCTGAAGGCGGATCGCCTTGGTTCGCTCAACCGTGATAGCCCTGTGTTCTATAAACAGATTCAGGTTGGCCGGGTTAAGAGTTATGCCTTGCTTGAAGAACAGAATCAGGTTGAGGTCAGTGTCTACATCCAACCGCAATTTGCCTCGTTAGTGCGTAAACACACACGCTTTTGGAATGCCAGCGGCGTCTCCATTGATGCAGGGCTTAGCGGTGTGAAGGTGCGCACCGAGTCGTTGGACAGCATTGTGGCCGGAGGCATTGCTTTTGCGACACCCGAGCACCGTAAAGACAGCCCGCCAACAGATCCCTCGTTACCCTTTCGCCTGTATGAAGATTTTGATTCCGCTCAGGCCGGCATCCGCGTGAATTTGAGCCTTCAGGAATTTGATGGTCTGGAGCCTGGCCGCACGCCTGTGATCTACAAGGGCATACAGGTCGGTCATATGAAGACCTTCAAGGTTGATGATGATTTAAGTGGTGCGCGGGTTGAGTTGATGCTGGACCCACGTACAGAGGACTACCTCGTTGAGGGCACTGACTTTTGGGTGGTTAAGCCGTCTATTTCCCTGGCAGGGATTACCGGGCTCGAAGCCTTGGTAAAGGGCAATTACATTGCCATTCGCCCCGGCGAGAAAGGTGCCGCGCCACAGCGTGATTTCGTAGCTAGAGCCAAGGCTCCACCTTTGGATATGTCTGCACCGGGGCTGCACGTGGTCTTGTTCAGTGATTCCCGTGGCTCGCTGGAAGTTGGTAGTCCGGTACTGTTCAAACAGGTCAAGGTGGGCACGGTGCAGAGTTACCAGCTCTCACGGGATAACGAACAGGTGGCTTTTGGTGTGCATATCGAACCTGAGTTCTCGCACTTGGTTAATACCAGCACACGTTTCTGGAATGCCAGCGGGGTTACGTTAAAGGGTGGTCTGTCGGGCATTGAGGTTAAGAGTGAGTCGCTGCAAACGCTGATGGCGGGTGGCATTGCTTTTGAAACACCGGATGCCAAAGCGCCTAAAGGTGATCAGCGCGTGCTGCGTTTCAACTTGCACAGCAGTCAGGACAGCGCACTTGAAAAAGGCGTAGCCCTGACCATACGGGTGCCGCGTGGCGATGGCTTGAACCCCGGCACCGCGATTCGTTACAAAGGCCTGGAGATGGGCAAAGTCGAGCGTGTTGAGCTGACACCTGATTTACAGGCGGTGATGCTGCATGCACGGGTGACCCAGGCGACGCAGCAAATTGCCCGCGCCGGCACGCAGTTTTGGGTGGTCAAGCCCGAGGTTAGCCTGACCCGTGCGGCCAATTTGGAAACCTTGGTGAGTGGCCAATACCTCGAGGTTTTGCCAGCCACTAAAGCGGGTAACCGTCAGGTTAACTTTGTTGCGCTGGCTGCGGCCCCAACCGATAACGCGCGTAAAGAAGGCCTACGTTTGGTGTTGAGTGCTGCGCGGCGTGGCTCGATCAAGCCGGGTGTAGTGGTCAGTTACCGCGAGGTTCCGGTCGGTAAGGTCACGGACTTTGAGCTTGGCCCTACCTCCGACCGTGTGCTGATTCATATCTTGATTGAACCGCGTTATGCGCCGCTCGTGCGCACGGGAAGCCGTTTCTGGAATGCCAGTGGCATTGGCGTGGATGCGGGGCTGTTCAGTGGTGTGAAGGTGCGTACGGAGTCGCTTGAAGCGTTGCTGGAAGGTGGTATTGCTTTCGCATCACCAGATAACGCGCAAATGGGCGGCCCGGCGCAAGCTGGGCAAACCTTTGTGTTGAATGATGAACTCAAGGAAGAGTGGTTACGCTGGGCACCGAAGATTGCACTGAAGAAATAACTGACAAGGGCCGCAATTGCGGCCCTTGTGGTTTGTGGCGTTCTGGCGTGCATCCGCTTGGTGGGTTACGCGGCGTCTGGATTGTCCGTTGCATCAACGATAGATGCCTGCGCCGCTAACACACCCTACGTTTAGACGGTTTCGGCTGTTGCGCTCGCCTGTTCACCTTGGCTCTTGGCGCTGTCACGACGCTGAATATATTTCCAATCCGCTTCGTCGATATAGATGCCATTCGGCCCGCTGCCGCCTTCCAGATCGATGGCAACGGTAGCCGAGACCTGCGGTTTCACTGAGGCGAGGATTGGCACAAAGCCCAGTTGCAGGCTGGTTTCGATCAGCGCCTGCTGGTTCTTCTCGTCGATATCGGCTGCTTCGTCCAAGTAGTAAGGCAAGCGCACTTTGCCAGCCTGGTCGCGGTCCATCAGGTGCAGCAACAGATACATGTTGGTCAGCGCCTTGATGGTCATGGTGGTGCCGTTGGAGGCGGCGCCATCGATGTCGGTGTGGATCACAGGCGCGCCATGCACTTTGGTGATTTCGAAGGCCAGTTCAAACAGATCCTTCAAACCCAACTGGTTGTGATTAGCGGCTACCAGACGCGACAGATAGTCCTTGGCTTCCTCGTTCTTGCTGTCCTGTTCGCTGCTCTGCTGCAGGTCGAATACCGAGAGGGTTTCGCCTTCTTCGTACTGGCCGGCGCTGTGGATGATCTGGTCGATATGCTTGAGCGCGTCCTTGTTCGGTGCGAGGACAATGCGGAAGCTTTCCAGGTTGGACACCTGACGCTTGTTGATCTCGCGGTTGAATAGCGCCAGTTGGTGTTCAAGGTTGTCGTAGTCGCTGCGGATATTGCGCAGAGTACGGGCGATATCGGTAACCGCAGCGCGGCGCGCCTTGGCCAGGGTGATGGCTTCATCCTGGCGGTGGGCGTAGGCGTTGACCAGCAGGTGCAGGCGACGCTCGACGTCGTCTTCGCTGTCGAACTTGGCCACACCTTTGAGGCGCACCTGGGCATACAGTGCCTCGATCTGTCCGTCGACACGTTGCAAGCCCTGCCAGGCGTCTTGGTAGTCGTTGAGCAGCGGCAGCAGGTTATCCAGCGAGTCGTCCACCGGGTCGGTAAACGGCGTGCCGAACGGCAGGTTGGCCGGTAGCAGTTGGCGACGGCGCAGAGCGTCTTCCAGGGTGCGTTCCTTGGCTTCCAGATCGGCGAGCTGGCGGCCGACTAGTTGCAGCTTGGCGGAGAGTTGCTGCACGCGCTCAGTGAAGGCATCGGCGGTGCGCTTGAGTTCATCCTGGGCGGCTTCCAGCTGGGCCAGTTGCTCCAGCTTTCCGGCCTCCTCAACGGAGAGGGTCTGGCTCTTGCGGAAGTCTTCCAGGGCTTTCTGCGCATCCAGCACGGCCTTGTAGAACTGCTCGGCCTGGGCCTTGCTCGCCGCGCGGTCGGCCGCTACGGCCTGTTGGGTTTTCAGCTGTTTGTATTCGCGATCGAGGCGGTCTTTCTGGTCACGCAGAGCGGCGCGGTCAGTCAGCGCTTGCAGGGCCGGCGGTTCGATCTGCGAGAGGTCGATGCTCAGGCCGGGCACTTCGAAGTGTTCACCTTTAAAACTATCGAGGATGGCTTCGAGGGATTTGACCCAGGCATCGCCGTCGGCCAGCTGAATACCTTTCTCGCCCAGCGGTAGGCTGAACAGTTGGCCGTTGAGCAGACGCATCAGGCTATCGACGTCCTGCTGGCTGAACTCCTCGCGCAGGCGTGAATAGCTGTTGTTGTCGGCGTGTTCGAGTTGCTGCTTGACCGACTTCAGGCGTTTTTCCAAATCGCGCAGGCGCTCGTCCAAGTCCTCGGCGGAGAACTGCCGTGACTGCGCCAAGGCACCTGCCAATTCATCGTGGGCATCTTTGGCGACCAGCAGTTGCTCCTCCAGCACCTTGGCGTCGTTGACCAGGGCGAAGCGATTTTTCAGTACTGATAACTCGCCGAGCCAGCGCTGGATTTCGCTGATCTCGCGCTCCATACGCATCAGTTCCTGGGTGCCGCCGCGCTGTTCGTGCTGCAAGTCGTCCTGCTCGCCACGGTAGTGCTCGGCCTGGATCACCAGCTCCTCACGGCGTGCGCCAGCGTAGTCCTGCCAACTGCCGAGCAGCGAGTCGAGCAGCGGCGAGAGGCGGTGCAACTTGCCGCGCAGCAGTTCGCGCTGGGCCACGCCAGCGGCCAGCGCTTCAATCAGCGGGCCGGCGGTGACGAGGGCTTGGTAGTCCTGTTCCATGCGCCGCACATCGCGGAAGGCTTCTTCGGTGGCGGCGATGTAGTCGACGCTGCCCGAGCGCAGGCTGTGTTCGAAAGCGTCGAGGAACAACTGCTTGAGTTTGGCCGCAGTGATTTCGCGCATGTGCAGCAGGTTGATAAACAGCGCGCGGAAGGTCTTCAGGCTCTGCTCGCTGGTCGAGCGCAGCGGGATCAGGGTCAGGTCCAGCGGAATCGAGGTGTGCCCGCCGACCAGCAGGCGGCGCAGCTCTTCGGGCTTCAGCTCGTATGCTTTGATGCCCTCGCGCTCCAGGGCGTTGAACAGCTCGCGTTGACGCAGGCAGGTGCCGTTCTTCTGGTAGTGCTCCAGATCCAGGGTGCCTTGGTAGGCGAAGAACTGATGGCCGAAACCGCCACCAGGGCCGCGCCCGGCCACGCCGATGACATGGGGGCCGTGGGGCAAGGCAACTTCGACGAGGATGTAGCTGGTGTCGCTGGCGAAGTAGAACTTACGCGATTGCTCCAGGCTGTACTTGCCGAAGCTCATGTCTGACATGCGCGCCAGAATCGGGAACTGCAGGGCGTTGATCGAGGCGGATTTACCGAGGTTGTTGGCCCCGTAAACCGACAGCGGGTTTTCCAGTGGGAACAGGCCGAGGCTGTAGCCGGCGGTATTCAGTAGGGCGAAGCGGCGGATGCCGAAGCGTTCCTGGCTCATGCATCCATCTCCTGGGCGTTACGTTCTTCAGCCATGGCGCGGGCCAGGGCGTCTTCTTCGGATTCGTCGGTATCGCTCTCAGCGAGGCTGATGATCTCGTCTTCGGCCTCTTCATCTTGCAGCACCGGTGTTGGCAGCGGCAGGCTGCTGTGCAACGTGGCGGCCAGGTCGCGGTCTTGCTGCACGGAGAGGCACACATCGAGGAAACGGTGCATCGGCGCGAGGAAGCGGTAGATGCCGTTGTCTTCACTGGCAAAACCGAGCTGGGTCAGGCGGCGCATGACTTTTTCCTCCAGCTCTTCGACGCTGGTGACTTCGGCTTGCAGAAACAGGTCGCGGTATTTCTCCAGCAGGGCTGGCAGTTCGTCGCGGCCCAGGCTGCCTCCGTCGAGCACAGCCAGCGGGTCGCGGCCTTGGTCGGCCAGGTGCTCGACCAAAATGAAGGTGAACAGCGCCAGGCGTTGCGCAGTTTTGTTCACCTGCGCGCCCATTTGCTCGGGCACGAAATAGTAGAAACCACGGCTGTCGCACGTCAGTTCATAGCCGAGCGCCTTAAACAGGGCGCGGTACTGGTCCTGCTGGCCGGCCAGTTGGCTGTAGAACTCTGGGTTGCTGCGGCTGATGTGGTAACCCTTGAACAGCTCGCGGAAGATCGGCGCGAGCTGGGTCAGTTCTTTTAGGTCGATATTCATGCAGAAGCTCGCAGATCGAGGGGGCTTTGCTCCCCTCTCCCATTTATGGGAGAGGGGCCGTGGGAGAGGGGCTTGAGGGTCGCGTTGCATGGCTCGCCCTCTCCCCAGCCCTCTCCCAGAGGGAGAGGGGGCTGATAGTTGTCTGCCGCAGCCCTCATGGCGCACTTCCTATCAAAGCAAAGGAGCTCAGGCTAACCTGATGCTCGCGAGTGAGGTACTCGCGGCGCTCCAGGCGCTCGCGCTGGAAGCGGCCATCGCGCGACAGGCGCGAGAACCAGTAAAGCAATTCGTCGGTGGCGCCTTCGGGCTCTTGTTCCAGCAGCCAAACCATCAGGTCCGGCAGCGGCAGGGCCTGCTCGCAGCGTTCGATCATCTCGCGCGCCGTGCGTGGCGCGCGGGGCGTTTCGCCTTTGCGGCTGCTGTGCGCTTTGGGGAACTGCGCGGGCTTGGGTTCGAAACGGGCCAGGGCGTAGACATAGGCCTCAACCTGCGAGGCGGTGCCGAGGAAAGTGCTTTGCGGGCGGCTGAACAGCGGCAGTGAGGCCTGCGGCACGGCGTCCAAGCCCTTCTTGCGAATGGTGGCCAGGGCCAGAGCCGCGCCACGGGTCACGGCGTTGTGCCGGCGCGCTTCCTCACGCAACGGCAGCAGCAGCTCGCGGGCGCGGCGCAGGGTCAGCTGGGCGGTGGTCTGCATTTCCAGGATGCGCGCATGGGTGCGCAGCAGCAGGTCGTCATCCACCAACTGGCCAAGGCGCTGCTGCTCGCTTAGCAGGCGCAGCAGCACGTGTTCGACGCGATACACGCCTTGCTCGAAGGCACCGTCGGCCGCCACCAACTGGATCATCGGCTCGACGTATTCGTCCCAGGTGGCCAGCACTTCGGCGTAGCGCTGACGCAGCGGAATCTGCCTATCTGAGGTCTTGGCTCGGTCGGCCACGGCCACCAACGCTTGCTCGTCGTTTGCCAGCTTCTTCAGCACGTCGCGTACGCGCATATCGAGCAGGCGCAGTTGACGTGCCAGGTCGGCGGCGTCGCGTACCTCGAAAGCGTCCTTGATATAGCCGGCCAAGCGCTCCAGATGGCGCAGGTAGGCCTCGATTTCCAGGCACAGGCCCAAGCGGTGCTCGCGGCGCAGGTAGGCGAGGAAGTCGTGAATCTGTGCGTTCAGCTCGAAGCGATTGGGGCTCTTGGCCACCGGTACGAGAATATCCAGGCGAATCCACTGGTCGAGCAGGGCGGTGACATCGGTTGGCGTGCCTTCGGGCAGCTGTGCGGCGAGCTGATTGCGCAGCTCCACCAGGCTCAGGGTGCCGGCATCGAAGCGCTCACACAGCGGCTCCAGCAACGTCCAGTGTTCAGCAAGGGCACGCAATACGCGCTTGGGATCAATCATCGGGGCATCCGCTCCGCAGCTTTTTGCAAAAGGTGGCGATTGTACTGCATGGCGCGGCCAAGGCTTGAGTGTCAGTCATCGTCTGCAGGGTGCGGCGCTCAGTGTCACCCAAGTGTGGCAATGGGTAACAGCCGGCGCGCCCGGGAAGCGTGAGCGCCTATGAGTTTCTGCGCTTTTCTCGACTATGGGTCGGCCACTTATGACGCGGCGCTTTTTATAGTGTTAATCAAGGCATAGAGCCCGCTTTGCTCGGCCACTCCAATAAAAACAACAGGAAATCCGCCATGCGTCCGCCCCGTGGGTTTGCCAAAACTGCTCTCGCACTCATCTGTGCAAGCCTGTTTACGTCGACAGTCCAGGCCAAGATGGTTGAATTGGCGGATAACGAGTTGTCGGAAGTCACCGGTCAGGCCTTTATCAACCTGACCACCGGCAGCAATGCGGGCATCAACTACACCCGCGTCAACTTCGGTTTGAATGTGGAAACCCAGCTGAACATCAAGAAGTTGCAGCTCGGCCAGTACAACGACTCCGTCACCCGTCCGGGTGAAGCACTGGGCTCATCGGACATTCTGATCAACAACTTTGCCTTGGGCACGGTGAATGCCGACGACACCATCAATCCGTTTCTGGAGTTGGCCTATTCCGGCAACCGTGTGGTGGGCATGCGCATTGGCTTTGGTGAGGCCAAGGGCGTGCTGTCCGGTGATATTCAAAGCCTTACCGGCAACCTGCCGATCAAGATCGAAGGCACCGCGCGGCCGATTTTTGATCAGGCCAGTTTTTTTGACCGATTGCTCTTGGGGGTTGCAGGTGTAACCCGTGATACCCGTCTACAAGCCGATGCCGCCTTGGTGCAAACCAATGGCACCGCCGACCCGACCCGTGCCACCTCGGCAGGTATGGTCAATGGTCAGGTGTTGGGCTGCGTCACTGGCTGTAACCTTGGCGGGCTGTCCAATGCGCTGTTGAGTTTGTTTGCCTCCAACGGCTGTCAGATTCTGTCGCTGACGACCTGCTTCCCTCTGGGCAATTTCCAATCGTTGCCCGTCGGCAACATGGCCGTTACGGATTCAGCGTCCACTGCCGCCATTGAGGGGGCGGCCAAAGGCTTCTTTATTTCCATGCAAACCCAGGCGTGGCCTGGCGTGACATGGACAGCAATGCCCTGATCAACACGCTCAAGGGCGCGTTTATGAACCTGCCTAAATACCGTGACGCCAACGGCAACATGGTCGCCCCGATCACCATCGATTTTGAACAGGCTTTCAACGGTATTCCTAGGTTCTGTTGACGTAAGCCACCGGCTAGAATCTGGCTTTTGCCATGACCGACAGAAGCCAGTTAAGCGATACCGAGTGGGCTCATATACAAAGCCTGCTGAGTGCCACAAAGGGGATACGGCTACTGAACGCACCCAGTTGTCGA
>CAMCJM010000119.1 GCA_945874835.1 Pseudomonas synxantha | reverse complement strand
CAAGACGCCGTCGCGCTGAGTAAATTCGAGTTGTTTAAGGGCGCTCATGCCCAGCAAAACCTCATTGCCGTCCATACCGGGGGCGATCAGGGCGTCAACATCAGTCAGGACAATATCGCCTACTTGCAGGCGAGTCAGGCGCGTGCGGTGGGCAGTGGCGCGGCCGTTGGCGGTGTTGATCAGAATCGCCGCGCCCGCCTGAAGGCCCAGTCGCTGCGCCACCGCGGTCGGCACTGCCACTTGGGTCGCGCCCGTGTCGAGCAAGAAGGTCACCGGCTGGCCATTAATCGCTCCATCAGCCACATAATGCCCCTGCCGCGTGCTGGCCAGGTGCACGTCGATGTAGCCATTGCCATGCTCAGACTGGGGGCTGCGGTTGGGGTTACGCTGGACATCTTCCCAATCACCGAAAAACCGAGTGGCGAGCAGCAAGGCAGCCGCCCAGGCGAGCACCAGCATCACTCGACCGGCACACTTACCCGCCGGCTGTTCACTCACGGCTTCAGGCCCCAGCCGCCTTTAGGCTCGGCAAAATGCCAGATGATCGGCCGCGACTCACCGTCAGCACGGCTGAAGTGGCCGTTATCGACACCGACCCATGCGCCACGCTGATCAATCCAGAGGGCTTCGGCCATGCCATAAGACGGCGGATAAAGCCGCTCAGGCGTCAGCGCTTCGGCAGCAAACGACCAGCAGCGCTCAACCGCACCCGTAGTCAGGCTGCGCCGGCAAATACGGTGCGCCTGGCGCTCAAGGGTGAAAAGTTTTTCGTTATAAAAGGCCAGCCCAGAGAAATCACGCGGTTGCGGGATGCTGTTGAGCACGTCCGGTCCAGCTTCATGGCCGCTCTCGCTGAACAGCACACAGCTGCCATTGCAGCGCCACACGCTGCCGCGTTTATGGGCCACCAACAAGCCACGGCGCATACGCTCGGCCGCCAGGTACAAGCGCTGGCCAGACGGATCAACCGCAAGGCCTTCAAACAGCGAGTTGGAATGCAACAGCATGCCGCTGGCCCGCGCCTGACGGACCAAGCTGCTTGGTAATTTCAACCAGCTTGGCTCGCCAGCCACCGGCAACTGCAGCACGCCCGCCTTGGCCTCGCTAACCAAATAACGATTGCCGGCGGCATCGCAGCTAATACCTTCGAAATCAAACTCGCCACCCCGCACCAGCCCAACCACCCAGCCACGCGTGCGCATGCCCCAGGGCAAACCCACAGATGGCGCAGGCGGCACAACAAAGGTTTCAGCCGTGGCCTGCCAGTGCGTTGGCTCAGCGCTCAGACGGTAAAGCTGCTTATCATCACGGTCCGACACGGCCCATAACGCACCATCACACCAAGCCAAACCAGACAGGTTGCCACCCGCAATACCGCTAACGGCTTGTTCGCTGAGCAGCTTGAGCTGTTCTTGCGCCGGGGCCGCACTCAGCAGCGGCGCACACAGCAGCAGGCAAACAGCCACCAAACACCGCATCAGAGCAGCGCCTGCGCCAGGTTGCCCTTGGACTCCAGCCAGGACTTGCGGTCACCCGCGCGCTTTTTCGCCAGCAGCATGTCCATCATCTCCTGCGTCCCCGGATAGTCTTCCAGGGTCAACTGCACCAGACGCCGGGTGTTCGGGTCCATGGTGGTTTCGCGCAGTTGCGGCGGGTTCATTTCGCCCAGGCCTTTAAAGCGCGTGACCTGCGGTTTGCCCCGGCGCTTTTCAGCCACCAGACGATCCAGAATACCATCGCGCTCACCCTCATCGAGGGCATAGAAAATCTCTTTGCCTAGGTCGATACGGTACAGCGGCGGCATGGCGACATAGACATGCCCGGCATCCACCAGCGGGCGGAAATGCTGGACGAACAGCGCGCAGAGCAAGGTGGCGATGTGCAAGCCGTCGGAGTCGGCGTCGGCGAGGATGCAGATCTTGCCGTAGCGCAATTGGCTGAGGTCGCTGGAGCCCGGATCGAGGCCAACTGCCACGGCAATGTTATGCACTTCCTGGCTGGCCAGCACTTCGCTGCCATCGACTTCCCAGGTGTTCAGAATCTTCCCGCGCAGCGGCAGGATCGCCTGAAATTCTTTATCTCGCGCCTGCTTGGCCGAACCACCAGCGGAATCGCCTTCCACTAAAAACAGCTCGGAGCGCATCGGGTCTTGCCCGGCGCAGTCGGCCAGTTTGCCCGGCAGCGCTGGCCCTTGGGTGATGCGTTTGCGCTCAACTTTCTTGCCGGCTTTGAGGCGGCGGTTGGCGTTGCTGATCGCCAACTCGGCAAGCTGCTGGCCAATTTCAGGGTGGGCATTGAGCCACAGGCTAAAGGCATCTTTGACCACGCCGGAGACAAAAGCGGCGGCCTCACGCGACGACAGACGCTCCTTGGTCTGCCCGGAGAACTGCGCGTCCTGCATCTTCATCGACAGAACGAAGGCGATGCGCTCCCAAATATCCTCCGGGGCGAGTTTGACGCCACGCGGCATCAGGCTACGAAACTCACAGAACTCGCGCATGGCATCCAGCAGACCCTGGCGCAAGCCATTGACGTGGGTGCCACCCTGCGCCGTGGGAATCAGGTTGACGTAGCTTTCCTGCACCGCATCGCCGCCTTCCGGCAACCACAGCAGCGCCCAGTCCACGGCCTCTTTATTGCCGGCCAGCGAGCCGCAGAACGGCTCATCGGGCAGGCGCTGAAATTCGGCAACCGCATCCACTAAATACGAACGCAGACCGTCTTCGTAGAGCCACTCGACTTTCTCGCCGCTGGCTTTGTCTTCAAAACTGACGCACAGCCCCGGACACAACACGGCTTTGGCCTTGAGCACGTGCTTGAGGCGGCTGACGGAGAATTTGAACGCATCGAAGTACTTGGCATCCGGCCAGAAATGCACGCTGGTGCCGGTGTTGCGTTTGCCCACCGAGCCGATCACAGCCAGGTCACTGGCCTTGTAACCGTCGGCAAAACTCATCTGGTATTCGCTGCCGTCACGCTTGACGGTGACCACCACGCGCGTCGACAAGGCGTTGACCACGCTGATGCCCACGCCATGCAAACCGCCGGAGAACTGGTAATTCTTGTTACTAAACTTACCGCCGGCATGCAGCTTGGTGAGGATCAGCTCAACCCCCGGCACGCCCTCTTCCGGGTGAATGTCCACCGGCATGCCGCGACCGTCGTCGAGCACTTCCAGGGAGTTGTCCTCGTGCAGGATCACCTGAATCGATTTGGCATGCCCGGCCAGCGCTTCGTCGACGCTATTGTCGATGACTTCCTGGGCCAAGTGGTTGGGCCGGCTGGTGTCGGTGTACATGCCCGGGCGTTTGCGCACCGGGTCGAGGCCGGAAAGGACTTCGATGGCATCGGCGTTGTAAGAGCTAGAACCTTGCTGGGCCATGGGGTCTCTTGTTCGTCAATTGAGAGCGGAAAAGTCGATATCCTGCCACAGATGGCGAGGAATACCGGCGAAAGCGAAAAGCATCGGCAGGCGCTCGGAAAAACCCTGAAAGCCATGGTCGCCGCCGGCCTGGATACGCAGCGCGCACGCCCGGTAAAAAGCCTGGGCATCACGGTAGTCGAGGGTTTCGTCAGCGGTCTGCAACCATACCTGATAACGCGCAGGGTTCTGCAAGCACGGTACATCCAGCTCGGCCAGGGCCGTGACGTGGTCGGTCGTCAGCTCCCAGGTTTCATCGCTGTAATAGTTCTTTTGCGGGCCCAGATAGCCATCAAAACGCAGATGGGGGCGCACGGCGGGGTTAATCAGCAGCGCCGGCAAGCCATAGCGCTCTGCCAAGTGGGTGGCATAGTAGCCGCCCAGCGAACTGCCCACCAGCACAGGCCGCCCCAGTTCGGCGATCCAGGCGTCGAGCTGAGCGATGGCCAGCCGAGGCTGGTGGTGCAACGCAGGCACTCGCAACTGCTCAGCCAAGCCGAGGTGCGCCATGGCGCGCTGCAACTGGCTGGCTTTGTGCGATGCGGGCGAGCTGTTAAGCCCGTGAAGATAAAGAATGGTCTGATTCATAGGGCGGCAGGCTACAAGCCAAGAGCGCCAGACTGCAAGCTTCAAGCACCAGGCCCACTGCACAAGATTGGTACGCGCGGTTTCAGGCTTATGGCTTGCGGCGTCTTAAGGCCTTAATAGCCTTTAATGGTGTAGTCGATGTCAAATGCGATGCCGGTTACCCGCGACACACCGGTTTCTAGGCGACCGTCGTCAAATAAGCGCAACCAGCGATAACCCGGTGCGGTTTTATCCACTTGAAACTCGTCGTTGCCCGGTGCGAACTGCACACAGGTTGAAGGCGATGCGAGCAGGCGAATCGGCCCGCGCTGCTGGTCAATCTCTTGGTGGATATGCCCCCAAAGCACCGCACGCACATTGTTGAAACGTTCCAGCACGGCAAACAGGGCATCGGCATTGCGCAAGCCAATAGGCTCCATCCACTTGCAGCCGATGGACACTGGATGATGATGCAGGCAAATCAGTTGATGCCGCTCCGGCGCGTCGCTCAGGGCGCGCTCCAGCAACGCCAATTGCTCATCACTGAGAAAGCCTGGCACCGCACCGGGTATCGACGAGTCCAGCAATGTCACGCGCCAATTGCCGAGGTCAACCACCGGTTCCAGCAACTCACTGCCGGCGCAGGCGGCCTGCATGGCGGGCACTTCGTCATGGTTGCCGGGGAACCAGCGCGCAGGCGCAGAGATGATGGCGGTCATGTTGCGGAAACGCTCGTAGGACTCGGCGCTGCCGTCTTGCGAAAGATCGCCGCTGGCCAGCATCAGATCAATCTGCGGCTGCTCAAGCAGCACACGCTCTATCACGCGCTGCAGGCTATCCTGGGTATCCAGCCCCAATAGCCTGCCTGCCGCGTCGGCAAACAGGTGGCTATCGGATAACTGCACCAGCAGTACCGAGCCCTCAATAGCAGTGGTTTCAGTCAGCGCGCTCGGCAAGGCCGTCTCCTTGAGCGGAATGCTCGGATTATGCTGGCTAGTCGTGCGCGCGGTAAACCCGCGAACGCGCATTGCATCACAGAACGTCGGCGGTAATTGCGTCGATGTCGCGGCTTGCAGCCAGATATAGATGAGAGCTGCCGTGGCAGTGGGTGGCGGTGTAAGAAGGGTTAGCGAACCGGCATCGGCTCATGTCCACACGCCAAGCAATGGCTTAGCCACTCACCGAGAAATAGATTGAGCTGAGTCTTCTCATCCGGTTGATACATGGCTGCATTGGGATAGGGATAGACCCCACGAAAGCGCCGCGCGCTTTGCGCACCAATCACTTCGGCCATGCGCGCATCGTGGTACACGCGCACCTCCATGTGCGGCACCGGCAACCAGGGCAGGCTGAACTCCTGACGCACGGAGAGGGTCGAGGTGTAGGGGCAGGTTTCCAGCACCTCCAGCGCCAGCACCCCCAACGCTTGCTCGCCCTGACTCAAGGCGACACGCCGCTGCGCGCCGACCGCCTCACGCATTGCCGGGAGCAGTTGCATCAGTCGCGCATAGTTGGCTTCGCAAGCGGCTTGCAGCTCGACCAAATCGACCCGGTAGCGCTCGCGTAACAGGTTCACGACCACAGCCTCCGCACTTCGGCACGGTTCAGCGCCAGCCACTGCAGGGCGATGATGCTCGCCGCATTGTCGATACGCCCGTCCTTGACCGCGTCGAAGGCATCCTCCAGCGGCCAGACGTGCACACGAATATCCTCACCCTCCTCAGCCAGGCCATACACGCCGCCCACACCCTCGCTGCTGCAACGGCCGACGTATAAATGCACACGCTCATCAGAGCCGCCGGGCGAAGGGTAATACTGGGTAATCGGCCACAACGAAGTCAGTTGCAGATTGGCTTCCTCCAGCGCTTCGCGGCGGGCCACCTCTTCCGGCACTTCGTCTTTATCGATCAGCCCGGCGACCAGTTCCAGCAGCCAGGGATTGGCACTTTTATCCAGCGCACCGATGCGAAACTGCTCAATTAACACCACGCAATCGTGTTGCGGGTCATAGGGCAGCACACATACGGCATCATGGCGCACGAACAGTTCGCGGCTCAGTTCAGGCCCCATGCCACCGGCAAACTGGCGATGACGCAGGCGCAGCCGATCGAGCTTATAAAAGCCGCTAAAGCAGGCTTCACGCTCGATTACCTCAACATCTTCTCGTTGCATAACGCCCCCTGATTAACAGGAACGGGCCCGAAGGCCCGTCCTGGTGACATCCTATGCCGCCCCGAAACAGGGAGCAGCAGGCTCTCTATTACACCTTGTGATAGAGCTGTGACCCCTGCGCCTTAAACTCCTCCGCCTTGGCTTGCATGCCCGCCTCGGCATCCAGGTCGAGTGCGGCGATGCGCTGCTCTTCAGCATAGACGCGAACTTCCTGGGTGATCTTCATCGAGCAGAACTTCGGCCCGCACATGGAGCAGAAGTGTGCCACCTTGGCCGAGTCTTTGGGCAGCGTTTCGTCGTGATAACTGCGCGCGGTGTCCGGGTCGAGACCAAGGTTGAACTGGTCCTCCCAGCGGAATTCAAAGCGCGCCTTGGACAGTGCATTGTCGCGAATCTGCGCGCCCGGATGCCCCTTGGCCAAGTCCGCCGCGTGAGCAGCAATCTTGTAGGTGATGATGCCGGTCTTCACGTCATCCTTGTTCGGCAGGCCCAGGTGCTCCTTAGGCGTGACGTAGCAGAGCATGGCGCAACCGAACCAGCCGATCATCGCCGCACCGATGCCGCTGGTGATGTGGTCGTAACCCGGCGCAATGTCGGTGGTCAGTGGGCCGAGGGTGTAGAACGGCGCTTCGTCACAGCATTCCAGCTGCTTGTCCATGTTCTCTTTGATCAACTGCATCGGCACGTGGCCGGGGCCTTCGATCATGGTCTGCACGTCGTGTTTCCAGGCGATTTTGGTCAGCTCGCCAAGGGTTTCCAGCTCGCCGAACTGCGCTTCGTCGTTGGCGTCGGCAATCGAGCCGGGACGCAGGCCATCACCCAGCGAGAAGCTGACGTCATAGGCCTTCATGATTTCGCAGATGTCTTCGAAGTGGGTGTAGAGGAAGTTTTCTTTATGGTGCGCCAGGCACCACTTGGCCATGATCGAACCGCCGCGCGAGACGATGCCGGTGACGCGCTTGGCGGTCATCGGTACGTAGCGCAGCAATACACCGGCGTGAATAGTGAAGTAGTCCACGCCCTGCTCGGCCTGCTCGATGAGCGTGTCGCGGAACAGCTCCCAGGTCAATTCTTCGGCCGCACCGCCGACTTTTTCCAGGGCCTGATAAATCGGTACGGTGCCAATCGGTACCGGCGAGTTGCGGATGATCCACTCACGGGTTTCGTGGATGTGTTTGCCGGTCGACAGGTCCATCACCGTGTCCGAACCCCAGCGAATGCCCCAGGTCAGCTTGGCCACTTCTTCTTCAATGGACGAGCCCAGCGCTGAGTTACCGATATTGCCGTTGATCTTCACCAGGAAGTTACGGCCGATGATCATCGGTTCCAGTTCGGTGTGGTTGATATTGGCCGGGATGATCGCGCGACCACGGGCGATCTCGTCGCGGACAAATTCAGGGGTGATGATTTTCGGCACGCTGGCGCCGAAGCTGTGGCCAGGGTGCTGCTGATCAAGCAGTCCGGCTGCGCGCGCTACTTCGAGCTTCATGTTCTCGCGGATGGCAACGTATTCCATCTCGGCGGTGATGATGACTTTGCGCGCGTAGTGCATCTGGCTGACGTTGGCGCCGGCCTTGGCGCGGCGTGGGTTGTTGACGTGGGCGAAACGCAACTTGGTCAGCTCGGCATCGGCGAGGCCCTGCTGGCCGAAGTTTGAGCTCAGGCCGGGGAGACGTTCTGTGTCGCCACGGGCTTCGATCCAGGGCGAGCGCACATCAGCCAGGCCCTTGCGCACGTCGATGATCACATTAGGATCGGTGTATGGGCCGGAGGTGTCGTAAACCACCACGGGCGCGTTGACCTCACCACCGAAATCAGTAGACGTGACGTCCAAGCTGATTTCGCGCATCGGCACCAGGATGTCCGGGCGCGAGCCCTGCACATAGACTTTCTGCGAACGCGGGAAAGGTTGGATCGACTGCTGGTCGACCTGAGCTGACTCACTCAGGAGCGGATTGAGGTTTTTTTCTTGTGTGCTCATCGGCGGCTCTCCAGGGCTGAAATGTCGGAGAGAACCTGCAGGAATGAACAGCGCGGACACACCAGTAACGGTGCCAGAGGCTCGCCCAGAACGAGGCGAGTACATCTTGTTCCCTACGCAGGCCTTAACCTGATCAGGTTCAACGGGATCCGGCAGCTGCCAATCTCAGCCCCGCATTTGGGGCACCCCGACAAGAACGCCACCAGTCTAATCAACCTGCCGCGATAAAACCAACCGGCATGATGCACACGCTTGCCCAGTGCGTCGGACAGCCCGCAGCCGATTGCGCAGCTCGTGCGAGCATCCCAATAGGCCACCAACTACACTGCTGCGACCATAACGGCGCTTGACCCTCCCGGTACGGCACCTTAGCCTTGCGGATTACCGCTCATTCAGGATCACCCTCATGTTGCGCAGAATCTCTCTGGCCCTCGCCATAGCCGCCGCTTACAACGCAACGGCCGGGGCAGAACAGGCCCCGCTGTCCACCAAGACCGACCTGGTTACGGTTTACCAGGAAGCCGCGGCCAACAACGCCGACATCGCCGCCGCGCGCGCCGACTACCAAGCCCTGAGCGAAGTGGTGCCCCAGGTCCGCGCCGGCTTGCTGCCCAACCTTTCCGCAGGGGCCAACCTGAGCGACAGCCGCACGCAGGTCGACTCGCCAGCCAACACCGCCTCGCGCAGCGGCATGGTCTATCAGGCCAACCTCAGCCAGCCCTTGTTCCGCGCTGACCGCTGGTTCCAACTGCAGGCGGCCGAAGCCAGCAACGAACAAGCCGCACTGCAACTTTCGGCGAGCGAGCAGAACCTGATACTGCAAAGCGCCGAAGCCTACTTCGCCGTGCTGCGCGCCCAAGACAACCTGGCCTCGACCAAGGCCGAAGAAGCCGCCTTCAAGCGCCAACTGGATCAAGCCAACGAGCGCTTCGATGTCGGCCTGTCGGATAAAACCGACGTACTGGAAGCCCAGGCTGGCTTCGACACCGCCCGCGCCAACCGCATCATCGCTCAGCGCCAAGTTGAAGACGCCTTCCAAGCCCTGACCACCCTGACCAACCGCGAGTTCGCCGCGCTGGAAGGTATCGAACACAGTCTGCCGATCCTCGCCCCTACGCCAAACGACGCCAAGGCCTGGGTGGATACCGCCGCCGCGCAAAACCTCAACCTGCAAGCCAGCAACTACGCCGTTGACGCCGCCGAAGAAACCCTGCGCCAGCGTAAATCTGGCCATGCGCCGACGCTGGATGCCGTGGCCAGCTACCAGAAGGGCGACAACGACAGCCTTGATTTCAGTAATCGCAATGGCGCGCCAGGCTACAGCGGCGACGTCGAGCAGCGCTCCATTGGCTTGCAACTGAATATCCCGCTGTACAGCGGCGGCCTGACCAGTTCGCAAGTGCGCGAGTCTTTCCAGCGCCTGAACCAGAGCGAACAACTGCGTGAAAGCCTGCGCCGTCAGGTGGTGCAAAACACCCGCAACCTGCACCGCGCGGTCAACACCGACGTGGAAACCGTACAGGCCCGTAAACAGTCGATCATCTCCAACCAAAGCGCCCTCGAAGCCACCGAAATCGGCTATCAGGTCGGCACGCGCAACATCGTTGACGTGCTCGACGCGCAACGCGAGCTGTACAGCGCGGTACGTAACTACAACAACGCGCGCTACGACTACATCCTCAACAACCTGCGCTTGAAACAAGCCGCCGGCACCCTCAGCCCGGACGACCTGGCCGCGCTGGAGCAGTACCTGAAATCCGACTACAACCCGGACGAAGACTTCCTCCCGCCGGACTTGGCCAAAGCCGCCGAGGCACAGCTGCGCAGCAACTCGCAGTACTGAGTTGATTGAAGTAAAAAAGCCCCGCTGGTTTTGCCAGCGGGGCTTTTTATTGCCTACGCGATGCATGCCGCCTCCTGATTAGCAACGATCATCAGCTGGTATGTCATGGCCCTTGAATCACCCCCTATACTGTATGCATAACCAGTATTGAGGTGAGCGTCATGGCCATGAATCGTATCCAGTTCCAACTCGGTCTATCTCTGCCTGAATTTCTCAAGCATTTCGGAACCGAACCGCAGTGCGCAGCAGCCTTGGAGCAAGTGCGCTGG
>CAMCJM010000118.1 GCA_945874835.1 Pseudomonas synxantha | reverse complement strand
GGTTGTAATCGTTACCGGTGTTGGCGGTGGTTTGGGTCGTGCCCATGCGCTGCTGTTTGCCAAACACGGGGCCAAAGTGGTGGTTAACGATCTGGGTGGCAGTACCCACGGTGAAGGCGCCAATGCATCGGCCGCGGATAAGGTGGTTGAAGAAATTCGCGCCGCAGGCGGCACCGCAGTGGCCAACCACGACTCGGTGACCGATGGCGAAAAAATCGTGCAGTGCGCCCTGGATAACTTTGGCCGCATCGATGTGGTGGTCAACAACGCCGGTATTCTGCGCGACAAGACTTTCCACAAGATGGAAGACGCTGATTGGGAGCTGGTTTACAAGGTCCACGTTGAGGGTGCCTATAAAGTCACCCGCGCGGCTTGGCCGCACATGCGCGAGCAAGGCTATGGCCGGGTGATTTTCACCTCGTCCACCTCTGGCATCTACGGCAACTTCGGTCAGTCCAACTACGGCATGGCCAAGCTGGGCTTGTACGGCTTGACCCGCACCCTGGCCATCGAAGGCCGCAAGAACAACATTTTCGTCAACGCCATCGCCCCTACGGGCGGCACGCGCATGACCGAGGGGCTGATCCCGCCGCAGGTGTTCGAGCAACTCAAGCCTGAACTGGTCAGCCCGCTGGTGGTGTACCTGGCAAGCAACGCCTGCGAAGAAACCTCAGGCCTGTTTGAAGTCGGCGGCGGCTGGATGGGTAAAGTCCGCTGGGAACGCAGCTTGGGTGCCGGTTTTGACCCGCGCGAAGGTTTCAGCCCGGAAGACGTGGCGGCCAACTTTGCGCAGATTTGCGACTTCGACGGCGCTGCTCACCCGAAGGACAACATCGAAGCCATGAAAGAAATGATGGCCAACCTGCAAAAATTCGTGGTTTGAGCCTTTGCTGAGTTGAGCTGAATCCGGGGCCGCTCTTGTAGCGTCCCCGGATTGCATCCGGGCTACTGCGCCCACGTCCCCGTTAACGTCGCGCAGCCCGTAGTCTCGTAGCCTGGATAGCGAAGCGTAATCCGGGGCGCTGTCCGCACAATCTAATTAAGCGCGTTAAACGCCAACCCTCACGACTTACCCGGTATTCCATAGCGCCTTAATCGCATGGCGATAGCGCTGTGTGACGTTTGCAGGCGTGCCGCCAGTTGCCGTGTGGACGGGTGGCTGGGGTAGAGCTTTTCCAACAGGGCTTTCTCAAACGTGGCCACTGCCGCCTCCAAGCTGCCGACCTCACCGTCGGCCTGTTGCGCCGCCACCGCCGTGCCGGCGATATCCAGGTCATCAATCTGCACCAGGTTGCTTTCGCAAATGGCGGCCGCGCGGAAGATCACGTTCTGCAACTGCCGCACATTGCCCGGCCAGCGGTTGCCCAGCAGCGCCGGGTAGGTGTCGGGCGTCAGGCGGCAGGGCAAGCGTTGAATCTGTGCGCAGGCGTGCTGCATAAAGTGGCGCGCCAACAGCAGGATGTCCTGGCCGCGCTCGCGCAGAGGCGGCACGTCCAGTTTGAGTACGTTCAGGCGATAAAACAGGTCTTCGCGGAAGGTGCCCTCGCTGACCATCTTTTCCAGGTTGCGGTGAGTGGCGCTGAGAATGCGCACGTTGACCCGCAACTCACGCTCGCCGCCGACCCGGCGAAAGGTGCCGTCGCTTAAAAAGCGCAGCAGCTTGGCCTGCAGGTAGGGCGACATCTCACCGATTTCATCGAGAAACACCGTGCCTTGGTTGGCCAGTTCCAGTAGTCCCGGTTTGCCGCCACGCTGCGCGCCAGTAAACGCGCCGGGCGCATAGCCAAACAACTCGCTTTCGGCGAGGTTCTCCGGTAATGCCGCACAGTTGAGCGCCAGAAATGGCGCGGTGCGACGCGCACTGATGGCATGGCAAGCGCGCGCGACCAGCTCTTTACCAGTGCCGGTTTCGCCTTGAATCAGCAGTGGTGCATCCAGCGCGGCCACGCGTTGTGCGCGGGCTTTCAGGTTGCGGATGGCTATCGAGTCGCCCAGCAGCGAATCAAAACCTTCGGCGTGATCGTGGTGCAGCGCCGCCAGGCGTTCGCCAATCCGGCTGGGTGCATAGAGGCTCAGCAAGCCGCCCGCCAGTTGCCGCGCATTGCCATCCACGCCCTCGGTAATGGGCTGCGCGTCTAGCAGCAGGGCCTGTCCCTTGAGCGTGACTTCACGCATCGGCAGGCGAAAACCGTGCTCGATCAACTCAAGCTGCAGCGGGTTATCGGCAAACAACTCGCCGATACTCAGCCCCTCGGGTTGCTGGCCGCACAACTCAATCAGCGCCGGATTGGCCAGTAGCACGCGGCCCTGACTGTCGACCGCCAGCACCGGGTCGTTCATCGCCGCCAGCAGGGCATCGAGCTGCAGATGGCGGCGCTGGCCGGGGAGGATGTCGACAATGGTCACCGCCTGCACGCCGCGCACCTTGAACAACGCCTCGCGCAGCTCATCCAGCACCTCGGGGCTCAAGGTGGGAGCGTCGATGTAAACGTTGGGCGGCACCATCTCCACCGCATCCAGGTTGAGGTTGCGCCCACCGAGCAGGGCCAGCACTTCCTGGGTGATACCAACGCGGTCGATAAAAGTGACGTGAATACGCATGGGTGCGGGCGGCCAACTGGTTTACAGGTGCGCCAGTATGCCCGGTCTGCGTTGCTTAGTTAAATCTGCTGACCCGCTATTAGCCTGTTGTTGGTAGGCTTTCGGCGACAGGCCAAACCAGCCTTTGAAGGCTTTGTAGAAGGCGCTTGGCTCGCTGAAGCCCAGTTCATGGCTCAGTGCCTCGATTCTACAAGCGGGCTGCTGCAGACGTTGCAGTGCGTGTTGGCGGCGCACCTGCGCCAACAGCTCAGAGAAGCAGCAGTCTTCTGCGCGCAGGTGTCGGTGCAAGGTTTGCCTGCTGACGGCCAGGTGTCGCGCCACCCCGTCCGCCGACAGATCACCGCTGAGCAGGTTCTGCTCAATCAACTGCACGACCTGCAAGCGAGTGCTGTGTTGCGTTGGCAACTTAGCCTGCATGGCGCTGACCCGTTGCTGCATCAGGTCCTTGAGATAGGCATTGGCCCCCAGCACCGCTAGCTGTAGATCGCTTTCCAGCAGGTCGAGGTAATCGAATGCCTCGACAAAGCGTGGTGTTACCCCGAACACCTGTCGATAGATCGCAGGTGGCGCCAGTGGTGCATGACGAAAACCTACCGCTTGCGGCATCAGTCGCACTCCCGTGAGTTGACGCGCCCAGCACAGTGCGGAACTGAGGCTGTGCTCGCTGACGACGGCGTGGCCGAGCAGAGGTGCATTGAACAGAAAGTAGATGCGTACCCGTCCGGTAAACGATTCAACGCGCAGGCTTTCGCCCTCGCTCATCACCGGGATATAGCGGCGAAAGAGTTCGATGGCCTCGCCCAGCGTGGCACTCTGCGCGGCCAGATGGGCAACCGGCTCGCGGGTGTGCAGGCCGCGCTGCTGGCCTACCAGTAGACCGATTTCCGCACGTGCACCACGGCTGGTTGCGCGCTGCCAGAGGTGCAGAGCCCAGCGCACCGGCACGCGCATTTCCAGGTTTTTCAACTGCGCCAACTCGACGCCCAATTCTTCCAGATCATCCGGGCCGACCAGGTCGAACCCCTGCAGCGACAGGTACAGATCGAGCAACTGTGAAGCGGTTGCGCTTGGTGTGTGGGGCAGTGGCATGGGGCGTCCGTTTCCAACCAGAGTCGTTCGATTGTGCGCCGCCGGTGAGACAAATTGCCACTGCGATGCAACCTCTGGCTATTAAACGCACAGCGGCGAGCGACTAGATTGACCGGCAAACAACATCGAGTGCTTCGCACCGCCTGGAGTCCTGCGTCATGAGTCATGCTGATCTGATTACCTTGCCCCGTTTGCTGTCTCGCTTGCCGCGTCTGCTTGTTGACCTGCCCGCTATCGTCAAGGGGCTGCATATTGGCAATCGCAGCCGTGGCGACTACCCCGTCAGCCTGGCCAGTTGTATCGAGTCGGCGGCTCGTGACAATCCACATGGCGTGGCCTTGATTCAGGGCGACGAGCAGCTCAGTTACGCCGAGTTCGACCGCTGGGCCAACCAGTTGGCGCACTACCTGCGTGCCCAGGGGCTGCGCCAGGGCGACAGCGTGGCGCTGAATGTTCGAGAACCGCTTCGAGCTGCTCGCCGGGGTTGTCGCCTGTGCCAAGCTCGGCGCGGTCAGCGCGCTGATCAACAGCAGCCAGCGCGGCCGCGTGCTGGCCCACAGCATCAGCCTGGCATCGCCGCGCATGGTGCTGGTGGGTGAGGAGCTGCTCGACGCTTTCACGGAAATCAAGGTTGAGGTGGCGCTGCCCGCCGATGCCTGCCACTACTTTGCCGACCGCCCAACCTGGCGTGATCCGGGCGAGGCTCCTGCTGGCTGGCAGCACCCGGCCGCTGCGCTGCACGACTATCCCGTCGATGCGCCACAGTTGGAGCGCCCAGTACGCGCCGACGATCCCTGTTTTTATATCTATACCTCCGGCACCACCGGCTTGCCGAAAGCCGTGGTGTTCAATCACGGGCGCTTTATGAAAGGCTACGGAGCCTTCGGTTTCGCGGCTGTTCGCTTGGGTTGCGAGGACCGCATGTACGTCAGCCTGCCGTTCTATCACGGCACGGCTATGGTGGTGTGCTGGGGTTCGGTATTGGCTGGTCAGGCGGCGCTGATCATGGTGCGCAAGTTCAGCGCCAGCCGTTTCTGGGATGACGTGGAGCGGCATCGGGCGACCGCCTTCGGCTATGTCGGAGAACTGTGCCGCTACTTGCTCGACCAGCCGGCACGTTCCAGCGATGCCGCTAATTCGATTCGCGTGATGGTCGGCAATGGCCTGCGTCCGAGCATCTGGCAGGCGTTCAAGCAGCGCTTCGCGGTCGAACGAGTGGTCGAGCTGTATGCCTCCAGTGAAGGCCATGTCGGTTTCACCAACCTGCTCAATCTCGATAACACCGTCGGCTTCTCACCTTATCCCTACGCCATCGTCCGCTATGACCAGGAACGCGAGGCACCGCTGCGCGAGAACGGCCACCTGCGGCGGGTGAACAAGGGTGAGGCGGGCCTACTACTGGGTAAGATCACCGACAAGTCACCGTTCCATGGTTACACCAGTGCGCGTGATACCGAGCGTTGCATCCTGCGCGATGTATTCGAGCCGGGCGACGCCTGGTTCAATACCGGCGACCTGATGCGCGACATGGGCTTTCGCCATGCGCAGTTTGTCGACCGCTTGGGCGATACCTTCCGCTGGAAGGGCGAGAACGTCTCCACTACCCAGGTCGAGGCGGTGCTCGACGGCGTTGCCGATGTCAGCGAAACCGTGGTCTATGGTGTTGAGGTGCCTAACACCAATGGCCGCGCCGGCATGGCCTGTATCCGTCTGGCCTGTGCGTCGGAGGATTTTGATTTCCAGGCCCTGCTCACGCACCTGCGCCAGGAACTACCGGCCTACGCTATACCGCTGTTCTTGCGGCTGAGCGCTGCAATGGAAACCACCGGTACCTTCAAACACAAGAAAGCGCCGTTGAAGGAGCAGGCCTACGACCTCGACCGCTGCTGCGATCCGCTGTATGCCTGGCTGCCAGGGGCTGATCGCTACGTGCTGCTGACCCGCGAGTTACAGGTGGCCATAACCGCCGGTAACTACCGTTACTGAGGCTCAACACCCTGGCACACGCTATCGCGTGTCAGGGCGCTCAACCGCAGGTCAGGCGGATGATCACTTCGCTTTCATCGATATCGATATTCAGGCGTTGTGGGTTGTAATCCATGGTGGCGGCGTCGCCGGGGGCGAGGACGCGCAGGGTGTTAGCGTTGGCCTGTTGCTGCACCTGCTCGATGCGTGCAGCGTTGGCGGTTTGCCCGAGTACGCCGCGAATGGTGTCGACGTTGCAGGCTCCGCTGATTTCAGCGGCCTGTTCGGCGGTAGGTTGTGAACTGCACCCGGCGAGCAGGGTGAGCATGCTGAGGCTGGCGAGGAGGTGACGAAGCGCCATGGTCGGTTTCCTTGTCTGAGGTCTAACGTGGCTCAGCCTAGCAGCCGTCTACACCGGCACTCAATGCTAATTCAGCCCATCCTGCGTTCGGCATTTCCGCCCGCCGGCACAACTCCCTACAATGGCGCTTTTGCCCCACGTAGGAGGTTTTGTGCACGCGGTGATCTCGATTCAACAGCTGAACAAAACCTACGCCAGCGGCCATCCGGCGCTGCAGGACATCAACCTGGACATTCGCCCCGGCGAAATCTTTGCCTTGCTTGGCCCCAACGGTGCGGGCAAGACCACGCTGATTAGCATCATCTGCGGCATCGTCAATCCAGGCAGCGGTCGGGTGCTGGTGGGCGGCAAGGACATCATCAAGGACTACCGCGCCTCGCGCTCGCAGATCGGTTTGGTGCCACAGGAGCTGGTCAGCGATGTATTCGAAACCGTGTGGGCCACGGTGAAATTCAGCCGCGGTCTCTTCGGCAAAAAGCCCAACCCCGCCTATCTGGAGCAGCTGCTCAAAGACCTGTCGCTGTGGGAAAAGCGCGACGCAAAGATATTCGAGCTGTCCGGCGGCATGAAGCGCCGCGTGATGATCGCCAAGGCGCTGAGCCACGAGCCACAGATTCTGTTCCTCGACGAGCCCACCGCAGGCGTTGACGTCGAGCTGCGCCGCGACATGTGGAACATGGTGCGCCGTCTGCGTGAGCGCGGCGTGACCATCATCCTCACCACCCATTACATCGAAGAAGCCGAGGAAATGGCCGATCGCATCGGGGTGATCAGCAAAGGCCGGATCATTCTGGTGGAAGACAAGCAGGCACTGATGCACAAGCTCGGCAAGAAGCAGCTGACTCTGCAATTGCAACAGCCGCTGGCGAGCATCCCCGCCGAGCTGGCCCGTTACCCGCTGGAATTGAGTGATGAGGGTCGTGCGTTGGTGTTTACCTTCGACACCCAGAGTGAGCACACCGGCATTGCCGAGCTGCTCAAGGACCTGGCCCAGCACGGCATCGATTTCAAAGATTTGCAGTCCAGCCAGAGTTCGTTGGAGGAGATTTTCGTCAGCTTGGTCAAGGAGTCGCGCGCATGAATTTGTATGCCATCAAGGCCATCTACCTGTTCGAACTGGCGCGCACCTGGCGCACCTTGCTGCAGAGCATCGCCACCCCGGTGATCAGCACTTCGCTGTATTTCGTGGTGTTCGGTTCGGCCATTGGCTCGAGCATGACCCAGGTGCAGGGCGTCAGTTACGGGGCGTTTATCGTGCCGGGGCTGATCATGCTGGCGCTGCTCACCGAGAGCATTTCCAACGCCTCGTTTGGCATCTACATGCCCAAGTATTCGGGGAGTATCTATGAGCTGCTGTCGGCGCCGGTGTCCTACCTGGAAATCCTGATTGGCTATGTCGGTGCGGCGGCCACCAAGTCGATCATTCTCGGTTTGGTGATCCTGCTTACCGCGCGGCTGTTTGTCGATTTTGAGATTCTTCACCCGCTGTGGATGCTGGCGTTTCTGGTGCTCACCGCGCTGACCTTCAGCTTGTTCGGTTTCATCATCGGCGTGTGGGCCGATGGCTGGGAAAAATTGCAGGTGGTGCCGGCGCTGATCGTCACGCCGCTGACCTTCCTCGGTGGCGCGTTCTACTCGATCAGCATGCTGCCACCGGCTTGGCAGACCGTGACCTTGTTCAACCCGGTGGTGTACCTGATCAGCGCATTTCGCTGGAGTTTTTACGGTGTTTCCGATGTCAATGTGGGGCTAAGCCTGGCCATGATTCTGGGTTTTTTACTGCTGTGTATTTTGGCGGTGGGCTGGATTTTTAAAACCGGCTATCGCCTCAAAAGCTGATGCGTTTACCGCTTCGGACAACTTTTGTTTGATTTGCTGTCATCAGCCTGTAACCCACGGAGCGCATGGCATTGGCCACATTGGCGAGGTCACGACCGGGGCGACGGGCTGAAGATATTCAATTTGGGGGCTTGCCTAAAGGGGGGCTAGGTGGCGTAGGCTGAGATTGTCGCTTAGTTGAGCGGCGCTATTCGCGAACAGTTGAAGAAGGAAAGCTTTATGCAAATCCAAGTTCACAGCGATAACCATATCGAAGGCAGCGCACGGCTGGTTGAGTGGGTAAGTGCCAGTGTTGCCAGCAAGCTGGAACGCTTTGACGACGAACTGACCCGTATCGTTGTCCACCTGCATGACGACAATGGCGCCAAAGCTGGCGCACAGGACAAACGCTGCCAGATCGAAGCCCGGCCAAAAGGCCTGCAACCACTTTCCGTCACCCACAAAGCCGAATCACTCGAGCAAGCCATCGACGGCTCCATCGAAAAACTGCACCACGCGCTTGAGCATCAGTTCGGCAAGCTGCGTAACAAACGCGCCACTCCACTGCAGGCTGATGACGCCGCCGATATCAGCCAAGACGCGCTGCTGCGTGAGGACTTTCTCGCTGAAGAGCAATTGCGCGCGGTTTAATTCCTACGGGCTGCCTGCATGGCGTGCAGCCTAATCATTTACTGCTCGCGCCCGCGCATTAGATTGTGCGGGCGCTGTCGTTTCTGGCTTGCGCCAAGCTGCCTTTAGGCGGCAAAGCAGTGGCCAGGGCGGCAAAACCTGTCCGCGCTCAATGGCCGTGCTTAAGAGTCAGATCCCCTTGCGATCTGGGCTACAGACGTATGGCCCATATCCTGCTTAGGCCTGTGCATCTGACCGCCGCAGGGACTCGCCATGACCAGCATTTCCGCCAACTCGCCACTCGCGAGCTACTTTGCCAACAGCGCGAAAACCAGCGCACCCGCTGGCGCTGCCAGTAGCGAAAAAGCTGAAGCAAGCCCTGCTGCTGCAAAAGACCCACTCGCGGAAATTCGCCGCTTCGCCAGCAGCTTGGTGGACAGTAGCCGCGGCGGACTATTGCGCGCCATGCAGGCGCAAAGCAGCGGTGCCAGCTCAGCCATCGCCAGCGACCGGTTTCGCTCGGTGGCCGAACAGGACAGCGCCAGCTCGAAAATTGCCCTGCCAGACGTGGCCAATATGGACCGTGATGATGAGGCCAAACTGCTGGCGCAAATCAACAAGCTGGTCGATGCCGGCCTGGATAAAAGTGACAGTTTTGTCGGCTACAACGGCGATCAACAAACCAACTCGCTGAGCACCTACCGCGATTGGCTACAGGCGAAGGGCGGTATAAGCGTTTACGTGTGATGCCCGGCAGATCATGCAGCCCGAGATGATCTGGGTCTGGTTTCCAAACCCAAGGTGCGCCAAGATCGGTTTTTATGCAGCCGTGGTGCGGTTTACTGGGGAGTCTTATGGGCACAAGGTATGGGCTTGGGGCGTGTGCAGCGCTGGTGCTGGTGATGGGGCAGTCGGTCGTCGCGCATGCAGTCGAGGAAGCGCAACTGCTCAGCCTGATCAACCTCTATCGCAGTGATGTGCAGCGCTGTGGCAACGATGCCTCGCCGCCGTTACCACCTCTGGCGGCGGACTCGCGCTTGCTGTTACCCGCCGTGGGTCGCAGCGATTTGCAGGCGGCGATGACCCGCAGTGGCTATCCGATGGTCAACGTGCAGGCCATTAGCCTTTCTGGCCCGCGTGATGCCAATGCTGCCCTGCAGATCATCAAGGACAGCTTCTGTCAGATCGTGCTGGACCCGCAGTTTGTCGATATCGGCATCAGCCGAGCTGATCGCGACTGGCGCATTGGCTGGCTCGGCCCATGCTCGCCGGGCGTCTGGGTGATTGGCAGGCCAAAGGGCAGAAACTCTTGCAGCAGATTAACGAAGCCCGCAGTGCGACACGTCAGTGCGGCGCTGAGGCATTTAACGCAGCCGCACCGTTGGCCTGGAATGCCACCTTGGGTGCAACGGCGGAAAGTCATAGCCGCGCGATGGCCAACGGCAACTTCTTTGATCATCAGGACCGTGATGGTCGCACGCCGGGAGACCGTGCAGAGCTGGCCGGTTATAGTGGCCAGCGGGTGGGTGAAAACATCGCCGCCGGGCTGGACAGCCCTGCCAAGGTGGTCGCCGGTTGGTTAGCCAGCCCGGCACATTGCGCCAATCTGATGAGCCCGTTGTTCACTGAACTGGGCGCAGCCTACGCCAGTGACCCGAAAAGCGATGCGGGGATTTACTGGACGGCGATGTTTGCCGCGCCCTAGCAGCCTGTCGGACTTGAGCCCCGCAGACAGATAGAGCATTGGCTTTTCCGGAAATCAGGCATTTTTTGCCAATTTACCCGGATTTATGCCTGTTTTTTGCTCAATTTCTGATTTGCGGGCGTAATACGGCCATGCGCTTCAAGT
>CAMCJM010000117.1 GCA_945874835.1 Pseudomonas synxantha | reverse complement strand
TCGACAACTGGGTGCGTTCAGTAGCCGTATCCCCTTTGTGGCACTCAGCAGGCTTTGTATATGAGCCCACTCGGTATCGCTTAACTGGCTTCTGTCGGTCATGGCAAAAGCCAGATTCTAGCCGGTGGCTTACGTCAACAGAACCTAGATAACCCGTGAGAAACGCTGTTGGCTTTGCTCACACAGGTAGCGATCAAATAGCATGCACAGCGACCTGACCAGCAGTCGACCCGCCGGTTTGACGTCGATACCTTGGACGCTCAAGTCAATCAGGCCATCGCTGGCCATTTGCTGCAGTTGCGGCCAGATTTCTGCGAAGTAACTGCGGAAATTTATCCCATGCGCCTGCTCAATATCGGCAAAGCGCAGCTGGAAGTGACAAATCAGCTGTTGGATCACCGCGCGGCGTACGCGGTCGTCAGCGTCGCAGTGCAAGCCACGCAGGGTTGCCAGTTCGTTATTGCCGAGGCTGTCCTGATAGATGTTCAGGTCGCTGTTGTTCTGGCAGTAGAGATCGCCAATTTGGCTGATTGAAGAAACACCAAGGCCAATCAGGTCGCAATGACCGTGGGTGGTGTAACCCTGGAAATTACGCTGCAGGCTGCCGTCTTCCTGGGCGCTGGCCAGTTCGTCGTCGGGCAGGGCGAAGTGATCCATGCCGATGTAGCGATAACCCGCGGCATTCAGTTGTTCGATGCTGGCTTGCAGCATGGCGAGCTTGTCGACCGGGCTTGGCAGGTCACTGGTGTTGATCCGCCGCTGCGGCATAAAGCGTTCTGGCAAGTGCGCGTAGTTGAACAAGGACAGCCGATCCGGTTGCAGGGCGATGACTTCTTCCACCGTACGGGCGAAACGCTCGGGGGTTTGCAGCGGCAGGCCGTAAATCAAATCGATGTTGACTGAGCGAAATTGCAGGGTGCGCGCGGCTTCGACAATCGCGCGGGTTTCTTCCAGTGTTTGCAGGCGGTTGACCGCGCGCTGCACGGCAGGGTCCAGGTCTTGCACGCCCAGGCTGACGCGGTTGAAGCCCAGCTCGCGCAGCAGGCCCATGGTCGACCAGTCAGCTTCGCGCGGGTCAATCTCGATGCTGTAGTCGCCGCTGTCGTCATCGAGCAGGTTGAAGTGCTGGCGCAGGTGGGCCATCAGATGGCGCAGTTCGTCGTGGCTGAGGAAGGTGGGCGTGCCGCCGCCAAAATGCAGCTGTTCGACGGTCTGTCGCTGATCAAGATGACGGCTGACAATGGCCACTTCGCGTTGAAGTTTTTCCAGGTAGGGCTGGGCGCGGCCGCGATCTTTGGTGATCACCTTGTTGCAGGCGCAGTAGTAACAGATGTGCGCGCAGAACGGGATATGCACATACAGCGACAGCGGACGCAGGACTTTGCGGCTGTCACGCAGGGCATGCAGCAGGTCGAACTGGCCAATGCGTTCGTGGAACTGCACGGCGGTCGGGTACGAGGTGTAGCGGGGGCCTGCCTGGTCGTAACGACGAATCAGATTGCTGTCCCACTGGATAGCGTTGAGCATGCGGGTATTCCCGGTCTGGCTTTCAGTACCGGCGAGTCTAAGAGCGGCGCAGAGGGTGTGTTTTGACTTGTATCAAGCCAAAATCGATCCAGGGCGCGAGTGCCGTTGCCTTTTGTCGGCGTTTCAGTGACCCATTAGCCAATGCTGATGTGGGCCAGGCAGTGTCCACAGACCAAACAACATGACCAGAATCCCCCCTGCCAGACGAATGCCCTGGCGGCGCAAGAGGGCGGTTACGCGCTCTGCTGCGAGGCCGGTGGCCATCAGCACAGGCAACGTGCCCAGGCCAAAGGCGAACATCAAGGCGGCACTGTTCAAGGCATTACCCTGACTCGCTGCCCAGAGCAGGGTGCTGTAGATCAGGCCGCATGGCAGCCAGCCCCAAAGCGCACCGAGCACGAGTGCCCTGGGTGCGCTGGTGACGGGCATAAAATGCTTGGTCAGCGGCTGAATAATGCGCCATAGATTTCGGCCAAGGGCTTCAATGCGGGTAAGGCCGCTCCACCAGCCTGCCAGGTAAAGCCCCATGGCTATCAGCAGTAAACCGGCGAGGACGCGTATGAGGGTGGCTAGTGGGCCGGCGCTCAGCGCCCAGCCGGCGAGACCGATCAGCAGGCCGGCCAGGGCGTAGCTGAGGATGCGCCCGAGGTTGTAGGCGAGCAGGAAAGAAAAGCGCTGTTGGCGTTTTTCTGCCGGGATCGCCAGCGTCAATGCGCCCATCAGGCCGCCACACATGCCCAAACAATGACCGCCACCGAGCAAGCCGAGAATCAGGGCTGAAATCAGCAGCGGGAGCAGTTCAAGCATCGGTCTTACCCGGTTCGTCCGGTTTGGTTGGGTTGTGCTGCTCGTGCACCTCGTTTACCGCAGCCTGATGTTTGGGGTCTTCATCGTCGAACAGGATGCTATGCGCTGGGCCGTCCAGGTCGTCGAACTGGCCGCTGTCCACTGCCCAGAAAAACAACCAGATGGCGAAACCGACCAGCGCGATGGCCACCGGGATCAGGATATAGAGAGCGGGCATGGGATCTCCGGGTGGGTATGGGACGCGGTATCGCGTAGGTTGGCGCTGAGCGTAACGAAGCCACAACGTCGTGTGGCTTTAGGGGCTGGCAGCGGCCTGAACAGGTTGGGCTTGGTCGCTACGCTTGGCAACCCAATCTACGGGGCGAACCCGTGTCAGGCGCAGAGCGTTTAACACCACGAGCAGCGAACTGACTGACATGCCGATGGCTGCCCAGATCGGGGTAATCCAGCCGACAGCCGCGAAAGGCAGCACCAAGCCATTGTACAGACTGGCCCAGGTGAGGTTCTCGATGATGATGCGGCGAGTACGTTGCGCCATGTGTAGGGCTTGTACCAAGCTGCTCAGTCGATCGGACAGCAAGACAGCATCGGCGCTGGTTTTCGCCAGGTCGGTGGCACTGCCCATGGCCACGCTGATATCCGCAGCGGCCAGAATGGGCACATCGTTGACGCCATCGCCGAGCATCAGCACCCGACGCCCTTCGCCATGCAACTGCTTGAGCACAGCGAGTTTTGCATCGGGCGTCAGGCCGCCACGCGCATCATCAATCCCTAGTTGGCGTGCCACCTCGGCCACCATGGGCGAACTGTCGCCTGACAGCAGCATGATCTGCCAACCCTTGGCCTTGGCCATGTTGATCAGTTGCGGCGCATCGTCACGCAGACGGTCATCCAGAACGAACCAGGCCAGCGGCCCTTGCTCATCGCCCAATAGCAGCCATTGACCGTTTTCACCGGTAATGCGCGGCGCTGTTTGCTGGCTCAGGGTGCAAACGAAGTCGGCCTGGCCAATCCTAAGTGTGCGGCCTTTGACGCAGCCCTGCAGGCCCAGGCCTGGATGGCTCTCGACCTCATCGGCGGCTTCACGGGCCAAGCCAAAGGCGCGGGCAATGGGGTGTTCGGAGCGGTTTTCCAGAGCGGCGGCCAATGCCAGGCAACTGTCCGCATCCATCTCACGCAGTGGGTGGATGGCGCTTAGGGTCAGGCGGCCTTCGGTCAGGGTGCCGGTTTTATCCAGCACCAGGGTGTCGATCTGGTTGAGGCCTTCCAGGACATGACCGCGAGTCAGCAGCATGCCAAGCTTGTGCAGCGAGCCTGTGGCGGCGGTCAGTGCGGTTGGGGTGGCCAGCGCCAGCGCGCAGGGGCAGGTGGCCACGAGCAAGGACAGCACAATCCAAAAAGCCCGCGACGGGTCGATTTGCCACCATGCCCAGCCGACGATGGCCGCGACCACCAATACGATCAACAGGAACCACTGCGCGACCTGATCAGCCAGCACCGCCAGGCGCGGTTTATCGTTTTGCGCACGCTCCAGCAAGCGCACGATGGCCGACAGGCGCGTAGCGTCCCCCAGCGCCTGCACCTCCACGCACAAGGGGCCTTCAACGTTGAGCGTGCCTGCAGTCACGCTGTCGCCCACAGCCCTCGGCTGCGGCAGGTATTCGCCGGTCAATAGCGATTCATCGACGCTCGATTGGCCTTGGACAATACGGCCGTCGGCGGGCAACAGCGCACCAGGCGGCACGAGCACCTGATCGCCGACACGCAATTCGCTAAGCAGAATGCGCTGGTTTTGTCCGTCGGCGTCCAGGCGCAAGCAAGAAGCAGGGAGCAGATTGACCAACTGTGAGGTGGCAGCCGCTGTGCGCTCTCGGGCTCGGCGTTCCAAATAGCGGCCGGCCAAGAGGAACAAGGCAAACATGCCCACTGCGTCAAAATACAACTCGCCTTGGCCGGTGATGGTTGACCAGATACCGGCGACATAGGCGCCGCCAATTGCCAGCGACACCGATACATCCATGGTCAGGTGCCGGGTGCGCAGGTCACGCAAAGCACCGCGGAAGAATTGACCACAGCAGTAGAAAACAATCGGCGTGGTCAGAAACAAGCTGACCCAGCGCAAGATTTTATCGAGCTCGGGCGTGAGGTCGATGTTGAACTCCGGCCAGGTGGCCATGGTGGCCATCATCACCTGCATCCACAGCATGCCAGCTACGCCCAGTTCGCGCATGGCGCGACGGTTTTCCCGCTGTAATTGCTCGGCGGCAGCATCAGCTTGCCAGGGGTGGGCGGCATAGCCGATTTTGCGCAGCGCCTTGAGCAGGCTGCTGAGCGGCAGTTGGCTATCGGTCCAGCGCACCTGCAGGCGATGGTTGGAGAGGTTTAAGTGCGCTTCACTGACGCCTGGGATGGCACGAAGGTGTTTTTCAATCAGCCAGCCGCACGCCGCGCAGCTGATGCCTTCGATCAACAGGCAGGTTTCACTGAGCTCGCCGTCGTGTTCAACAAAAGGTTGCTGCACGTCGCTGCGGTCGTAGAGCGCCAGCTCATCGGGCAAGGCTTGCGGCAAGCTTTGCGGATTGGAGGCGTTTTCACTGCGGTGCTTGTAATAGTGCTCCAAGCCGCTGCTGACAATGGCTTCGGCCACTGCCTGGCAGCCCGGGCAGCACATTTCGCGGGTTGCACCCAGTACTGAGGCTTGATAGCGGCTGCCGGTGAGTACCGGCAAGCCACAGTGGTAGCAGGGGGTTGGGTTGGCCATCGGTATGCTTACTGAACATCCCCGAGGTACATACGCCGACCGCTTTCAACGGTCTTCTCCTCAAACAGGCGCCAGTCTTTGCCGCCTTCCTGGCCGATCAATTCAACAAAACGACGGCCACTGATGGCATCGATCATCTGCCCGCTGTAGCTGCCGTCTTCACGTGGCTGCAGGATGACGCGACGGTCTCGCTCCGGTTGCGTGGGCGAAATAACGTTCAGCACCAATTGCTGCGGACGGCTGTTGCCATTGAGCTGCAAGGTGGCTGTACCGGTTTCATCATCAAGTACCAGTGCGGCATGCAGTTGCAGGCGCGCGGCAAGATTTTCTCGTTCAAGCGACTGGTTGATGCCTTTGCCTACGTCGTAATAGTCATCGGAAATCAGCCCCGGCGGGTTCTTGGTTGCGATGGTCAGCAGGGTTAGTCCCTGCACCACGGAGTACGCCAGTAGGCTAATCAGAAACCAGGGCCAAAATTGTTTGTACCAAGGCTTGATGATCTCGGGGGTTTGTTCAGTCATGGTCTTCTCAGGTCAGCGCACGCTGGGGCCGATAAAGCGGCTGGCGGCGTTAGTTTTGATGCTTGGATCGTCCACCGCTTGCAGGTGGAAGGTAATTTCATTGGTGCTTGAGGGGAGTTTCTCGGGCTCGATGGACAGCTCAACGGGGAGCGACAACACTTCGCCGGCCACAGCCTTGATCTCACGTTTGCCTTCATACACTAAGTCATCAAGGCCGTCGGCGGTAATCAAGTAAGTTACAGCATGTTGTGCTTTGTTCATGATCTTCAAGGTGTAGACGTTCTCGATCCGGCCTTCCTCGTTTTCGCGGTAGAGCACGCGGTCTTTCAATACGTCCAATTCCACCAGCGAGCGGTCGGCGATGGCCCAGGCAAATACACCGAACATGACCAGCAGCGCCACGGCATAGCCGATCAGGCGTGGCCGCACCAGATGGGTCTTTTGTTCCGAGAGGTTGTGTTCGGTTGTGTAGCTGATCAGCCCTTTGGGGTAGTTCATCTTTTCCATGATGCTGTCGCAGGCATCAATACAGGCGGCGCAGCCAATGCACTCGATTTGCAGGCCGTCACGAATATCGATGCCAGTCGGGCAGACGTGGACGCACATTTTGCAGTCGATGCAGTCGCCCAGTCCTTGGGATTTGTAGTCCGCGTCTTTTTTGCGCGGACCACGTGCTTCGCCACGGCGCGGGTCGTAGGAAACGATCAGTGTGTCTTGGTCAAACATTACGCTCTGGAAGCGGGCGTAAGGGCACATGTAGATGCACACCTGTTCACGCAAGTAACCGGCGTTGCCATAGGTGGCGAGGGTAAAGAAGCCCACCCAGAACAGGGCCCAGCCGCCGGTTTGCAGGGTGAAAAGCTCTGGGATCAGTTCGCGAATCGGCGTGAAGTAACCGACAAAGGTGATGGCGGTCGCAAGGGATACCCCCATCCAAATGCTGTGCTTGGCCAGCTTGCGCAGGAATTTCTTCGCGCTCATCGGGGTTTTGTCGAGCTTCATGCGTTGGTTGCGATCGCCTTCGGTGATCTTCTCCGCCCACATGAAAATCCAGGTGTAGACACTTTGTGGGCAGGTGTAGCCACACCAGACGCGGCCGGCGAAGACGGTTATAAAAAATAGGCCGAAGGCAGCGATGATCAGCAGTGCGGAGAGCAGTACAAAGTCTTGCGGCCAGTAGGTCGAGCCAAAAATGTAGAACTTGCGTTCAGGCAGGTTCCACCACACAGCTTGGCGACCGTTCCAACTCAGCCAGACGGTGCCGAAATACAGTAGGAATAAGACTGCGCCACCGAGCATGCGCAAGTTGCGAAAGATGCCGGTAAAGGAGCGGGTATAGATTTTTTCGCGGTTGGCGTACAGATCAATTACTTCGACCTTGGCCGGGGCAGGGGTGACATCTTTAACTGGAATTTGCGTGCTCATCAGTTCGTACCACGGCGGTTGATTGGCTGCTCTAATCGATACGTGCCGATCAAAGTCATACGTGCTCGTGCGCTATGGTACGCCTGATGATCACTCGACAAGTGCGACCTGCGGTCGCGCTTGCCGAACGGGAGAATCACTTCTCGGTTTTGTCCTGTGACAGGCTGTACACGTAAGCCGCCAGCAGATGCACTTTGTCATTGCCAAGGAAATCTTCCTGGGCGGGCATCATGCCATTGCGACCATGGCGCAGAGTTTGTTGCACCTGAGCGAAGCTGGAGCCATAAAGCCACACTTTATCAGTCAGGTTTGGCGCGCCCATGACCTGTTGGCCTTTGGCGTCAGCACCGTGACAGACTGCGCAATTGGTCGCGAAGATGTTTTGACCTGCGGCAAGGTCAACCGAAATACCCTCTGGGTTTTTCAAACCGGACAAGCTGCGAATATATCCTGCGACGTTACGAATGCCTTCCTCGCCCAGTGCGTCCAGTTGAGCAGGCATTACCGCTTGGCGACCTGCCAGCAGTGTGGTTTTGATCGATTGCGGATCACCGCCCCACAGCCAGTCGTTGTCCGTCAGGTTCGGGAAGCCGTAAGCGCCTTTGGCGTCAGAGCCGTGGCAAACCGAGCAGTTGGAGGCAAACAGGCGTCCACCCATCTTAAGGGCTTGCTCATCCTGCGCGACTTGTTCAATTGGCATGGCTGCATATTTGGCGAAGATCGGCCCATATTGAGCGTCAGCTTTAGCCATTTCTTTTTCCCACTGGTGGGCGCCGGTCCAACCGCTATCACCTGTGGCAAAGGCTGTTTGCTCTTTGTTGTCGAGGTAGCTATAGCCCGGCAGCAGGCCTTTCCAGTTGCCCAGGCCGGGGTAAAGCACCAGGTAGCCCAGCGCAAAAATGATGGTGCCGATAAACAGCATGAACCACCACTTTGGCAGTGGATTATCGAACTCCTCAATGCCATCAAAGGAGTGGCCTACGGTTTCTTCGGTGGTCTCTTCACGCTGGCCTTTACGCGTGCCGAAAATCAGCCACGTCAAAGCGAAAATGGTGCCCAGAGACAGAATGGTTATGTACCAACTCCAGAACGTGGTCATTGGTTATTGCTCCTGGAAGATTGCTCGTCACGCTCATTGGGTGTGGGATCGTCGGCGAAGGGCAGGTTAGCGGCCTCGTCGAAGCTGGATTTACGCTTGCTGCTGTAGGCCCAGAGCACTACGCCAATAAAGGCGATAAATACCACTGCTGTGCCTATGCCGCGAATCATCCCGATATCCATAGTGCGTTACCGTTTGTTCTTGATGGATGTGCCGAGAACCTGAAGGTACGCAACAATGGCGTCCATCTCGGTTTTGCCTTTCACAGCCTCTTTAGCACCAGCGATGTCTTCGTCAGTGTAAGGAATGCCGAAGTTGCGCATGACTTCCATCTTTTTCGCAGTGTTTTCGCCGTCGAGTCTTTTCTCAACCAGCCATGGGTAGGCCGGCATTTTTGACTCGGGGACGAGGTTGCGTGGGTTGTACAAGTGGGCACGCTGCCACTCATCAGAGTAGCGACCACCGACGCGGGCCAGGTCCGGACCGGTACGCTTGGAGCCCCACAGGAAGGGGTGATCCCATACGCTTTCACCAGCGACCGAGTAATGGCCATAACGCTCGGTTTCGGCGCGGAACGGGCGAATCATCTGCGAGTGACAGCCGACACAACCTTCCTTGATGTAAACGTCGCGGCCTTCCAACTGCAGCGCGGTGTAAGGCTTGAGGCCTTCCACCGGCTCGTTGGTCACGCCCTGGAAAAACAGCGGAACGATTTGAGTCAGGCCACCGATGCTGACGGCTAAAACCATCAGCAGCGCCATCAGGCCAATATTCTTCTCAATGATTTCGTGTTTCATCAGTGCGCGCTCCCGGCAGAGAGTTGGGTGGCAGGCATCTGTGCAGCAGCTTCATATTCAGAGGCTTTTGCGGCACGCACGGTGCGATAAGTGTTGTAGGCCATCAACAGCATGCCGGCAACGAAGAATGCGCCGCCAATCATGCGTACCACGTAACCGGGGTGGCTGGCTTCAAGGGCGTCAACGAAGGAGTAGGTGAGGGTGCCGTCTTCGTTGACTGCGCGCCACATCAAACCCTGGGTGATGCCGTTGACCCACATGGACGCGATGTACAGCACGGTACCGATAGTGGCCAGCCAGAAGTGCGTGTTGATCAGCGCAACACTGTGCATCTGCGGACGACCAAACACTTTGGGAACCAAGTGGTAGAGCGCACCGATGGAGATCATCGCTACCCAGCCGAGAGCACCGGCATGTACGTGGCCGATGGTCCAGTCGGTGTAGTGGGAAAGCGCGTTGACGGTTTTGATCGCCATCATCGGACCTTCAAAGGTCGACATGCCGTAAAACGCCAGCGATACCACCAAGAAGCGCAGAATTGGGTCGGTACGCAGCTTATGCCAGGCCCCCGACAGGCTCATCATGCCGTTAATCATGCCGCCCCAGCTTGGTGCCAGCAGAATGATCGACATGGCCATGCCCAGAGACTGCGCCCAGTCAGGCAGTGCGGTGTAGTGCAGGTGGTGCGGACCAGCCCAGATGTACAGGGTGATCAGTGCCCAGAAATGCACAATCGACAAGCGATACGAGTAAATCGGACGCTCAGCTTGCTTGGGAACGAAGTAGTACATCATCCCCAGGAAGCCCGTGGTCAGGAAGAAACCCACGGCGTTGTGGCCATACCACCACTGAATCATGGCGTCAGTCGCGCCGGCATACATCGAGTACGACTTGAACAGGCTGACCGGAACAGCGGCGCTGTTGACGATATGCAGCATGGCCGTAACCAGTATGAATGCCCCATAGAACCAGTTACCCACATAAATGTGCTTGGTCTGGCGTTTCACCACCGTGCCGAAGAACACAATGGCATAGGCCACCCAGACCACAGTAATCAGGATGTCAATTGGCCACTCGAGTTCGGCATATTCCTTGGACCCGGTGAAACCCATCGGCAAGGTAATGACCGCCGCGACGATCACCGCTTGCCAGCCCCAGAACACAAAAGCCGCCAAGCCATCCGAGATCAGCCGTGCCTGGCTGGTACGTTGCACCACGTAAAACGAGGTGGCCATGAGCGCGCAACCGCCGAAAGCAAAGATCACCGCGTTGGTGTGAAGGGGGCGCAGGCGACCGAAAGTCGTCCATTCCATGCCCAAGTTGAGTCCAGGCCACACGAGTTGTGCGGCGATGAACAGGCCTAAAGCCATGCCAATGACTCCCCAGACCACCGTCATTACGGCGAACTGGCGAACCACCTTGTAGTTATAAGCAGTCTGACTGATTGCTGTGCTCATTATGGGTTCCACGGTTAATGGATTTTCTAGGGGCAAAAAACGGCGGCAAGTATGTAGAAAGCATGTACTCATTGCAACGACGCACGCCGCAGCAGCGAGGCTTTCTAGGCCTTTGGCAGGCCCGCACAAACAAATGAGCGAGACAACACCAGAGGCATTAGGTGCCTAGAACGATCAAGCGCAAAGGATAGGAATCGCCTTGGAGTTATAGCAAATGGCGACTGAGGGGGAGATTAGCTCAAGTTGCAGGGGAAGAATGTATCGAGTGCGCTGGGTGCGACTTTGGGTCGCATCAATATGAGGGCTAAGTTGACTGGCGACATTGCGTCGCCGGTCAATTTGTTGCGCTGTTAAGTACCCGAACCGAAGTTTTCGTTCATAATTAGCACCCGGTTTCAGCGCACCCCAGGATTCTCCATGAAATTTGTGTCGCCGCTTTCCGACACCGACCTCCAGGT
>CAMCJM010000116.1 GCA_945874835.1 Pseudomonas synxantha | reverse complement strand
CGGTCACGTTGTTAGCGAAATGAGCGGTCACGTTCACCGAAATCCGCAAGCAGTCACCCGCAAATCACCCTGCTGGAAGTGGTTGATCAACGCTCCACGGTGAACTTCCGTTACGGTCAGCTCAACTCACCGTTCGAGTACGAGAAACTTCGCTTCTTCTACCATGAAGCCCGCAAGCTGCAGATTGCCGAGTAACCCTGCACGCTTGACCCATGGGCCGCCCGCAGGTTTTACCCTGATGCGGCCACAAGGTTCTGGAGAGTGATTATGCACGTTGCCCAACTGGCCAAAGCAGCCGCTGTTAGCGCTGATACCGTGCGCCACTACACCGCGCTCGGGTTACTCAAGCCCACGCGCGATCCGCAAAACGGTTATCAGCAATACGCGGCCACTGACCTGCAACGCTTGCGCTTTATTGCCCGCGCCCGGCGTATGGGGTTTAGCCTCAAGGATATCCAACGCATTCTCAGTGGGGCTGAGCAGGACCGCGCCCCTTGCAGCGAGGTGCGCGAACTGCTCAATGAGCGCTTGCGCGCGCTGCAAGCGCACATTGACGAGTGCCAGCGCTTGGCGCAGGTCATGCACCAGGCGGTTGAGCAGTGGAACCATGCGGATCAATGCGCAGCAGAAGGCCAACCCCTGTGCCGACTCATCGAAGCATTCGAAACTGACATTGAACGCCGACCTGCGACCCCCTGCCCGGCACATTAAAACCGCATAACATCCTTCGGCCGCTTAGCCCATAAAAAAACGGCAGCGTATTCAGCGCGTGTGTTTAAACGTTGCGCCGAATACGCTGCCGCTGGCTGCCCGCATCAAGGTGTAGGCGTATCCGCCGTGTCGATGCGCAATTGCTGCAGTTCTGTAGTTTTGCTATCGATGGGCTGGCTGCTACCGATCCACTCGCCTGCGGTGGCGTTACCACTGCGTGAAATACGCGCCACCAGTTGCACCTGCTCAAAGCCGGAAATTTTCAGCTGCGGCATCATCGCATCGTTATCCGACAGGCTGACCTCGGCAGGCAGATCCGCCACGGTCAAACGCTTGACTGCCAGTGGCATCGGCGGCCCGGAAACCGCGCGGGCAAAGATGAATACCGCATCACCCGGTTGAACGTTATCGCTCAACTCAGGCGCCAGTTCGACCTTGACGCTAATGCCCGGTGCGTTCTCGGCTGCGGCTTCTGGTGTGGCAATACCCAGTTGTTGGCGGGCACGTTCAATGCCGCCCTGAATGGCCTGACGCGACGGGTCTTCTACCGGTAATACCGCCACCAGTTGCTGCCAATACTCGATGGCGCGCTGGTACTGACCACCCTCGTACGCGGCAATGCCCAACAACCCCAGCGTCGTGGCTTCAGCCGGATCGCCTTTAAGGGCGTCGTCGGTCATGCTCTGTAGTTGGTCAGTCCACTGCTTGTCACCGGCAAAATACAACGCTTGCGCCCATTGGCCCAGTAACTCGGGTTCACGCCCGACCACACCAACAGCGCGCTCAAACGCCTTGGCTGCATCAGCAGGACGTTCTTGGGCCATGTAGGTGCGCCCGAGAAAATACCAGCTTTCTGCCGAGTCAGGGTTCTTCTGCGTGGCCTCCTCCAGGCGCGCGGTCATTTCCTCAATCGTCTTAGGTTGATCGACAAAGGTGCGTGCGCGTTCAACCTCGTCGATCACACCCCAGTGCAGGTACAAGCCAACACCCAGTACCGGCACCAGCAGCGCACAAATCAGCGGCACCGCACGCCCCAGTGAACGTTTAACCGGGACAGCCTGCGCGCCTTCGGTATCAGAGAGTAATTCGCGCGCGGCCTCATCACGGGCATTGGCCAGCTGCTGGTCATCCAGCGCACCGGCGGCATGCTGCGCTTGCAACTCCTGCAGGCGTTCCTGATAGAGGGTAACGTTCAACGCCGTGCGGTCTTCCTCAGCTTGGACGCCACGGCCACGTAGCACAGGCAGCAACAAGATGGCTAAAGCAGTCAGCAACAGCAGACCGGCGCACAACCAAAATTCGATCATCAGTCTTTGTTATCCATGGACGATTGATTAAGCAGCGCTTTAAGGCGTTGCACTTCATCAGCAGACAGGCCATTGGCCGCTGTCGCCGATGAGCCGCGCCGACGCAGCACGATAAAACCGAGCAGCACAAAACCCGCCCCCAGGAAGATCGCCGGGCCATACCACAGCAGCAGCGTACGACCGGTTACTGGCGGCTTATAGAGAACGAAGTCGCCATAACGACTGACCAGAAAGTCGACAATTTGCTGATCGCTCTCGCCCTTTTCCAACATGCGGAAAATCTGCTCACGCAGGTCCATGGCGATGGGGGCGTCAGAGTCGGCAATGTTCTGGTTCTGACACTTGGGGCAACGCAACTCCTCGACCAAGGTGCGGTAGCGCTGACGATCGGCCTCAGAGTCGAACTCATAGGTGTCGATGGCCGCCTGAACGCTGCCAGCGAGAACGGCGGTTAACAGTGCAATGCTGATCCAGGCTTTCATGGCGTTGCCTCATCAACCAGTGACTGATAAATGGGCGCTAACTGCTCACGCCAGATGCGCTCATCAATGGTGCCGACAAACTTATGGCGGATGGTTCCCTGCGCATCAATGAAGAAGGTTTCCGGTGCGCCATACACGCCCAGATCAAGGCCCAGGCTGCCTTTGGCATCTTCAATGTTCAACTGATAGGGATTGTGCAGTTCACGCAGCCACTTTTGCGCCGCCGAACGATCATCCTTGTAGTTGACGCCATGAATCAGCACGCCGCGCTTGGCCAACTCATTAAGCACCGGGTGCTCATGCCGACACGACGGGCACCAAGTGGCCCAGACATTCACCAGCGCCGGACGGCCTTTAAGATCAGCCTCCGTCACCGTACGTTGCGGGTCATCCAGCGCGGGCAGTGCGAATGCCGGGAAAGGCTTGCCAATCAGGGCTGACGGCAGCTCAGTAATGTCCCTTTTATTCATTTGAATCCACGACATGTATGCAAATGAGCCAAGGACACCTGCAACAAAAGCAATAAAAACAACGCGCATATACATAGACATCAAGTGCCAACCCTGTTTGCCATGCCCAAGGCATCACGCACCTTAGTACGCACTTTCATGCGGTAACGTTTGTCAGCTGCAGCCAGCAAACCACCCAAGCCCATTAACAATGCACCCAGCCAGATCCAGCGTACAAATGGTTTGATGTGTACGCGCACGGCCCAGTCGCCGCCTTCAAGTGACTCACCGAGGGCCACAAACAGGTCACGGGTAATGCCCGCGTCGATACCTGCTTCGGTCATCACGGTTTGTTGCACGGTGTAGAGGCGTTTTTCCGGGTGCAACACGGCAATTTCACGTTCGTCTTGCAGCACACGAACCGTGCCTTTATCGGAGCTGAAGTTCGGCCCGTCAAAGTGCTCAGCCCCTTCGAAAATAAAGCGATAACCGCCGATATCGACCGAATCACCCGGCGACATACGCATGTCGCGCTCGAAGCTGCCCACGGTGGTGAGGATCACCCCCACCGCACACACCGCCATACCCAAGTGCGCGACCTGCATGCCCCAGTAGCTTCGGGTCAGGCTCGGCAGCCCCTTGAGCAGGCCTTTGTGGCGAGTTTTCTCGCGGATATCACGCAGCCCGGCCAACACCACCCAGAGCGACAACAAGCACACACCCAGCACAGACCAGCGGAACTCGCCATGCAGGAAGGTCAAAGCAAAGGCCAACACGGCGGTGGTGATCAGTACCGGCACCAGCATGCTGGTCAGCCACTTAAGCGGTGTGTCCTTCCAGCGCACCATTACACCCACCGCCATCATCGCCATCAACAGGCCCATCAGCGGTACAAACAGCGCATCGAAGTAAGGCGGACCGACCGACAGCTTGGTACCGGTAAGCGCATCCAGCACCAGTGGGTACAGAGTCCCCAGCAGAATCATCGCCGAAGACACCACCAGGATGATGTTGTTGATCAGCAGGAAGGTTTCCCGCGACCACATGGCAAAGCCCACCTGGCTTTTAACCACCGGGGCACGCACGGCGAACAGGGCCAGCGAACTACCCACCACCAACAGAAGGAAGGCCAGAATAAACACACCGCGTTCCGGGTCACTGGCGAACGCGTGAACCGAGGTCAGCACGCCAGAGCGTACGAGGAAGGTGCCCAGCAAGCTCAGGGAGAACGCGGCAATGGCCAGCAACACGGTCCAGCTTTTAAACACGCCGCGTTTTTCCGTCGCGGCCAGTGAGTGAATCAAGGCTGTGCCGACCAACCAGGGCATAAACGAGGCGTTTTCTACCGGGTCCCAGAACCACCAGCCGCCCCAGCCGAGTTCGTAATAAGCCCACCACGAACCCAGGGCGATACCAATACCAAGAAAAGCCCAAGCGACCAGCGTCCATGGCCGCGACCAGCGCGCCCAAGCGGCGTCCAACTTACCGCCCAGCAACGCGGCGATGGCAAAGGCAAAGGCCACCGAGAAACCGACGTAACCCATGTACAGCATCGGTGGGTGAACGATCAGGCCGAAGTCCTGCAGCAGCGGGTTGAGGTCACGGCCGTCGGCCGGTGCGTTGAAGATCAGGCGTTCAAACGGGTTGGAGGTGACGATCAAAAACAGCAGGAACCCGATGCTGATAATGCCCATCACGGCCAATACCCGCGCCAGCATTTCTTCCGGCAACTGGCGCGAGAAAATCGCTACGGCAAAGGTCCAGCCGGCCAGAATCAACGCCCACAGCAGCAGCGAGCCTTCATGCGCGCCCCAGACGGCACTAAATTTGTAGTACCACGGCAACGCGGTATTGGAGTTGTTGGCCACATAGGCCACGGTGAAGTCGTCGACCATAAAGGCATAGGTCAAGCAGGCGAAGGAAATCAGCAGAAAGACAAACTGCCCCCACGCCGCCGGTCGCGCGAGACTCATCCACAGACGGTCGCCACGCCAGGCACCGATCAATGGCAAGGTGGCCTGCACCAAGCACATACACAGCGCCAGAATCATGGCCAAATGGCCGAGCTCAGGAATCATTATCAGTACCCCTGCTTAGCGGCATTTGCCGCATCGTGCTGCTGTTTCATGCCGCTTTGCTCAAGCGCCTGCATGACTTCGGGTGGCATATAGTTTTCATCATGTTTGGCGAGCACTTCATCGGCGATTAACACGCCCTGATCATTCAGCTTGCCCATGGCAACGATGCCCTGCCCTTCACGAAACAGATCGGGAAGAATGCCGTTGTAACGGATGGTCACGTTGGCCACGCCATCGGTTACCACAAAGTCGGTATCCAGCGACTTGTCAGAGCGCGTTACCGAACCCACGGCAACCAATCCACCGGCCCGAATACGGACTTCTTCAGGTGCATCACCGGCCGCAATCTGGGTCGGTGAATAAAACAGATTGATATTCTGCTGCAGGGCGCTGAGGGCCAAGGCCACCGCTATACCCGCACCGGACACCAAAGCCATGACGGCATACAGGCGTTTCTTGCGCACAGGATTCACTTCAACTCCTCCCGGCGCATACGGCGCGCCTCATCTTGCAGGAAACGTCGGCGCGCCAGAATCGGCAGCACCACATTAAGGGCCAACACAGCCAGACTGATGGCATAACAGGTCCAGACAAACGGTCCATGGGTGCCCATGGCCAGAAATTCGCTAAAGCTGGCAAAACTCATAGGCCTTTCTCCACTTGCGCCTTGATCTCAGCCTTGGCCCAACTGCTGCGGACTTCACGGCGAAGTACTTCCAGGCGCATGCGCATAAGCAGCACGGCACCAAAAAAGCAGTAGAACCCCAGCACCGAGATCAACAACGGCATCCACATTTCAAACGGCATGGCGGGTTTGGCCACAATGCTGAACGTGGCCGGCTGGTGCAGGGTGTTCCACCACTCCACCGAGTACTGAATGATCGGAATATTCACCACGCCAACGATGGCCAGCACCGCACAGGCTTTGGCGGCACTGTCGCGGTTGGTAATGGCATTGCCCAAGGCAATCACGCCGAAGTAGAGAAACAACAGGATCAGCATGGAGGTCAGGCGCGCATCCCACACCCAGTAGGTGCCCCAGGTGGGCTTGCCCCATATCGCGCCGGTTACCAACGCGATAACCGTCATCCAGGCGCCAATGGGCGCAGCTTGCTGCAAGGCCACATCCGCCAGTTTCATCTTCCACACCAGCCCAACCGTGCCGGCGATGGCCAACATGATGTAGATGGATTGCGCCAGGAATGCGGCTGGCACGTGGAGGTAGATGATGCGAAAGCTGTTGCCCTGCTGATAATCCGGGGGCGCGAAGGCCAGCCCCCAGACCAGACCGGTCACTAACAGCAAAACCGCGCTGACAGCGAGCCAAGGCAGCCAAAGGCGGCTGATTTCATAGAACCATTTAGGCGAGCCAAGCTTGTGAAACCACATCCAGTTCATCAGATTACTCATCAGTGCTAGGGCTGAATCCGGCGCACGCAAGCGTCAGATCCGAGCGGCCATTCAGGCTTATTATCTACTCAGCGACGCTGATCCGAAGACCGGCGGCGATGGCGAAAGGTGTCAAGGTCACTGCTAATGCAGTGAGGCTGGCCAGCCACAACAGGTGGCCGGCCACCGGCAATCCTTGCAGGCTGGCTTGTAACGCACCGCTGCCAAGGATCAGCACCGGGATGTACAGCGGCAAAATCAACAGGGCGAGTAACACACCGCCACGCTTGAGCCCGACGGTCAGAGCGGCACCCACCGCGCCCAACAAACTGAGCACCGGGGTGCCCAACAACAGAGAAATCAGCAGCACCGGCAGACAGCGCCCTGGCAAGCCCAACATCAGTGCCATCAGCGGAGCCAACAGCACCAGCGCCAAGCCAGACAGAAGCCAGTGTGCCAGCACCTTGGCCAGAACCAGAAGAGCCAGGGGGTGCGGCGAAAGGACCCACTGTTCGAGTGAGCCGTCTTCGAAATCACTGCGAAAGAGCCCGTCTAGCGAGAGCAATACAGCCAAAAGCGCGGCCACCCAGACCAAGCCAGGCGAAAGGGTTTGTAACAACTGCGACTCAGGGCCAACCGCCAACGGAAAGAGCGCAATCACAATGGCAAAGAAAACCAGTGGGTTGGCCAACTCTGCGGGACGCCGGAACAGCACGCGTGCTTCCCGAGCCAGCAGCAGGGTAAAAACATTGCTCATACGCTGCGCTGCCCCAGATCAAGCTCGCGGTAACCGGCGGGTTTGACCGTTAATTCATGGTGAGAGGTGAGCACAACCAGACCGCCCTGCTCGCAATGCGCGGCCAAATGCCGCTCAAGCTGGGCCACTGCCGCTTTATCCAACGCAGTAAATGGCTCATCCAGCACCCAGAGCGATGGCCCAGGCAGATAAAGACGTGCCAGCGCCACGCGACGCTGCTGACCGGCTGACAAAGTGTGGCAAGGCACATCTTCAAAACCGCGAAGGCCTACGGCGGCCAATGCCTGCCAGATCGCCTCGCGCGAGGCCGGCTGATGCAGCGCACACAGCCAAGTCAGGTTCTCTTCAGCGGTGAGCAAGCCTTTGATGCCGGCTGCATGACCGAACCATAACAGGTTACAAGCCAACTCAGTGCGCGGTTCTGTGAGGGCGCGACCCTGCAAGCGAACCTCACCGGCCGTCGGCTGCATCAATCCGGACAGTAAACGCAGCAGGCTGGTCTTGCCGCTGCCGTTAGGCCCCACTACCTGCAGCATCTCACCTGGAACCAGTTGCAACTCCAGGCGCTCGAACAGCATGCGCCAGTCACGCTCACAGGTGAGTGCCACGGCTTCAAGAAGAGGGCTGGTCAAAGCATCGGCACCTAAGAGGAATGGCAAAAGCTGTTTAAGTCGACAGAGTCTTGGCCGCTATACTGAGGCACATTCAACGCGCTCAGCTCAGTCGGGGCGCGATTATACATGCCCGGCACCGCCTGCCGCAGCGGGCATTTTCGACAGGGTGTAACCCATTAATGAGTGAAATCAGCAGCGCGCGCCCACTACCGCCAACACCTGCCAGCAGCCGTGTAACGCCTGCTGCCGCAGACATGGCCGTTAAGCTGCTACAACCCATGCAAGGTTTACTGAGCAGTGGCGAGAGCGCCAAAGCTAAAGTCATTGCTCTAAAAGAGGTCGCGCAGAGCTTTCAGATGCTGCTTAAGCTGACCTTGGACAATGGCCGCCAAGCCACGCTGGAGGTAAACAGCAACCGCCCACTGGCGCAGGGCACCAGCATGACGGTGACGGCTTTATCGGCAACCAGCCTGGCACTGTCGGCGTTAACGGGCGGCGACAAGCCACTGACCAGTCTGGACCTCAAGCAATTACCCGTCGGCACCTTGCTGCAAGGCAGCGTGATAAGTCGCGAGCAGGTACCGCAGGATCGTGGCCAACAGGTGATTTACAAGGTATTGCTCAACCTGCTCAACACCCCGCTGGCAGGAAGCAAACTGGCCTTGGAAACGCCCCTTCCACTGCCCGTCGGCAGCCTGCTCAGCGCCCAGGTACAAGGCAACCAAGCGTTGAGCTTTTTACCCCTAAGCGGCCGGCTCGATCAGCTGGTTCTCAGCCAACAACTGGGCTTACAGAACAACAAGCAAGGCTCACTGGAGAACCTCTTCGGTGCCTTGCAAAGCCTGCGAAACAACACTGGGGCCAGCGAAGGGCTGCGCACCAGTATTGATAAGCTCTTTGCCAACCTGCCCAACGCCGATCAACTGAGCACGGCCAAAGGCCTCGCTTCAGCCATGGAAAACAGCGGTATTTTGCTTGAAAGCAAACTACTGACTGGGCAGGCACACCCCTTGCCCGCCGACCTTAAAGCCAATCTACTGCGGCTGATTAACCAACTGCTGCCCACACTGCCCCCCGGCACACCCCTGGCTAGCCTAACGGCAGGCGGCGCGCTGGCACAGGCAATACCGGCACTGGCGCGAGACCTATTGAGCAGCCTGGGCAAAGCTGGCAACCGCCAGCAGGCGCTTAATTTCCCCCTGCCCTCACGCCTACTGCAAACCATGGATGGCGAAGCTGATCTCGAAATGCTGTTGAAACTCGCCGCCGCCGCCATTTCACGCCTGCAGACCCATCAACTATCGAGCCTTGCACAAAGCCAAGTGGGCCCCGATGGCAACGTGCTGACAACCTGGCAACTGGAGCTACCCATGCGTAACCAGCAGGAACTGGTGCCTTTGCAGGTGAAGATCCAGCGTGAGGATAAAAACGCAGAGGACAAGCCCGAGAAAAAGGAAACCCTGTGGAAGGTCGAACTGGCGTTTGACCTCGACCCGCTCGGCCCCTTGCAAGTGCAGGCCCAGTTAATTCATAACCGCATCTCGAGCCAACTGTGGGCCGAACGCAGCAGCACTGTAGAACTGATCGACGGGCAATTGGATTATCTGCGCCAGCGCCTCAACGAGGCGGGCCTGCAGGTGGCTGATCTAGCCTGTCAGCAAGGTACGCCACCGCGCGGGCCACGTACCAGCCTGGAGCAGCGCTGGGTGGATGAAACGGCATGAAAAAAACCGCACCGCGCCAGGCAATCGCCCTCACCTATGACGGCAAAAATACGCCCACACTCAGCGCCAAAGGTGACGACGAACTGGCAGAAGCCATTCTGGCCATTGCCCGCGAATGCGAGGTGCCAATTTATGAAAATGCTGAATTAGTTCGACTTTTGGCACGCCTGGAGTTGGGCGAAGCTATACCTGAGCAGCTGTACCGCTGCATTGCAGAAATCATCGCCTTTGCCTGGTACCTGAAAGGTAAATGCCCGTCAGGCAATGCACGCGACAACGACGTGACGCCACCGCTGCGTTTATTGGAAGGTCACGACCGTTAAGTGCGCGAAATCAGGAGCGCTGCAACTTGGCTTGGTGCATTTTGCTGACCAGCTCAGCTTCGGCCTGGTTCAACCCGCAGGACTGGGTCAGGTCTTCAACGCTGGCACCCATACCAGCCAGGCGCGCTGCCTGGGTGAACGACAAACTACTGGGGTCGCGCTGCTCAATCTGATTGAGCTTGTCGGGCAAGGGCGCGACCACGCGCCTCAGCTCATAGAGTTCTTCGCCAATCTGCACACTGCCCGTCAGGTAAGCATCCAGCCGCCGACTCAATTCCTTGAGACGACGATCGCGCACAGCGTCACGCTCGCCTTGCACACTCACAGCATGCCGCAGTTGCTTGACCAACCAGATGCACGCAGCCACAAGCCCCAGACAGACCAGGGCTAGCGCGACCAGCAGTGCCTCGAGCATGGCTTAGAAGCCCTCCAGCTCGGACCACTCTTCTTCACTCATCATCTTGTCGAGTTCAACCAGAATCAGCAATTCGCCATTCTTGTTGCATACGCCTTGAATGAACTTGGCCGACTCGTCATTGCCAACGTTCGGCGCAGTTTCCACTTCCGACTGACGCAGATAAACCACCTCGGCGACGCTATCGACCAGAATACCGATAACCTGCTTGTCGGCCTCGATGATCACAATGCGGGTGTTATCGGTCACTTCGCTCGAATCAAGACCAAAGCGCTGACGCGTGTCGATCACAGTGACCACATTACCGCGCAAATTGATGATCCCCAGCACATAACTTGGCGCACCAGGCACAGGGGCAATCTCGGTATAACGCAACACCTCTTGGACCTGCATCACGTTGATGCCATAGGTTTCGTTATCCAGACGGAAAGTCACCCACTGCAGAATCGGATCTTCAGAACCTTGTGCCGAACTTTTCTTCATGTTCCTAGGTTCTGTTGACGTATCAGCGGAGCCACAACAGGGTTGCAGCGAAGGCCAGCATAGACTTGAAATGACTGGCCTTTTTCTCAAAACGCGTAGCAATCCGCCGGTAATGCTTCAGTTTGCCGAA
>CAMCJM010000115.1 GCA_945874835.1 Pseudomonas synxantha | reverse complement strand
CAATTTGCCCGCGAGTATTGACCTTAATGCCGATATTCTCGAGACAAAGTTGATCGGTATTACCCGTACGGCCGTTACACCACAAAAACGCATCCGCCTTGATTTTCTTACCCGACTTCAGGTGCAGGATGACGCCGTTCTCAACACCTTCAACACTCTCGTACTCTTCGTTATGGCGAATCAGCACGTTGTTGTTGCGCAAGTGATAGCTCAGCGCATCGGAGATCTCAGCATCAAGGAAACTCAGCAACTGGTCACGGTTATCAATCAAATCGACCAGCACACCAAGGCCGCTGAAGATCGAGGCATACTCGGAACCGATTACCCCGGCACCGTAGATAATGATCCGGCGCGGGGTATGGCCAAGGCTGAGAATAGTGTCACTGTCATAGATGCGCGGATGGTGAAAGTCCACATCGACCGGGCGATAGGGACGCGAGCCGGTGGCAATGACGATTTGCTTGGCGACCAGTTTTTCAACCACACCATTAGCGCAGACCACTTCGACGGTATGCTCATCGGCAAAGCTGCCGGTGCCAAAAAACACATCAATGCGGTTACGGGCGTAGTAGCCGGTACGTGACGAAACCTGCTTGGCGATCACACGCTCAGCACTTTTCAAAACATCGGGAAATGAAAACCAACGCGGCTCACCAATCTGGCGAAACATCGGGTTGGTGTTGAACTGCATGATCTGCCGAACCGAATGACGCAGGGCCTTGGATGGAATTGTGCCCAGGTGCGTACAGTTACCGCCCACTTCTCGGCGGCTATCCACCACGGCCACCTTACGTCCGGCCTTGGCCGCGTTCATTGCCGCGCCTTCACCCGCAGGGCCTGAACCCAGCACCACTACGTCGTAATTGTAGACCGCCATGTTTACTCCTTCAGAACAGGCCGAAGTGCTTATGCTGCACCTGCGGCTGGGACAGGCACGCACACGCCTGGCAAGCAAAAATTAACTTCTGGCAGACTAACCTATCCGCTACCCGCACACGATTAGCGTTTGGTCGCGTCGTATGCCAAATCTGTCGTAGCGTCATCTTGATCGCGATTAACTTCTTCGCACTTCTCCCGACTACCACCACAAATCGAGCATTCTTTCTCGATACCGAGGTTAGCAATACCACCGCAAGAACCGGCAATGGGCTTACGGCCCATGATTACGCCAATTGCCATCATGCCGACCATCAGCAGCATGAACAGAAAAACCACTAAAAACGTCATTGCTCGTCTCCTGCAGCAAATAGCTGCTCGAAAGCCTGAGTTGTTTGTGTGACGAAGCCGTCACCTTCACGGGTCACGAAAAAGGCGGCAATACCTTTACGCTCGGCAAACGCCAAGCCTCGCTCTGTGCCCATGACCATAAGCACTGTAGACAAACCATCTGCGCGTAACGTGGATTTATCCACAACGGTTACTGCGGCCAATTGATGATTAATCGGCTTTCCGGTCGATGGATCGAGGGTATGCGAATAACGCTGCCCGTCTTCCTCAAAATAATTACGGTAATCACCCGAGGTGGAAATGCCATAGCCGTCAACAGCCAGCACACGCTGAGCTACGCGCTCACCGTCTTGCGGCGCTTCCAAACCAATACGCCAAGGTTGACCATCCGGCTTTTGACCGGCGGCTTTGAGCTCACCCGTCACCTCAACCATGTAGCGCGTCACACCCAACTCACTAAAGCGCTGAACGATCTTGTCCACGGCATAGCCTGCAGCGATGCTGTTGAAGTCAACCTGCAGGTCAACATCCTTGCACAACTGCTCACCCTGACGACGCAAATGCTGCATGCCCACGCGCGTCATGGCGACGGCTAACGCTTCAGTTGTCGGGACTTTCTCAGCACGCGCCTTCGGGCCAAAGCCCCACAAATCAAGCACCGGCTCTAGGGTCAAATCCAGAAGCCCGTCACTTTCTTCATGCAATGCGTAACCAGCCTGCACTAAATCCAGCAGGGCTGCTGGCATCACCTGACAACTACCGGCCGCAGACTGATTGAACTGCTCTATGACTGAGTCATCGCGATAGGTCGACAGTTGCTGATCGACCTCCGCCAATATTGAGTTAGTTTCACGCTTGAGCAGGTCAATGTTGGGCGAAGACTCTTCGCGCACATATTTGATCGTGTAGGTGCTGCCCATGGTCGGGCCGCTAAACTCTTCTACTCGTTCAGAAAACCAACAGCCCGTTAGGGCTGCCAGCAAGCTGACAGCAATAACGGGCCGCAGAAGCACATGGCTCATGTTTAACCGCCGAAGTCGTCGAGCAGGATGTTCTCCTCCTCCACACCCAGATCAATCAGCATCTTGATCACGGCAGCGTTCATCATGGGCGGGCCGCACATATAGAACTCGCAATCTTCAGGCGCCGGATGGTCCTTCAGATAGTTTTCATACAGCACGTTGTGAATAAAGCCCTTCATGCCTGACCAGTTATCTTCCGGCAGTGGATCAGACAACGCCAAATGCCATTTGAAGTTGTCATTCTCAGCTTGGAGCTGATCATATTCTTCAACGTAGAAGGCTTCGCGCATGGAGCGTGCGCCATACCAGAAGCTGATCTTACGCCTGGACTTCAAACGCTTGAGTTGGTCAAAGATGTGCGAGCGCATCGGGGCCATGCCGGCACCACCACCGATAAACACCATTTCAGCATCGGTGTCTTTGGCAAAGAACTCACCAAAGGGACCGTACACGGTAATTTTATCGCCTGGTTTAAGGCTGAACACATAGGACGACATTTTGCCGGGTGGCAAATCGTCTTTGCCCGGTGGCGGCGATGCAATACGAATATTGAATTTCACCAGACCGACTTCTTCCGGATAGTTGGCCATGGAGTAGGCGCGAATCACGGTTTCTTCAACCTTCGACACATACTTCCACTGGTTAAACTTATCCCAATCACCCCGGTATTCGGGCTGAATATCAAAGTCTTTATAGTGAACTTCATGCGGCGGGCATTCCAACTGCACATAGCCACCCGCACGGAAATCAACGTTTTCGCCTTCTGGCAGTTTCAACGTCAACTCTTTAATGAAGGTCGCCACGTTGGGATTGGACTCAACGGTGCATTCCCATTTTTTAACGCCGAAGACTTCTTCTGGCACCTCAATTTTCATGTCCTGCTTAACAGCCGCCTGACAGGAAAGACGCCAGCCTTCGTGCGCCTCACGCCTGGTGAAGTGAGACTCCTCGGTGGAGAGCATCTCGCCACCACCAGACTCAACAATGCACTTGCATTGAGCGCAAGTACCACCACCGCCGCAAGCGGAAGACAGGAAAATGCCATTGTCGGCCAGGGTCTGCAACAACTTGCCGCCAGCAGGCACGACTATGGTTTTTTCGCCGTTGATCTCAATGCTCACATCACCGCTGGAAACCAGCTTGGCACGAGCTGCGAGAATAATCAGCACCAACACCAGCACAATGGCGGTGAACATGCCGATGGCAATAAAAATCTCTAAATTGATCATCTGTTTATCCCGTCCTTACAACTGCACGCCGGAGAAGGACATAAAGCCCAGAGACATGAGGCCGATGGTGATAAACGTAATCCCCAGGCCTTGTAGGCCATCCGGCACATCGCTGTACTTGAGCTTTTCGCGAATACCCGCCAATGCAGCAATAGCCAGCGCCCAGGAAACACCCGCACCGATACCGTAAACAGTGCTTTCTGCCAGGTTGTAATCACGCTCAACCATAAACAGCGAACCGCCCATAATGGCGCAGTTAACGGTAATCAATGGCAGGAACACACCCAGCGCGTTGTAAAGCGCAGGCACGTATTTATCCAACGCCATTTCAAGTATCTGCACCAGCGCCGCAATCACCCCGATAAACGTCAGCAGACCGAGAAAAGACAGGTCAACATCAGGCAAACCTGCCCAAGCCAGCGCACCGTCCTTAAGGATGTGGGTGTAGATCAGGTTGTTAACCGGCATGGTGATGCCCAGCACCACGATAACGGCCACACCCAAACCAATCGATGTTTCAACCTTTTTCGAAATCGCGATAAAGGTGCACATGCCCAGAAAGAACGCCAATGCCATGTTCTCAACGAACACCGCACGAACGAACAGGCTGATGTAATGTTCCATTAATAGGCCTCCTTATTGGATACCTGAGACGCCATCTTGTAGACGTTCTTCTCAACCTGATCTTTCTTCCAACTGCGCACGGCCCAAATAAACAAGCCAATCAGGAAGAATGCCGAAGGCGGCAGCAGCAACATGCCGTTTGGCTGATACCAGCCGCCGTCATTAATCAACGGCAGCACTTCGTAGCCCATCAATTTACCAGCGCCGAACAGTTCGCGAATGATGCCCAGGGCAATCAGAAACACGCTGTAACCCAAACCGTTGCCAATACCATCGAAGAACGACAGCACTGGCGGGTTCTGCATGGCAAACGCTTCAGCACGGCCCATCACAATGCAGTTAGTGATGATCAAACCGACAAAGACCGATAGCTGTTTGGACAGCGAATAGGCAAAGGCCTTGAGCACCTGATCAACCACAATCACTAACGATGCAATGATCACCATCTGCACAATCATGCGGATCGAGCTTGGGATCTGACTGCGGATCATCGAGATAAACAGGTTGGAGAACGCCGTCACCAGTGTCAGTGCGGCAGACATTACTAATGCCGTTTGCAGGTTTGAGGTGACCGCCAGGGCCGAGCAGATCCCAAGGATTTGCAGACCAATCGGGTTGTTGTTAAACAACGGATTGAGCAGAACTTCTTTAATAGTCGGCTGCGACATGATCAAGCCTCCCCTGAGCGCAGGTTAGCGATAAACGGACCAAAGCCGTTCTGACCAAGCCAGAACTTGAGCAGGTTACTTACACCGTTGGCAGTAAGGGTTGCACCCGCCAGACCATCGACCTGATGCACGGCTTTAGCGTTTTGCGGATCGACCCCGCCCTTGACGACTTCGAGAACCAGATTGCCGTTGTCATCAAAAAGGGTCTTTCCTGGCCACTGACCCGTCCACTTTGGATTATCCACTTCGCCGCCCAGGCCAGGCGTCTCGCCATGCTGGTAGAACCCCATACCGACTACGGTATTCAAGTCGCCTTTAACGGCAATGAAACCATGCAGCGTCGACCACAGACCATAACCACGAACAGGCAGGATCAATGTATCAACCTGACCTTCGTTCTCGATCATGTAGACGGTTGAGTAGCGTTCCTGACGCTTGATTCCAGCGATATCCACATTGCCTTTCAGCACGCTGGATATTTTCGGATCCTTAGATGCTTTCAGTGGGTCAAAGGTAATCGGATCAAATGCATCAGAAAATTTGCCCGTTTCCAAATCCACCAGCTTGGCGCTGATGGTGCCGCTGAACATGTCCTTGACCTGAGCACTGGACATGCTGGCATCGCCCAAACCGGCAATTGCCAGAATGCTGCGCTGCTTGTCCAGCAGACGGTTATCCAACTGGGTTGGCTTCAGCGCGATGGCGGCACCGGCAACAAACACCGAGCACACCAGACAGACCAGCAAGGCCACCACCAGCGTACGAACGGTGGATTCTTTTTGACTAGACATTGCGTGCCAGCCTCCGCTTGATATTGGCTTGAACGACAAAGTGGTCGACCAGCGGTGCAAACAGGTTGGCGAACAGAATCGCCAGCATCATGCCTTCCGGGAAGGCCGGGTTGACCACACGAATCAACACCACCATCACACCGATCAAGGCACCAAAAATCCACTTACCGGTATTGGTCATGGACGAAGACACAGGGTCTGTGGCCATAAAGAACATACCGAAGGCAAAACCGCCTACCACCAAATGCCAATACCAAGGCATGGCGAACATCGGGTTGGTAGTGGAACCGATCAAGTTGAGGAGCAGACTCAAGCCGACCATGCCCAACATCACACCCGAAACGATGCGCCAGGAAGCAATTTTGGTTAACAGCAGGATGCCGCCACCGATCATGATGGCCAAGGTACTGGTTTCGCCCATCGACCCATGAATGGTGCCAATGAAAGCGTCCATCCAAGTGATGCCATTACTCACCACATTCTCGATGCCACCGGATGCAGCAAGGCTCAGCGAAGTCGCGCCGGCAAAACCATCAACTGCAGTCCATACCGCCTCGCCCGACATCTGCGCTGGGTAGGCGAAGAACAGGAACGCACGGCCAGTGAGCGCAGGGTTAAGGAAGTTTTTGCCTGTACCGCCAAATACTTCTTTACCGATCACCACACCGAAGCTGATGCCCAGCGCGACCTGCCACAGCGGGATGCTTGGCGGCAGAATCAGGGCAAACAGCACCGACGTTACGAAGAAGCCTTCGTTAACTTCATGTTTGCGGATCGATACAAAAAGCACTTCCCAGAAACCGCCGACGATGAACGTCACGGCGTAAACAGGCAGGAAGTAGGCTGCACCCTGAATGAAGTTATCCCACAGGCTATTGGGGTCAAAACCTGCTAGGGCACCAATCAGCCCAAAGCGCCAGCCTTCTTGCGCAGCCAGTAACTCCGGGCTGTTGGCAAAGATCAGGTTGGCTTGATAACCGGTGTTCCACATGCCAAAAAACATGGCTGGGAAAGTACATGCCCAAACCGTGATCATCATGCGTTTGAGGTCAATGCCATCACGCACGTGCGCGGTGGTTTTGGTTACGCTACCAGGGCGGTAGAAGAACGTATCAATAGCCTCATACAAGGCATAGAACTTTTCGTACCTGCCGCCTTTTTCAAAGTTGTGCTCGATCTTGTCGAGAAATGCACGAACACCCATGACTTAACCCTCTTTCTCGATGCGCGCGAGGTTGTCGCGCAGGATCGGGCCGTATTCATATTTGCCGGCACACACATAGGTGCACAGCGCCAGGTCTTCTTCGTCGAGTTCCAGACAACCCAACTTTTGGGCCATTTCGGTATCACCGACGATCAGGTAGCGCAGGAGTTGAGTCGGCAGGATATCCAGTGGCATCACTGCTTCGTAATTACCCACCGGCACCATGGCGCGTGGGCTGCCGTTGGTGGTGGTGGAAAAAGCGAATTTCTTTGCAGCCTGCAATTTGGACACAAAGATATTCATCACTGAGTGCTTGTTAACGCCGGCACGCAGGTAATGCATCATTTCACGGTCGTTGCCTTCGGACAGGCAAGACACTTGCAAGTGATAACGACCGAGATAAGCCAGTGCACCCTGAGCAGTACGGCCGCCGAGCACCGAACCAGAAATCACTCGATTGACCCCCGGCTGCAGTTGCCCGGCAGTCAACTCGCTCAAACTCGCACCCAGGCGGGTGAGCAGCAGGCGCGGCTGATCGACCACAGGACCTGCCAGGGCTACCACTCGATCAGTCCACAGTTGACCTGTGGTGAACAATTTGCCGACCGCTATCACGTCTTGATAGTTGATCGCCCAAACGCTCTTGGTGACGTTGACCGGATCCAGAAAATGGATATGGGTGCCGACCAAACCAGCAGGATGCGGGCCAGCAAAGGATTCAGCCTGCACATTGCTCAGCTGTTCACCGGGCAGGTTGCTGCCCTCTGCTTTGCAGAGGAAAACCTTGCCAAGGTTGCTCAGAACCTTCAGACCGCTTTCGAAATCAGCCGCATATTGCGCAATCACTACCGCCGGATCTGCCGCCAGTGGATGCGTGTCTATAGCCGTTACAAAAATCGAGCTTGCCGTGGCGTCAGCCGCAGGCACCTTGCTGAACGGACGCGTGCGCAACGCCGTCCAAAGACCGGATTGCAGAAGGCGCTCGCGCACTTGTGCATCGCCAGCAATGGCCAACTGTTCGGCAGTCATTGGCTCAAAGGTGATTTGCTCATCACCCTCAACATCGATAACTACCGACTGCAGAACGCGCTTTTCACCACGGTGAATAGCGCTAACAACCCCAGCAGCAGGCGCCGTAAATTTCACGGCAGGCGACTTTTTGTCAGCGAACAGAACCTGACCGAGCTTGACTCGGCCACCTACCTGAACCTCCATGGTCGGCTTCATGCCGTGATAATCGAAGCCTATGACGGCGACGCTACGCACAGGCCTTGCAGCCTCAATGCGCTGCACCGGCGCGCCAGTGATGGGCAAATCAAGCCCATGTTTTATTTTGATCATAGGTTTGCCTAACCACTGATTTAAAAAGCTTTTTTAGAATACGGACGGCATCACGCAGAAATGCGGTGCAGCCCCTGAAAACAATCAAGTACTGCACAGAGTGCCGGTCGCGGAAGAAATCTAGCTGATTATAAGGCGCAGCCTCTGCCACTGACCACCCAAGCGCTTGCTTTTATCCGGTTAAACGTAACAGAAGGCAACAGATCCCGACTTGACTACAAAGCCAACTCGCGCGACATAAGACTAATAGACCAAACGGAGCCAGCCATGCGTCTTTTATGGGTATTTACAGCCTTAGCCATGCTCAGTAGCGATTTATTCGCCAGCACCCGCGAGCGCCTGCAAGAAGCCAACTTCGCCAACACGCACATGCTCGAACAAAGCAACCTTGAACGCAAAAATCAGAGCATTCTCACCTACCTGTGGGCAGATGTTTACGCCGCTGCCTTCTATGCGCCCGCCCAAGCCAGCGCGGCTCAGGCTTTTAGCAAGCCACTGGACCAACGCTTGGAACTCTATTACTTCCGCAACATCGACAGTCAGGACGTGATCAAGACTGCCTGGGTCACGCTCGAACGTCAGCATGACAGCGACACACTGATGCGTTTGCGCCCGGGCATAGATGCCCTGCACGCCACTTTTCGCGACATTCGCCCCGGAGATCGCTACGCCCTGAGCTTCAGCACTGACAACGGCCTAATTCTGGAAGTAAACGACCAAACGGCCTTCAGCACGCAGAACAAAGAACTGGCCAAGGCCTATTTAGGGATATGGCTGTCGCCCAAGGGCCTGTCCGATAAACTGCGCACAAGCTTACTGGCGGACTAAATCCCAACAATAAAAAACGGGAGCCGAAGCTCCCGTTTTTGCGTGCAACCTGCGCTTAACGCGGGAAGGCTGGCGGCTTAACCCCAGCCATATCTTCCATCACGCGTACGACCTGGCAGCTGTAACCAAACTCGTTGTCGTACCACACATACAACACAACACGGTTGTCGTTGCAGATGGTGGCTTCAGCATCCACCACGCCAGCGTGACGCGAGCCGACGAAATCAGTGGACACCACTTCCTGCGACTGGACGAAGTCGATCTGCTTCTGCAGGTCTGAGTGCATGGCCATCTGGCGCAGGTACTCATTAACCTCTTCGCGGGTGGTGGCCTTCTCAAGGTTGAGATTGAGAATGGCCATCGACACGTTCGGCGTCGGCACGCGAATAGCGTTGCCGGTCAGCTTGCCTTTCAGCACTGGCAGAGCCTTGGCAGCTGCGGTGGCAGCGCCAGTCTCAGTGATCACCATGTTCAGCGGCGCACTGCGGCCACGGCGATCGCCCTTGTGGAAGTTGTCGATTAAATTCTGGTCGTTGGTATACGAGTGAACGGTTTCAACATGACCATTAAGGATGCCGTACTGATCATTGATGGCCTTGAGCACCGGCACGATGGCGTTGGTGGTGCAAGAAGCGGCCGAGATGATCTTGTCGTCCGGGGTGATTTCGCCGTGGTTAATGCCGTGCACGATGTTCTTCAGCGCACCTTTGCCGGGTGCAGTCAGCACAACGCGATCAACACCCGGGCAGGCCAGGTGCTGGCCCAGACCTTCGGCATCACGCCACACGCCGGTGTTGTCCACCAACAGTGCGTTCTTGATGCCGTATTGGGTGTAATCGACTTCGGTCGGCGACTTGGCGTAGATCACCTTGATCAGGTTGCCGTTGGCCGTCAGCGTGCTGTTCTCTTCGTCGATGGTGATGGTGCCGTCGAACTTGCCATGCACCGAATCACGACGCAGCAGGCTGGCGCGCTTGACCAGGTCATTGGTCGCGCCTTTACGTACAACGATGGCGCGCAGACGCAGGCCGTCGCCACCACCGGTTTTTTCGATCAGGATGCGCGCCAGCAAGCGACCGATACGGCCAAAACCGTACAGAACCACATCGGTGCCTTCACGGGCTTCACTGTTCTGCTTGCCAGCCACTTCAACCAGCTCGTCTTTGACGAACTGCTCGATACTGCGGCCCTGGCCTTCGGCCTTGAACTTGCTGACCATCTTGCCCAGGTCAATCGAAGCGGCGCCCAATTTGAGCTCGCTCATAGCCTTAAGCACCAGGAAGGTATCGTGGACCGACAGCTCGCTGTCATCCACCAGACGGTGACGGGCGAAGCGGTGGGCCTTGAGAATTTCGATCACCGAGCGGTTGATTAAACCGCGGCCGTAGATCGAGGTGACCACGCTGTTGTTACGGTAGAGTTGGCCAATCATCGGAATCATCGCTTCCGCAAGGGCTTCTCGATCGATCCACTCACCGAGACACTGGTCGGGCTTCTGAGTCACGGGCTGTACCTTCCACATGTAGGGGCTGAAAAAAGGGGCTACATTATGACGGCGCAGGCCAGCATGAGCAATGCACGACTGTCGTAACTGACACCGCAGGCAAACGCCCGTTACAATCGCCGACCTTGTGCCTTGACCGCGAGCCGCCTGTGTCCGTGCCTACCGCATCCGTACTGCGCCTACCGTCCCTGCCGGCCACTGCCGGAAAACAACACTGGGGCAACCTTCCTGGGGCTGCGCTGAGCCTGGCTATTGCCGAAGCCGCCAGCTATGCCAAACGCTTCACCCTGCTGCTAACCGCCGACAGCCAAAGTGCGGAGCGCCTGCAGGAAGAACTGAGCTTTTTTGCGCCCACTCTGCCCGTATTGCATTTCCCGGACTGGGAAACGCTGCCCTACGATGTGTTTTCCCCGCATCAGGACATTATTTCTCAGCGCATTGCCGCACTCTATC
>CAMCJM010000114.1 GCA_945874835.1 Pseudomonas synxantha | reverse complement strand
GCCGAATTGCTGGAGGTCGAAGCCTGATGGACGACTCACTGGAAACCTTCGTGCCCTTGGCGTTTCGCCGCAAGGGGGCACGTCGTGTGGTCACGGATGACCGACACGTCCACGATGTGACGCTGCTGGAAGGACTGGCGCGGGGCTTTTACTGGCAGCAACTGGTCGATACCGGGGCAATGGAAAGCGGGTCGGACATTGCGCGGGCAGAAGATCTGCATCCGTCCGTGCCCAACGAACTGATGCGCCTGACCTTGCTCGCGCCCGACATCATCGAACTTTTGATGTCCGGCAGGCAGCCGCGCCGAATGAACCTGATCTGGTTCCAGCGAAACCCGGTGCCGGTAGATTGGGTGGCGCAACGCCAGATCGTGCAACGCTTTGAGGAGGATGTATGAGCAAGAAGCACCGGGGTCGGTACCAGGGTGACCCAGTCACCTACCAATTGCCGTCACCCGCAGGTGGCGTCCAGTTGGAGACTTTCGTGCCCTGGACGCTGGTCAAGCGGGGCTTGAAGAAGCAGATCATCACGCCGCTGGATGCGCCGCAGGAATTCATGGAAGAGGCGCGCCGGGAGCGGCAGGCCCGCGAGTCAGCGCAGGACACCGCGCTGCTGCGCGCCCTCGGGCTGGCCTATTACTGGCAGCGGTTGCTGGATGAGCAACGCGTGGGGTCGGTGGCCGAGATCGCGGAGGCCGAGGAGATCAACGTGACACAGGTGCGCCGCCTGATGCGGCTGACCTTGCTGGCCCCGGCGGTCGTCGAGCAGTTGGTCGGTACGTCGGAAACGGCGCTGGAACAATTGATGCGTTGCCCGTGGCCCACCGCATGGAAAGACCAGATCAGAGTGCTCGCGCCCCCGGCGTGAACCGACACCCTTGTGCCAGCCGCCGCCTCCGGGCGGTTTTTTTACGCCTTCTTGGTTCTCAGTCGCCGCCGGTACAGCAGTTGCCATTCACAACCCGCACCCCGCAAACCCGCATGAATACTGGATACGGGGTCGAAAGCGCTCGCGAGGCAAACAGAGAAAAGAGCGAGGAGAGAGGCTGAAAAAGTGCAGGAACTGGCGCAGTCGTGGGGGTGCCGCGCGCGAGGCAATGGCCCGGAACCGCGCCAACACTGGCGCTCCGGGCAAAAAAAATCCCAACCGATAAGGGTTGGGATTTCAAATAATGGTGGAGCCGGGGGGATTTGAACCCCCGTCCGCCAGTGTTCCGCTGTCGGTACTACATGCTTAGCCGTGTCTATTGAGTTAATCCGCAGCCGCCCGACGGGCAGGGTGCTTTGGACGAGTTGTGTAAGTTTTAGCCACTTTGTCCACAACGTACTACGCGGCGATCCTGTTCTGCATGACAATCACTTCAGGTTTACAGGCATCCCCTAGTGATCGCTGGAGCCGAAGCTACCAGAAGGACTAGTCGCGCCGCTTACGCAGCGAGAGCGTAGCCCTCGTAGTTTTCGTCATTGGCAACTATAAAAGTTGCAACAGTGGATTTACGACTTCTGTTACCAAGTCGGCATGCACCTAGAGTTTCACTACCGGCGTCGAATCCTAATCGGCCCCGAAACGGTTGTTGCTCTATCTAGGACGCGAGTCTACGCCAAAGGTTCCACAGCGTCGACCCGGCATTTGCGCCTGCCCGCCCGTTTGGGCGTGTTGCAGGCTATGATTGGCCCCCCGTTTTATCGTTCTGGGTGAGATTGCCGTATGCCAGGTGCGCCGCGTTACCCTCTTCGTCAATGGATCTGGCGCGCGTTTGTGCAGAGCGCCTTGATTCCGCTGATTCTGGTCGAGTCGGTGTTGATCACGGTTTACTTGCTGAGCAATGCGGCCATTCGCGACGCGCAGATTGAGCATTTGCAGCGGAGCGCGCTGGTGGATTTGTCCACCGCTGTGGTGCGTGAAGGCCAGGTGATTGATGAGCGCTTGCGCTCTATTGAGGCGCAGGCGCAGATTTTCCGTGATGCCACGCTGCAGGCCTTGCTTGATCCGCGCTTTCAGCCCGATGCGCTGGAGCGTGAGCGTCATGCCGTGACGGATACCGGGGTGCTTTACACGCGCAGTGATGATGGCCGTGCGGCGTCTTTCTATGCCAACAGCACGCCGCTGGCGCAGCAGGATCATGCCAAGGCGCTGCGCTTGTCGCAGGTCGATCCGCTGATGCGCTCAATTCAGGCGGCCACCCCACGGGTGGCGGCGGCCTATTTCAACAGTTGGGACAGCTACAACCGCATTTATCCCTTCTTTATGACGCCCGAGCAGTATCCCCATGACATGGTGATACCCGACTACAACTTCTATTACCTGGCCGATGCCAAGCACAACCCTCAGCGCAAAGTGGCCTGGACGGATGTGTATCTGGACCCGGCCGGGCTTGGTTGGATGATGTCGGCGGTGGCACCGGTGTATCGCGGTGATTTCCTCGAAGGCGTGGTGGGGCTGGATATCACCGTGGGGCAGATGCTCAGTGAGATCGGTGAGCTGGATGTGCCATGGAAGGGCTATGCCATGCTGGTCAGCCGCGACCACAACATCATGGCCCTGCCTGCGGCGGGGGAAGACGATTTTGGCCTGCGCGAGCTGACCGAGTATTCCTACGCCGAGGCCGTGCGCCGCGAGGTGCTCAAGCCGGAAGACTTCAACCTGGCCACGCGCGCCGATATGCAGCCCTTACTGGCGGCGATGGCGGCTGGGCAGGGCAATGTGCAGGAGGTCGACCTCGATGGGCGCAAGCAGCTGATTGCCTGGAGCGAGATTCCGCAAACCGGCTGGAAGCTGCTGCTGGTGGTGGATGAGACGCATGTTTTCAGTGAGACCAATCGCCTGGCGGAGCGCTACCTGCACATTGGCTATCTGCTGATCGCCGGGTTGGTGGTGTTTTACCTGTTGTTCTTCGCGTTGATGTGGCTGCGTTCGCGGCAGTTGAGCGAGCAGTTGGTGCGGCCGATTACCGGGATTGTCGAGATGATGCGCGGGCTGGGGCTGGGCCAGTACCAACCCGCTGCGCCGGCCAGCCAGATCGTTGAGTTGAGCAGCATGGCCAAGGCGGTTCAGCAAACCGGTGAGCAGTTGCAGGCCAGTGAAACCCAGCGCGTGGAGGCGCAGCGGATTTTGCAGTTGGTGCTGGAGAGCACCACGGAAAGCCTCTGGGAGGTCGAGGCGCAGAGCATGACCATAAGCCTCAGCGAGCGCTTCCTCAAACGCTTTGGCGTGTCACAGGCCTGCATGACTTTCAGTGAGTTTAATCAGCGCGTGCACCCTAATGATCTTGAGCGCATTCGGCATTTGCGCCAGCTGTTTGCCAGCAGTGGTGAAGACCGTTTTGAGGCGGAATACCGTTACGCCGATGCCAAGGGTGATTACGTCTGGTTGCTTAGCCGTGGCAAGGTGCTGGAGCGCGACAATGACGGTCGCGCGCTGCGAGTGGCGGGTACCCATGTGGATATCACCCGGCTGAAACAGGTGCAGGAAGATTTGCGCCGCGTCAGCCTGCAGGCGCAGGCTGCCAGCCAGGCCAAGAGCCGTTTCCTGTCGAGCATGAGCCATGAACTGCGCACGCCGCTGAATGCGATTTGCGGCTTCGGTCAGTTGATTGAGCTGGAAACCCAGGACAAAGCCGATGCCAAGCAAGAAGCCGATTACGCCCGCGAGATCGTCAATGCCAGTCGGCACCTGACCTCATTGGTGGACGATATTCTCGACCTCTCCAGCATCGAAAGCCGCCGTCAGCAATTGAAATTGCAGCCCGTGGAAGTGGGCGCGCTGCTGCACGGCTGTGCCGAGTTGGTGCAGCCGGATGTGCAACAGCGGCAACTGCAATTGCAGGTATTGGCCGAAGCCGATGCCGGTTTGTATGTGCAGGCCGACATGCGCCGGGTGCGTCAGGTGCTGCTCAACCTGCTGTCCAATGCGATCAAGTACAACAGCGCGCAAGGCATGGTGCGCATGGGTTACGAAGTACGCTCCGACTGCGTGCGGTTGTGGGTAGAAGACAATGGCGCAGGCCTGACGCCGGAGCAGCAGAGCAACCTGTTCCAGCCGTTCCAGCGTTTGGGCCGTGAGAACTCCAATATTCCCGGCACGGGCATCGGTCTGGTGTTGTGCCGTGAGTTGGCCCACCTGATGGCCGGCGAAATTGGCTTTAGCAGCCGCGCAGGCGAAGGCAGCCGCTTCTGGATTGATTTGCCCGGTGCCGCTGCGCCGGCTGCGCAGGTGGTTGAGCAGGCCGAACCGGCCGCGGCGCAGCCGCAGCAGTTGGCTGAGGTGCTGTGTGTGGAAGATCACGCGGCCTGCCTGAAGGTGGCGCAGGAAGCGTTGCGCGAGTTTGCCACTGTGCGCGGTGCCGGCTCGGTGCAGCGCGCCTTGGCGGAGCTGGAGCAGTGCACGCCGACGCTGCTGTTGCTGGACATTGACCTGCCCGATGGCGATGGCCTGGACGTGCTCGATGCCATGCGCCAGAACCCGCGTTTGCAGGCGGTGCCGGTGCTGGTGATCAGCGCCGTGGCCGATGAAAACCTGTTTGCCGAAGCCCGCCGCCGTGGGGCGCAGGCGTGCCTGGCCAAGCCAATTGATTTGGCGCAGGTGCGGCAGATTGCCCTGCGCTTACTCGGCCAGGCCTTGTGAAATCCGCCGAGCCTTCGGGCTCGGCGCGCGGTTGGCTAGTACGGTGCCGCGCTGCTGACGCGGTCGAGCAGATACACCAGCCCGTGATAATCGATACCGCCGTGCTGGCTCAGGCCGATTTCGCAGGTGCGGCTGGTGCTGATGCCTTCCTCGCAATACTGCACCGCTGACTTCAGGCTGCGCAGAGCATGGTCATTCAGCTCGGGTGTGGTAAAGCCCTTATCGCCGGCAAAGCCGCAGCAGTGAATGCCTTCGGGAACCACCACCTCTGAGGTGCAGCGCCTAACGATATCGATCAGGCCCTGCGCCTCACCCAGATGCTGGGTACTGCAGGTGACATGCACGGCGACCGGTTTGTCCTGTGGGGTGATGTGCAGGCGGTCGAGCAAGTGCTCGCGGATAAATTTCACCGGGTCGTGCAGCTTCAGGCGGCTGTCGAGGCCGTCCTGCATCAGCCGCAGGGTGCAGGGGCTGGTGTCGCAGTAGATGGGGTCAAGGCCGCCCCGGCTGGCTTTGAGCAGCGCGTCGATCAACTCCAGTTTCTTGCGCTCGGCTTGTTCGGCATAGCCTTTGGAGGCAAACGGTTGGCCGCAGCAGAGCGTGTCCAGCTCAGCCGGGAACACCACCTGAAAGCCGCCTTTTCCAACAGCGCGCGGGTTTTGTCGAGTAGTGGCATTTGCTCGCGATCACCCACGGCCGGGCCCATGGCGCGGGATACACAGGCGGCCAGATAGACCACGCGGGGCCGCACATCTTCAATCACTGCCGGTAATTGCAGGCGCTGCATGGCTTGCGGCATCGCAGGCGTCCACTGCGGTACGCGGCCCTGACTGGCCTTGCTCAGCGCCGCCGAGGTGCGCGCCAATAAAGGTGCACCCAAGACGCGGCGCGCGCCGTTGGCCACGTAGAGCATCAGCCGTGCGCCTTGCAGAGCGCGGTGGAAGTTATTCGCCAGCCAGTCGGCGCTGCGTGGGCTGTTAGCGTTATGGCCGCGCAGTTGGCGCACCAGATCGCCGGTATTAATACCCACCGGGCAGCGTTGCGCACACAGGCCAGTGGCGGCGCAGGTGTCGATGCCCTGGTACTGGTAAGCCGCTTCCAGCTCGCGGGTGTCGATGCCCGCGCGTTTTTTCGCCTGAATATCACGCCAAATGACGATGCGCTGGCGAGGGCTTAAGGTCAGCCCTTTCGATGGGCACACCGGCTCACAGAAACCGCACTCAATGCACTTGTCGACGATCTCGTTGGCGGCGGGCAGCGGCTTGAGGTGTTTCAGGTGGATGTTGCGGTCCTCGGAGAGGATCACGTCGGGATTGAGGATGCCCTGGGGGTCGAGTAGGCGTTTGATCTGCCACATCAACTGGTAGGCGTCCGCGCCCCATTCCAGCTCAACGAAGGGAGCCATGTTGCGCCCGGTGCCGTGCTCGGCTTTCAGCGAGCCACCGAACTCCACGGCCACCAGTTGCGCGACGTCCTGCATAAAGGCTTCGTAGCGGGCCTTTTCCGCCTCGCTGTCAAAGCCCTGGGTGAAGACAAAGTGCAGGTTGCCTTCCAGGGCGTGGCCGAAAATGATCGCCTCGTCGTAGCCGTGCTTATCGAACAGGGCGAGTAAGCGGTTAACGCCTTCGGCGAGTTGTTCGATGGGGAAGGTGACGTCTTCGATGATCACCGTGGTGCCGGTCTGGCGCACGGCACCGACGGCAGGGAAGGTGTCTTTGCGGATTTTCCACAGCAGGTTGTAAACGGCCGGGTCTTCGCTGAAATCCACCTGTTTTTCCAGGGGGAACTCAGCGATGGAGACCATGATCAGTTGCAGCTGCTCGTGCAGCAGGCTCTGGCTGGCGGCGCGCGATTCGATCAGCAGGGCGCAGGCATTGTCAGACAGGCTTTTGACCCATTCCGGCATGCCGGGTTTGTTTTGCACCGAGCGCAGGCTGCGCCGGTCGAGCAGTTCCACGGCCGACACCGGCTGCAGCTTGAGCACAGTGACCGCGCGGCAGCAGCTTTCCACATCGGGAAACACCAGCAGGGCGCTGGCTTTGTGCGGGTGCTCGGGCACGGTGTTGTAGGTCACCGCGCTGATAAAGCCCAGGGTGCCCTCGGAGCCGACCAGCAGGTGGCTGAGGATGTCGACGGGCTGGTCATAGTCGACCAGTGCATTCAAGGACAGGCCTGTGGTGTTTTTCAGGCGGTATTTGTGGCGGATTTTCGCGGCCAGTTCGCCGTTGGCGCGGGTCTGTTTGCCCAGCTCGCTCAGCGCATTGAGCAACCTGGCGTGGCTGGTGAAAAAACGCGTGACGCTGTGCGGGTCTTCGCTGTCCAGCACCGTGCCATCGGCCAGCACCAAACGGATGCCCGCCAGCGTGTGGTAGGTGTTGTGCGCGGTGCCGCAGCACATGCCGCTGGCGTTGTTGGCGACGATGCCGCCGATTTTGCAGGCATTGATGGACGCCGGGTCAGGGCCGATTTTGCGTTGAAAGGGCGCGAGTACAGCATTCGCTTGAGCACCGATCACCCCCGGTTGCAGGCGGATCTGGCTGCCATGGCCACGGACTTCGCGGCCGTTCCAATTGTCGCCCAGCACGATCAGCACCGAGTCGCTGATGGCCTGCCCAGAAAGGCTGGTGCCGGCGGCGCGGAAGGTCACGGGCACCTGATGGGTGCTGGCCAGCTTGAGCAGATCAACCACTTCCAGCTCCGCCTCAACGCGCACCACCAGTTTGGGGATCAGCCGGTAGAAGCTGGCGTCGGTGCCAAAGGCCAGGGTCGACAGCGGGTCGTCGAAACGGCGCTCAGCAGGGATCAGGCGTTCGACGGCGGTGAAAAAGGCGCTGGGCAGGCTCATGGGGGCTCCGGTGATCAGCGGTGATGCGAATTGTCTCCCCTCTCCCTATGGGAGAGGGGCCGGGGGAGAGGGAATGTTCGGGTGCGGTTTTGTGCTTGCCCTCTCCCTAACCCTCTCCCGGAGGGAGAGGGGATAACGGCTTAGCGACCCAGTTCGCGCACCAGCGAGTCGGCATTGATCTCGCTGATCGACTTGGCCCCGGTCAGCACCATTGCCACGCGCATTTCCTTCTCGATCAGCTCCAGCAGGTTGCTCACCCCAGCGCCGCCGGCAGCCGCCAGCGCATAAATAAAGGCGCGGCCGAGCATCACCGTGTCCGCGCCGAGGGCGATCATGCGCACCACGTCCAGGCCGGTGCGGATGCCGGAGTCGGCCAGAATCGCCAGATCGCCCTTCACGGCATCGGCAATCGCCGGCATGGCCCGGGCGCTGGACATCACGCCATCAAGCTGACGGCCACCGTGGTTGGAGACGACGATGCCATCGGCACCGAAGCTCACGGCGTCCTTGGCGTCCTGCGGGTCGAGGATGCCTTTGATGACCATCGGGCCGTCCCAGAATTCACGGATCCATTCCAGGTCTTTCCAGCTGATCGACGGGTCGAAGTTGTTGCCCAGCCAGCCGATGTAGTCGGCCAGGCCCGTGGGGTTGCCCCGGTAGGCGGAGATATTGCCCAGGTCGTGGGGCTTGCCGAGCAGGCCGACATCCCAAGCCCAGCGTGGGTGCGTCATGGCTTGCAGCATGCGGCGCACGGGAGCGTTCGGGCCGCTCATGCCAGAGTGGGCGTCGCGATAGCGCGCGCCGGGTACGGGCATGTCCACGGTAAACACCAGGGTGGTCACGCCAGCAGCCTTGGCGCGCTCCAGGGCGTTTTTCATAAAGCCACGGTCTTTCAGCACATAGAGCTGAAACCACATCGGCCGGTCGATGGACGGCGCGACTTCTTCAATCGGGCACACCGACACGGTGGACAGGGTAAAGGGGATGCCCTTGGCGGCGGCGGCCTTGGCGGCCTGCACTTCACCGCGACGGGCGTACATGCCTGTGAGGCCGACCGGGGCCAGGGCCACCGGCATGCTCAGGATTTCATTGAATAAGCGGGTTTCCAGGCTCAGTTCCGACATGTTGCGCAGCACGCGCTGGCGCAAGGCAATGTCCGCCAGGTCGGCGACGTTACGCTTGAGGGTGTGCTCGGCGTAAGCGCCGCCGTCGATGTAGTGAAACAGAAACGGCGGCAGCCGGCGTTGGGCAGCGGCGCGGTAGTCGGTTGAGGCAGAAATGATCATGGAAGCACCCAGGTGAAGAAAAAGGGTTGTTTCAACGCTCGGGTGCGCCGTATCGCGGCGCGCCCGAGCATGTCTTGAAAAACGTTGGCGAGGCAGCCAGCGCAAGGCAAAAACAGGCGAGAAAGCGGAGTTTACGAGTTGTAAATGAGCATTTTGAGCCTGTTTTTAACGCAGCGATGGCAACGCAGGTAGTTTTTCATCAGCTCACCATCAGCGGGTCGCTAATGCCCAGCACATACACGGCAAACAGTGCGATCAGGCCGGTAAACAGCACGTAGTACAGGGTAGGCCAGACGGTCTTGCGCAGGATGCTGCCCTCGCGACCCAGCAGGCCCACGGTGGCCGATGCGGCGACGACGTTGTGGATCGCCACCATATTGCCGGCGGCCGCGCCAATCGCCTGCACCGCCACAATCAGCGCACTGGAAATGCCCAGGCTGCTGGCCACGCCGAACTGGAACTGGCTGAACATCATGTTGCTGACGGTGTTGGAACCGGCAATAAACGCGCCCAGTGCACCTACGCTCGGTGCCAGCAGCGGGTAGATAGCGCCCACGCTGTCGGCCGCCCAGCGCGCCATCAGGATCGGCATGCTCGACAGCTCGGCGGCGTTGACCCCGGAGTTGATCAGGATGCGTACCATCGGCACGGTAAACAGCAGCACAAAGCCGGCGCTCAGCAGCACGCCCGACGACTCTTTCACGGCGCTGCCCAATTCGCGCAGCTTCATGCCGTGGAAGAAGAAGGTGGCAAGCACCACGGTGACCAAAATCCCACCCGGCAGGTACAGCGGCTGGAAGTTGGCACCGATACCGGTTTCACCCAGCAGATCGGGGAAGTTCAGCATGACCGCCTTCAATGCGGTGCTCACCTCGGGGAATACCCGACTGATGACCAGCAGTGCACCCACCAGCACATAAGGCAGCCAGGCGCGCAGGGCGCTCATCGGTTTGGCGGTAAGCTGGTCGAGTTTCATTTCCACGGTGCCCAGCCACTCGGCTGGCCATTTGTCGGTCGGGGCGAAATCCCAGGTGGTTTTCGGCAGCAAAAAGCCCATGCGCGCAGCGCTGGTGACAATCGCCAAACCAATCAGGCCACCGCCCAGCGACGGGAGCTCAGGGCCGAGGAATACGCCAGTCAGCGCGTAGGGTATGGTGAACGCCAGGCCAGCGAAAATGGCAAACGGCAGCACTTCAAAACCGGCTTTCCAGCTTTTTCGGCACCGAAGAAGCGCGTCAGCATCAGCACCATAATCAGCGGCATCACAGTGCCGACGATGGCATGAATGATCGCCACTTCACTGGTGATCAACTGCAGGAACTGCGCCCAGGACGAGCCTTGCTCAACCAATTGTGCGCCGATGGTGGCGCTGTCCAGGCCGGTGTTCAGGCCGACGATGATCGGCGTACCGACTGCGCCGAAGGACACTGGCGTGCTTTGTACCAGCATGCCGAGCAACACAGCCGCCATGGCCGGGAAGCCAATGGCCACCAGCAGCGGTGCCGCGATGGCAGCCGGTGTACCGAAGCCCGAAGCACCTTCGATAAAGCAGCCGAACAGCCAGGCGATGATGATTGCTTGAATGCGCCGGTCCGGGCTGATGGTGGCAAAGCCAGCACGAATCGCCGTAATGCCACCGGAGTGTTTGAGGGTGTTGAGCAGCAGAATCGCGTCAAAAATAATCCACAGCAGACCGAGGGTAATCAGCAACCCTTGCACGGTGGACGCCAGCACGCGGTTGAAACTCATGTCCCAGGCAAACAAGCCCACCGCAGCGGTGACCAGGTAAACCAGTGGCATGGCGTGTTTGGCCGGCCAGCGCAGACCAACCAGCAAAATGGCGGCCAGCAGAATCGGTGAGAAGGCCAGTAGAGCAAGAAGACCAGTCGACATGGTTAATGCCAGTCAGTTAAGCTGACTGGCATTTTTATTTCTGATCGGATACTTCGAAGATTTAAGCCTGATAGCCCGAGGGTAAACGCGCTCCTCCCGTCGATGCGGCAGGACGTAATGCGGGGCCGAGGCATGCAGCTCGGCCAGGTACTTGGGGATTTTCCCGGAGCGCTCAGCGGAGACGCTGTTGATAAACCCGAGAATCGCCCAGGTACAGGCGGTAAAACTCATTTCGCTTGGATAAATCCCTGGGCAGTGACGGCTCATTTCCACCATCTGATAGCGCAACAAGTTGTAGCCCAGCAACACGCCCCACAGCT
>CAMCJM010000113.1 GCA_945874835.1 Pseudomonas synxantha | reverse complement strand
CAACTTTTGGCGTGGTTAGAGGCGCGCAAGATTCGAGCGGTAATACCGCCCAAGAGCAACCGTGTCGAGCAGCGTTCATGCGACTGGTATCTTTATAAAGAGCGCCACGTCGTGGAGTGCCTGTTCGGCAAACTTAAGCATTACCGGCGGATTGCTACGCGTTTTGAGAAAAAGGCCAGTCATTTCAAGTCTATGCTGGCCTTCGCTGCAACCCTGTTGTGGCTCCGCTGATACGTCAATAGAACCTAGCAGTGGCGCTGACCATCGCGATCAAGCCACGCGTGGCGTGGTCACAAAACCACTCAACCGGTGCGACGAGGCCCAACCTGAGGACGGATGGTTAAACTGAAGCCGCCAGCGACCATTGAGGCACACTGGCGGCGCAACAAAAAGCCGCCCGGAGGCGGCTTCTGCTGGATCAGGCCTGTGGCCGCATGTGCGGGAACAGGATGACGTCGCGAATCGACGGTGAATTGGTCAGCAGCATCACTAACCGGTCAATGCCGATGCCCTCACCCGCTGTCGGCGGCATGCCGTACTCCAGCGCGCGAACAAAGTCGGCGTCGAAGTGCATGGCCTCATCATCACCGGCGTCTTTATCAGCCACTTGCTGATGGAAGCGCGCGGCCTGATCTTCGGCATCGTTCAACTCGGAGTAGGCGTTGGCGATTTCACGGCCGCCAATAAACAGCTCGAAACGATCCGTCACGCTCGGATCATCATCGCTGCGACGGGCCAGCGGCGACACTTCGAACGGATAGCGGGTGATGAAGTGCGGCTGCTCCAGTTTGTGCTCAACCAGCTCTTCGAAAATCATCACCTGCAGTTTGCCCAGGCCTTCAAAGCCGAGCACCTTGGCACCGGCCTTTTTGGCGATGGCGCGAGCAGTGTCGATATCGTTGAGGTCGGCAGCGCTGATGTCCGGGTTGTACTTGAGGATCGAGTCAAACACCGACAAACGCACGAACGGCTCGCCGAAATGGAACACCTTGTCGCCATACGGCACATCGGTGGTGCCCAGCACCAGCATGGCCAACTCGCGGAACAACTCCTCGGTCAGGTCCATGTTGTCTTCGTAATCGGCGTAGGCCTGGTAGAACTCGAGCATGGTGAACTCGGGATTGTGCCGGGTCGAGACGCCTTCGTTACGGAAGTTACGGTTGATCTCGAAGACCTTCTCAAAACCGCCCACCACCAGACGCTTGAGGTACAACTCAGGGGCAATACGCAGGAACATTTGCATGTCCAACGCGTTGTGATGCGTCTCGAATGGTTTGGCCGCCGCACCGCCAGGAATGCTCTGCAGCATCGGCGTTTCCACTTCAAGGAAGTCACGCTGCATGAGGAAGCTACGAATGTGCGCAATCACCTGCGAGCGAACGCGGAAGGTCTGGCGCACGTCTTCGTTGACCATCAGGTCGACGTAGCGCTGACGATAGCGCTGCTCGGTGTCGGTCAGGCCGTGGTGTTTGTCCGGCAGCGGGCGCAGTGACTTGGTCAGCAGGCGCACGTCGGTCATTTCCACGTACAGATCGCCCTTGCCAGAACGGGCCAGGGTGCCAACAGCAGAAATGATATCGCCCAAGTCCCAATGCTTGATCGCTTCCAGGGTGTCGGCCGACAGGGTTTTGCGGTTGACGTAAACCTGAATGCGCCCGCTCATGTCCTGAATGACCATGAACGAACCACGGTTGAGCATGATGCGGCCAGCGACTTTGACCGCGATGGCAGCTTCGGCCAACTCTTCCTTGGTCTTCTCGGCGTACTGCTTCTGCAGGTCGGCGCAGTAGTGTTCACGGCGGAAGTCGTTGGGGAAGGCGTTGCCTTGCTCACGGATGGCTGCCAGCTTTTCCTTGCGCAGGGCAATCAGCTTGTTTTCTTCGTGCTGATGCTCTTCATGGGAGAGGGCTTGCGGGTCGAGTTGTTGGTAGCTCATGGTCGTCTATCTGCCTGGCGTGTAATGCAAAGTGGTGATGTAGGAGCCAGCTTGCTGGCAATGCTTTTGGGTGGCGAATCGGCGCTGCAGGGTGCCGATTCGCCAGCAAGAACCACGTATGCCTCTGGCTCCTACAGGATTAGGTTTACAGCCCTTGTTTAAGGCTTGCGATCAAGTATTCGTCGATATCGCCGTCCAGCACCTTGTCGCAATCACTGCGTTCGATGTTGGTGCGCAGATCTTTGATCCGCGAGGCATCGAGTACATAAGAGCGAATCTGGTGGCCCCAGCCGATATCCGACTTGGTGTCTTCCAGAGCCTGAGACGCAGCGCTGCGTTTCATCATTTCCTGCTCATACAACTTGGCCCGCAGCATTTTCATGGCGGTGTCTTTGTTGGCGTGCTGGGAGCGCTCGTTCTGACAGCTGACCACGGTATTGGTCGGTACGTGGGTAATACGCACGGCCGAGTCGGTGGTGTTGACGTGCTGACCGCCCGCACCAGAGGAGCGGTAGGTATCGATGCGCAGGTCGGCCGGGTTGATCTCGATCTCGATGTTGTCGTCGATTTCCGGCGAAACAAACACCGCGGTAAACGAGGTGTGGCGACGGTTACCGGAGTCGAACGGACTCTTGCGCACCAGGCGATGCACGCCAATCTCGGTGCGCAGCCAACCAAAGGCATATTCGCCTTTGATGTGCACGGTGGCACCTTTGATACCGGCCACTTCACCGGCCGACAGCTCCATGATGGTGGCGTCAAAACCGCGTTTGTCGGCCCAGCGCAGGTACATGCGCAGCAGCATGTTGGCCCAGTCCTGGGCTTCGGTGCCGCCGGAACCGGCCTGGATATCGAGGTAGGCGTTGTTGGGGTCCATCTCGCCACTGAACATGCGGCGGAATTCGAGCTTCTCGAGGATGCCACGCAGCCGCTCGACTTCAGCGACAACGTCATCCACCGCGCATTCGTCGTCTTCTTCCACAGCCATGTCGAGCAGGTCGCGCGAATCACTCAGGCTTGCGGCGAGGTCGTCCAGGGTATCGACAATCAGCGCCAGGCTGGCGCGCTCACGGCCCAGATTCTGGGCGTATTCCGGGTTATTCCAGACGCTCGGGTCTTCGAGCTCGCGGTTTACTTCGACCAGACGATCATGTTTGTGATCGTAGTCAAAGATACCCCCGAATAGTCTGGGTGCGCTCGGACAGGTCCTTGATGCTATTAAGGATCGGGTTGATTTCCATGGCTGGCAGCACTCGCAGGTCAAACTTTCGGAAAAGCCGGCGAGTATACCCCAGTCTTCCGCACCTGGCAGCCCGCCACCGGCCAGGCGGATCAGCGGAGCGCCGTCGGCCTGCCGAACAGCCGCAGAGCTTTAGCGCTGCAGAGCTTCGGCCGTACTCACCGCGCGCCAAGGCCCCGTCGATCCACCGCTGAGCGCCGACCAGTACCAGGCCGAGTTATCACTAAAGCTCTGCCCAGCGACATCTTCGATGTATTCACATACGCGCAGATCGACACCATGACCGCTGGCGACAAAACAGCGCTGCAAACCTGCGCCATCGCTGCGCTGCTCCAGATGCATGGCCTGGATGCGATAACCCAGGCCGCGGTAACAATCCGCAGCGGGGTGCAGCTTGCGCGTGGGACGAGTCACATGGCGCAGGGTAACCACCTGCTCCCCCGCGCTGAAACGGGCGATGGCACCGGGAAAATGCGCGGCGAAACGCTGCTCCACCGCCGACAGGGCCAGCGGCCGCAATGGTTGGCCGGCAAAGCGGGTGGGCCATTCGACAAAGTTGTCGTATCGCGGCTCGACCGCAGCCGGTTTGGCCAATAGCGGCCATAGCGCCAGGGCCACGAACACCGAGATCACTATCGCTTGCAACGCTGGCTGTAGCGCTGCTCTGCGACCCGGCAGCTCAGTCGCTGGTAGCGCAAGCGCGACTCCGTTCGCCATATAGCGCAGCACCAGCACGCAAACGCAGACGAACACCAGCAAGCCGGTGCCCTCGTGCATCCAGTCAGGCCAATCCAGGCGACCGGTTTCCTGCAGGATCAGCAGACTGTTACGCAGAATATTGCCGGCCAGTATCAACACCCCCAGCAGCGGCAAACGACGCAGCAATTGGCAATCACTCATTCGCAGCCAAGCGGCGGTAGCGAAGGCGGTGAAGTAGGCAACCCAGGCCATCTGAATACCCGAACAGGGTGCGTCGACCATCACCAATTGCCCCGCCACTTCCAGCGCGCTGCCCTGGCGCAATACCTCCAGCCCGCCGGCGCGCAGCAACCAGGCGCTGACTTCGGCGGTCAGCACCCGCAGCGGATAACCGATAAAGAACTGCAAGGACGACATGATCGGCAGCGCCAGCAAGCCCAACCCCAGCCAAGCCAGCAGCGCCTGGCCCGGCACGCGCAGGGCCAACACCCCGGCGAACAACGCCAGCACCGCCACTACCGCGCGCAATAACGGTGGCACCCCTGGCGCCAGCAAGGTCGAGGCACAAAACAGCACTGTCAGCAGCAACCAGGGCAAGCGTGGCGCGGCCGACAACTGGCGGCGTTCGCGCCAAAGCATCAACAGTAACGCGAGCAGCGCAACTATGCCGAAGGGGTCGTCGGAGCCATCGCTCATCCGCCGTGCGCTCCACTGCCACACCGGCCACAGCGCCAATGTCGGCAGCAGCAACCACAGCCAACTCGGCGGATTGGCCCAAGCGCGCAGCCATGCCATGGGTAGCGCAGGCATCATTTATTCCTGCTCCTGGCGGGCATGCTGGCGCGACAGCCAGCCCATACCTAGGGCCGCAATCAGCAACATCAACCAGGCACTGGGTTCCGGCGTGCTCGACACCACTGCGCCAATTGCCTGATTGCTCACGCCCTGGGGCAGCGGTAGTGCTTGCTTGACGCTTGCGGCGGCCGGATTGGGGTTGCGCACCCGTTCATCCACGGCGATAAACGAGGTGTAGGGCGTCAACAGGCTATATTTCAGGCCCAGATCGAGAATCGCCTGGCTATGGACATAACCGCCTTCGAGGGTTTCCTGATCGGTAAGGCTGGCGACCTTGTGCCGCGCCCATAAATAGCCGAGTGCCCGATTACCAGCGCTGGCCATCTCGGGCTTTATCTGCACCTCAACTCGATATGGCCCGGCCGCACCGCGCCCTTCCACTTGCAGGCTACCGCGCGCCTCGCCGCGCCATTTGCCGAACACCACCAACGGCCGCTGGGCGAACAGGTCCGGCAAGGCCACGGGTTCGACGTCATAGACCTCCAAGCCATCAAAACGCACCTGGGGGCTGGCCAGCACAGGCGCATCGATCATTTGCCGGAAGCGCTCAGCCTGCTCGTCCGCCGAAGCCTCATTGAGGATGATGAAGGGCTCACCCTGCCCAGCCCGCGCTAGACCCTCAATCAGCTGGCGATTGACCGAACTACCAATACCGAAGGCGAACATATTGGCCTTGTCCAGGTTATTGCGCACCAGCTCGAAGGATTCGCGCTCCACCGACACAAAGCCATCGGTAACCACCACAAAGCTACGTGCCCGTTCGGGATCGCTCGGCACCGCCAGGGCCTTGCGCAACGCCGGCAGCAACTCGGTACCGCCCGAACCCATCCGGGTATCGAGCATATCCAGTGCAGTCGCGATATTCGCCGTGGTGGCCGCCCGGGACTCGGCGGCGAGCATGGTGCTGCTGCCGGAGAACAGCAGCACATTGAAGCTATCGACCGGACGCAAACTGCCGACCAGATTCTTCAGCAGGCGTTTAGCGGTATCCAGCGGAAAACCATGCATGGAGCCGGAAATATCCACCACGAAGATATATTCGCGCGGCACCAGCATCTTGCTTTTCACCTTCGCTGGCGGCGCGATCAACGCTAGGAAAAAGTTTTCCTCGGTGCCCTTGGACAGCAGCACGCCACTCTCGAAACTGGCGCCGCTCAAGCGATAGTCGAGGATGAAATCGCGGTTATTGCTCTGCCCCGCATCGGCTCCCAAGCTGACCTTGGCCTGGCTCGGCGTGGTCTGCTGCAGCTCGATCTTGTGGCTTGGCGAGCGTATATCGGCCAGCCGCACCGGCGACTGCAACTCAACCGCAAGCGAGAAAGCGTCGCCCGTCGCTTCGCCCTCGGGCAAATAAGGTGTGCTGGCCCAAGATCCAGCCTTGTCGCTCTCGCTGCCGGCGCTGCCGTTGTAGCGAGGCCCGACCACAGTGGGGAAAATGAAACTGTAGACGCCATCGGTGGGCAGCAGCAGCTCGGTATAACGCAGCTCCACGTCCACCACATCGCCGGGCAGAATATTGGCGACATTCATCTGGAACACGTTTTCGCGGTGTTGTTCAAGCAAGGCCGCGGTTTTGCCGGCGCTCTTGGCCTGCTGATATTCCTTCTGGGCCTTCTGCTTCTCGCGGATCTGCGCCTGTAGTTCACGCTCGCCCAAGCGCACGGTCATGCCGTACACCGCCGCGCGGGTCGAGCCGGGAAACACATAACGCGCCTCCAGCGCCCGCGTACCCTCGTTGCGGTATTGCTGGACGACCCGCACATCGGCGATCACCCCCAGCACCCGCGCCTCGACCCTAGTGGCCTTGAGCGGCAAACGATCCACTGTGGGATCGTCGCTCTGCACAGCGAAATATGGACTTTCGCTACGCTCGGCGGCAGATTGCTCGCTGGCCAGCACAGGCTGGGACAGAACCAAGGCGACCAGCAACACAAGCCTGCGGCCGACGCTAATCCTGAAAGTGGATGAATAGTGAAACATGGCGAAGCTCCCCGTGAGTTATGCAAACACGGGGCAATGCTGCGGGTGCTTTGTGGTGGGAGTTTGTAGTCGCTATGGCGATTGTGTGGATTCTTGCATCCACAGATCGCCATAACGGAGCTGAGCTGCTTAGTTAGCGCCCTGTTGCAATTTCACCTGAGCTTCCAACTCGGCCTTCAACGCTGGGTCGAGTTTGAGCTGGCGGGCCAGTTCATCCAGGTAGGCGCGCTCCATAAAGTGCTCTTCATCGACCATCAACACGCTGGCCAGGTACATTTCGGCGGCCATTTCCGGGGTGCTGGCGGCGCGGGCGACATCCACCGGGTCCAGGGGTTTGTTCAGTTCAGCCTGCAACCAGCGCTGCACATCCTGATCGGGTGTCAGCTTGGCCAACTCGCCCTCGATCAACTGGCGCTCGCGCGCGTCAACATGCCCGTCCGCCTTGGCCGCGGCGACCAGGGCTTTGAGAATGGCCTGACTATGAATCTCGGCCTGCGGCGCTGGCAGGCGGTCGAGAGTTTGCGGTTCAACCTGAGCGGTATTGGCCTGCTGCGCCTGCCAGTTATTGAAGGCTTTGTAGGCAAGCACTCCGAGCGCCGCCAGGCCACCATAAGTCAGCGCCTTGCCGCCCATTTTGCGCGCACTTTTGTTGCCCAACAACAAACCCAGCGCACCGGCGGCCAACGCACCGCCACCCGCGCCCTTGAGCAAGGCACCGACATCCGAGCCCTGCCCGGCCTTGGCCGCGCCACCCAGCAAGCCGCCCAGGCCACCTGCTGATGCGCCGCCAGCTTTTTGCTGCATCAGGTCTTGACCGGATTTCAGCAGTTGATCAAGCAATCCACGGGTATTCATAACGCGCACTCCAAATGGTGATGCAGCAATTGACCGATTCTAGTGAGAGAGGTTTCCGCTGACCTTACTCAGAATGCTTCGAAAGATTGCCGAGACAAGGGGCCTGTTCGTCGGTTAAACGGCACAAATCCGTCAATTAGTGGTCGTCGTCACAGTTTCAGGCTGGTCGATCTATATTTGACGCCGTTAGGATGGCGACTCAAAGAAACGCATCGGCAAAAGGCTATCAAGAGCCTACGCCAGAGACCCGTCCATGCCCTCGTGTTATTCCGTGCCTCGCCACCTTCTTCTTAGCAGTCTGCTCGTCACCAGCATGCTGCTAAGCCCGGCGTGTCCTGCTGAAGCCCAAGCAAAGCCTCTACAAGGGCTTTCGTCAGCGATCAGTGACGCGCGACTGAGCAGCTGGCATAACCTGCTCAAGCAAAACGCGCACGATGATGACGAGCGCGCCCAGTTGCAGAGGGTGAATGACTTTATCAATCGCTCGGTAACCTTCGTCAGCGACCAGCAAGCCTGGGGCGTCGACGACTACTGGGCCACACCCTCACAGACACTGCTGCTGGGCCAGGGCGACTGCGAAGATTTCGCGATAGCCAAGTACTTCAGCCTGGTGAGCATGGGCGTGTCGAGCGACAAGCTGCGCCTGACCTTCGTCAAAGCGCTCAAGCAGAACCAGGCGCACATGGTGCTGGCTTATTACCCGACGCCCAGTGCGCAACCGCTGATTCTCGACAACCTCGACACCCGCATCCGCCCGGCCAGCGAACGTGCTGATCTGTTGCCGGTGTATTCCTTCAATAACCACGGGGTGTTTCTGGCCAAATCGCCGCAACGCGTCAGCCAGCCTCCCGAATTCCTCGCCCGCTGGAATGAACTGAGTGAACGCGCGCTGGCCGATGGCTCGGCACCTTCCGCACCGCGCGGCTAGTACCTTCTTATTTTCCCGGATTTCATCCGGGCTACCGGAGAGCGCAACCCCGTAGCCTGGATAAGCGCAGCGCAATCCGGGTAGCCTAATCCCGGATTGCGCCAAGGCTTATCCGGACTACCGAAAGCATGGGTAGTGCCTAACGCGGTTGAATATGGGCGATCAACAGTTGAACCGTTTCCTGCCCACGGTATTCATTGACGTCCAACTTGTAGGCCAGTTCAACCCAGCGCACGGTCGGGTTCGGCCAAACTTCGCGATCCACACCAAAGGCGATGCCATCGAGTTGCACGCTGCCGCATTCGCTTTTCAATACCACCTTAAGATGGCGCTCGCCGACTACACGCTGCTGCACCAGCTGAAACACGCCATGGAACAGCGGCTCCGGGAAGTGCTGCCCCCAAGGCCCGGCATTGCGCAATTCCTTGGCCAGCGGCAGGTGGAACTCTTCAATCGAGAGTGCTCCATCGGAGAGCAAACGACCGGTGAGGTCGTCCTCGCAGAGCTGGCGACGCACTTCAGCATCGAAGGCAGCAGCAAAGTCGGCGAAATTGGCTTCGGGCAGCGACAACCCAGCGGCCATGGCGTGCCCACCGAACTTGCTGATCAGCTGCGGATGCTTGGCGGCTACAGCATCCAGTGCGTCGCGGATATGAAACCCCGGCACCGAACGCGCCGAACCTTTCAGCACACCATCGCCCGCATCGGCAAAGGCAATGGTCGGGCGGTGATAACGCTCTTTCATCCGCGAGGCGAGAATGCCGATGACGCCCTGATGCCAGTCGGGCTCGAACAGACACAGGCCAAAGGGCATATCTTCCAGTGGCAGGTCTTTGAGCTGGGCCAGCGCCTCACGTTGCATGCCCTGCTCAATGGCCTTGCGGTCCTGATTGAGCTGATCCAACTGCACAGCCATGTCGCGGGCCAGGGCTTCGTCTTCACACAGCAGGCATTCGATGCCCAGCGCCATGTCATCCAGCCGCCCGGCCGCATTCAAGCGCGGGCCGAGGATAAAACCCAGGTCGGTGGAGGTGATGCGCCGGTGATCGCGCCCGGCCACTTCCAAAATCGCGCGCAAACCCGCTCGCGCCCGCCCAGCACGAATGCGCGCCAAACCCTGATGCACCAAGATGCGGTTGTTGGCATCCAACGGCACTACGTCGGCCACGCTGCCCAGCGCGACCAAATCCAGCAGCTCACCCAGGTTCGGCTCCGGGCGCTGCGCGCTAAACCAGCCCATTTCACGCAGCCGTGCGCGCAACGCCAGCAGCACATAAAACATCACGCCAACGCCTGCCAGCGCCTTGCTCGGGAACGCGCAGCCCGGCTGATTGGGGTTGACGATGGCATCCGCCGCCGGCAACTCGGCACCGGGCAAGTGGTGGTCGGTGACCAGTACGGTCAGGCCGGCCGCTTTGGCTGCCGCCACACCCTCGACGCTGGAAATGCCGTTATCCACGGTAATCAGCAACTGCGGCGCACGCTCAAGCGCCACCGCGACAATTTCCGGGGTCAGGCCGTAGCCATATTCGAAGCGATTGGGCACCAGGTAATCGACGTGCGCCGCACCCAGCATGCGCAGACCCAGCACCCCAACCGTACTGGCGGTGGCACCGTCGGCATCGAAGTCGCCGACGATCAGCATGCGCTGGCCATGCTGCAGCCCCAGCACCAGCAAATCGACCGCCGCCTCCATGCCCTTGAGCTGCTGATACGGAATCAACCGCGCCAGACCTTTATCCAACTCGGCAGCGGATTGCACGCCACGGGCGGCATACAGACGGGCCAACAGCGGCGGCAAAGCGCCCAGATCAGGCAGGGTGGCGGGTAGCGGACGGGCTTCGATACGCATGGGCATTCTTTTTCGTGTAGGGCGGACGCGGAGCGTCACCGGCTGTATTCCCACGCTGGAGCGTTGGAACAATCATCACGCCACTTATGTAGGAGCCAGCTTGCTGGCGATCATGATCGATCACATCGCCAGCAAGCTGGCTCCTACAGGACGGCTTATCGTTCGCCGATCAGCCACTCGATCGGCAGCTCATGCTGGCCACGCTCATCGGTGACGAACAGCTCGCCGTCGCTGATCATCACGCTCCAGTTCAGCGAACGCGGCATGTCCAACGCCAGCTTAGCCAAGGCTTCTTGGTCGAGAGCCACAACATTGATGTTCTTTAGGCTGCGCACCGGGTCGAGCGCTTTGGTCTGCCATACGCGCAGGTTGCCATAGGCCACCAGACTGAATTTCTCGGTACGCCGCGAGCACCAGGTAATGCGGTCACTGTCCGGCTGGCCGACTTCAATCCAGTGCAGCACACGGTCATCCAGGCTCTTTTCCCACAGCGCCGGCTCATCCACATCCGACAGGCCGCGACCGAACGCCAAATGCTCGTGATAGAACAAGGCATACCCCACCAGGCGCGCGGCCAGCCGCTCTTCGGTTTCCGACGGGTGCTTGGCCACGGTGAAACGCAGGCTTTCATAGACGCTGCGGTCCATGTCGGTGAGGTTCAGTTCGATTTTGTAAGTGGTAGACGGCAGGGCCATGGACGGGCTTCTTGACTGATCGAATAAGCCGGCAAGTCTACCGCAAAGGCTGCCCCATCACGAACCTGAGCGCTCAGCGGGCGTAACGAGCCCAGAGCTTGTCGAACTCACTGCGGTAACTGGCGAGAAGCACTGGGTGATCGGTCACCAGCAGGTTTTCCTCGTTGCTGGCGCTAGGTTCTGTTGACGTAAGCCACCGGCTAGAATCTGGCTTTTGCCATGACCGACAGAAGCCAGTTAAGCGATACCGAGTGGGCTCATATACAAAGCCTGCTGAGTGCCACAAAGGGGATACGGCTACTGAACGCACCCAGTTGTC
>CAMCJM010000112.1 GCA_945874835.1 Pseudomonas synxantha | reverse complement strand
GATCGACGACCGTGCCGGCAGCCGCTCCACCATCCTGACCAGCCAGCTTCCCGTCGAACACTGGCACGGCTGGATCAACGACCCCACGCTGGCCGACGCGTTGCTTGATCGCCTGGTGCACAACGCCTACCGAATCGTGATGAAAGGTTAGTCGCTGCGGCGGAAAAACACAGAGGAAGAAGCCGCATCGTGACCGATGCGGTTAGAATTTAAACCCCGCGCAATCGGGTGGAGGCACCGGTCACGTTGTTAGCGAAATGAGCGGTCACGTTCACCGAAATCCGCAGCCTTCTTCACGAAGCCCTTTAAGCACCTCGTCGAGCTTATCTGTGCTGACAGGTATTTTGGGGCTGTAGGTGCAGTGCATGTCATAGCGATCAATGACCCATGGATTGATCTGGAGTGGCGCATCGCGGTGTTTACTCAGTTAGTAAGCAAGCGGGCGACGCATGTCGATCATCGCATCCAGGCGGTGCATGCTCAGTAGGTTGATGCCTGCGTTGTAGTCGCGTAAATCCTGTCGTGCGATCTTTTTCTGGGTAAACGCATCCATTAGTGCAGGGTTGTAGACATAGCCCAATTGCGTGCCCAGATTTTTTCCGTAAAGCCCTTCGAGATCGGTGATGGGCAGGCGCTGGCGGTGAATAAGCAGCACATCTTCTTCACTGTAGAGCGCTTCAGACCAATGATAGCGCTCGGGGTTTTTCATTCATTGTGGATTGTTATTGCAAATCACATGAATGCGTCCACGCTGCATAAACTCTTCAATGCGCTTGTTTGGGGTTTCAACGAACCCAGCCTTATAGCCCAGTCGCTTACTTGCCAGTTGACCCAGTTCATATATAAACCCGCCATGCAGTTCATGCTCGCGCACTTCGACATAGGGCTCGCCGTCTGCGCTGGCGAAGCCCCAGCGCAATTCGTGAGCGCTGGCGGACAGGCTCCAGATAAAAAACAGTGATGTGATGACTGCGCGCACAATTGAAACCCGTAAATTGAGTTGCTTGCCGAGATGAGTGTAGAACACCGCTCATTGGGCTGTCGTGCTGTTAATATGGCCGCCTGATCGGGAGTTGCGCGAGTCACACAGGCGCGCTGCAAGGAGATACACGAATGAAAGTGCAAGTGATTGAGCGCGACGGCGAGCCTGAGTATGCCGTGCTGCCTTGGGCGCACTATCAAGCATTGTTACGTGCGGCCGGCACTGAACTGCAGCCAGAGCCCGTTGCGGCCAACAATGAACGCGCCACGTTTGCGCAGCTTACGTCGCTGCGTGAAGGCAAAGCCTTAAGCATTGAGCAGTTAGCGCGCAGCGTGGGCATCAGCCCGCATTATCTGGGCATGATCGAAAGCGGTGAGCGTCAGCCAGATGCCGCGATTCAGCGAGCGCTGGCCTGGCATCTCGGTGTGCAAGGATGGGAGTCGACATCTTGAGTGTGCGCATCAGCCGACTGCATTGGCAGGCGCTACTCAACGAGTTGGATGATGCACAGCGCCAACGTCATCTTGTGACTTATCGGGCGCTAATCGAGCGTTTGGCTTTGCCGAGCCCTGCCATGCAAACCTTGACTGCGGCCCTTGAGCACATTGCGGCGCTGGATGCGCGCGCAGAGAGGCCATTGCGCAGCGCGCTGGTCATCAGTCAAGGGGCGAGCCGCCTGCCGCGCACCGGATTTTTTGAATGCGTGAGCCGTCTAGGGCGGTTTGTTGGTGCCTCTGATGGCGTTGCCGCGGCGTCTTGGCACGCGTCTGAGGTTGCCCGTGTATTTGAGTTCACTTATCCGGAAGAGCTCTGATGCGGATCACCCTGCGTGCTCGGTTAGGCTATTTGCTGGCTCGTCGGTTATTCCACTGGCCTTGGCTGGTTAAACAACCGCGCGTTTGGCGTTGGATGGAAGGGCAGTTTGCCCGTATGGCTAACCTTGGCCATCGACCCGCGCAAAGTTTTTATGGCCACATTTTGCTGTTCCGTGGCCAAGGGCTCGGGGCTCGAAATGAAGGGCAGCGTTTGCTCGAGCTGGCCGCCAAGGCCGGTGATGCCAAAGCGGCGTATCAGCTAGGTGTGCTGAGTTTGAAAGAGGGTGTGATTGAGGCTGCGGATGCTCAACAAGCGGCGACGTGGCTCACACTGGCGGCGCAGGCCGGGCATCCTGCCGCGGCGTTTCGCTTGTCCAATCTCTACCGCACTGGTGCGCCAGGTGTTGCGGCTGATCAGCAGTTGGCCGAGCATTTCGCGGCGCTGGGTGCTGTTAAGCCCTAGCAAGCTCAAGCGGCTGAGTCGTTCTGCGTGTCGATGATGTGCAAGCTGTATCCCGGCACTGCCTTGGCGTGTCGTTTGGCATCTGATGCCATAGCCGCCAGTCTGCTGGCATCCAACTGAGCGCAATGCTCGGGATGTACGTGTACAACGCCTAGGGACAGCGAGAGCAGGGCGTATTCTTGGCGCTTGCCATTACGGTCTTGGGCAACAAAACAGCCCGCGTGCAAATCTTCCTCACGGTAAAACCGTCGGCACTGGCTCTGAAAGTCTTCGAGTAGCCGGTTGAGTCGTGCGCGCCAGTCTGTTGAACCCAGCACCAAGAGGAAATCATCGCCGCCAATGTGACCGACAAAGTCTCGTGTTGGATCGACCCTGTCGTTCAGGCATTGCGCCAGGTTGAGTAAAACCTCATCACCTTTTGCATAGCCGTAGATGTCGTTGAAGGGTTTGAAGTTGTCGATGTCCACGTAGCAGACGACGGCCTCGCGGTTCTGTTGCAGCAGGCGTGTCAGGCATTGCTGGATAGGGACATTGCCCGGCAGCAGCGTGAGTGGATTGGCATAACGTGCTTGTTGAATTTTCAGCTCGGTGATCAGCTTAAGCACATCAATCACCCGGCCAAGGCCTGCATAGCAGCCTTGTTCAATGATGATGAAGTCTTCTTCGATACGTTGCCGGGCACGGCTGGTAAGCAGGCGGCTGACTTGTTGCAGTGATTGGCCAACCTCGACGGCCAAGTAGTCGTCACTCATCAGTCGGCTGATCGGTTTGCGGGCAAACAGTTCGTTGGCAAAGGGTTTGAGCAGTGCTTCTGAAAGGCTGTGGCGATGAACAATGCCGCAGGGTTGCTGGGCGTCATTGAGAACAGCCAGTGAATTAAGGTTAGCTTGTGCGCGAAACATTTCTAGGACGTCGCTGGTGGGCGTGCTGAGGGCCACTGCGCGTTGCGGGTTAAGCAGCCCGCGCAGGTCACCTGATTCTTCGCTGAGCGGGCTGCTGGCGGCGTTTGGCAGTATCTTCAGGGCGTCGCGCGGGGGAGCCTCCTGCGGGCGACAGAGCAGATATCCTTGCAGCAGGTCAGCGCCCATCTCGGCCAGCACTGCGAGTTCTTCGGGTAATTCGATCCCCTCGGCAATCACTTGTGCGCGTGAGGCTTTGGCCATTTTCAAAATAGAACCGACGAACTCGCGCTTCACTGCGTCTTGATGAATACCGTCGATAAAGTGCCGGTCGATCTTGACGTAATCAGGCCGTAATTCAGACCACAATCGCAGGCTCGAATAGCCTGCGCCCAAGTCATCCAAGGCAATGGAAAAGCCCATGGCGCGGTAGTGATGCAGGGCGGTGTCGAGCAGGGCGAAGTCGTCGGTGGGGGATTGCTCGGTGAGTTCGATGACCACCTGGCTGGGGGGAATGCCCAGCGTTTGCAATAACTGCAGGGTTCGGCCGGGCTGATGTTTGGGTTCCATCAGCGAGTCAGGTGAAACGTTGAGAAACAGCTTGCCGTCGAGCTTGAGCTGGCTAAAGCGCTGACAGGCGTTACGCCGGCAAAGTAATTCCAGTTCACTTAAGCGACCGGCACTGCGCGCGACGGCGAAGAGATTGATCGGCGAGTGCAACGCGCTGTTGGACGGGCCGCGACTGAGTGCTTCATAGCCCAGAATGCGCCGCTCAGAGAGTGCGTAAATCGGTTGGAACAGGGTGTGCAGATCGCTATTGGCAAGGATGTTGTCCAGCGCACTGAACTGCTCGGTGGCAATCATTTAGGGTCTCGATGGCATAAAAGAACGGGGACTGGCATTACTACCAATCCCCGCATTTCACGACAGTTTAATGACCCTTTGATGACGCTCGTGTTTATTGCTTGGCCAATCGGGTATTGAGCCCCAGGTAGTCGAGCAAAATGCGCCCGGTTTCTGCCAGGTAGGCATCATCCTCAGGTTTTATTTTGTCGTCCTCTACTGGCAAGGCATCCTCATCCTCTACCTTGAGTTTGTTCAATGTCTCTTCGCCTTTGGCTTGGCGACGGGTGTTTTCGATGGCCAGTTGCTGCGCCTCGATATCCGCGTGCTGGGCTCGGCGAGTGACCTCGTTGAGGCTTACAGTGGTTTCCACCATCAGTTTTTGCGCCAGTTGCAGGCGTTCACGGGCAAAGGTGAAGTCAGGATTTTGCGCTGTTCGATCTTCAAAGCGGCTTTGCAGTTCGGCGAGGAACGGTTTGATTGGATCAAGCTCAGGTTTGATCGCCGGTTTGATGCTGTCCCAGGGCAAGGCTTCAGGCAGGGCGCTTTCACCGATTTCCTTGGTGTCCATTAAATCCGGGTACTTGATGTCTGGAATTACGCCCTGGTTTTGAGTGCTTTGTCCTGAAACTCGGTAGAACTTGGCGAGGGTCAGTTTCAGCTCGCCATGGTTCAGCGGTTGGATGGATTGAACCGTGCCTTTACCAAAGGTTTGCCCGCCCAGAATCAAGGCTCGGTGATAGTCCTGCATGGCACCGGCAAAGATCTCAGAGGCTGAAGCAGACAGGCGATTGACCAATACTGCCAGCGGGCCTTTGTAATAAATCCCGCTGTTTTCATCGGCCAGCACATCCACTCTGCCGTCGCTGTTACGCACCAGCACGGTTGGGCCTTGGTCAATGAACAGGCCGGTCAATTCTGTCGCTTCCTGCAGGGAGCCACCGCCGTTGTTGCGCAGGTCGATCACCACGCCGTCGACGATTTCTTTTTCCAGCTCGGTGAGCAGGCGTTTCACATCGCGCGTGGTGCTTTTGTAGTTGGGGTCACCTGCGCGGAAGGCTTTGAAGTCCAGGTAGAAAGCCGGAATCTCGATCACGCCGAGTTTGTAGTCGCGGTTTTCGTGCTTGAGGTTGAGGATCGACTTTTTCGCCGCTTGCTCTTCCAGCTTCACGGCTTCGCGGGTGATGGCGACCACTTTACTGGTTTGATCATTAGGCGCGTTGCTTGCCGGTCTGACTTCCAGACGAACCTGCGAGCCTTTCGGGCCGCGAATCAGCTTGACCACTTCATCCAGACGCCAGCCAATTACATCGACCATTTCTTTGCTGCCTTGGGCCACACCGACGATTTTGTCAGCCGGGGCAATTTGCTTGCTCTTTTCGGCAGGGCCAGCGGGCACCAAACGCACCACTTTGACGTACTCATTGTCGCTTTGCAGAACCGCGCCAATGCCTTCGAGCGACAGGCTCATGTTGATGTCAAAGTTTTCCGCGTTGTCCGGTGACAAGTAAGTGGTGTGCGGGTCGTAGGACATGGCGAACGCGTTGATATAGGCCTGAAAGACATCTTCGCCGCGGGTTTGCTGCAGTCGTTTCTGCTGATTTTTGTAGCGCTTGCTCAGCAGCTCTTGGATAGCCTTCGGGTCTTTGCCGGCAATCTTCAGGCGTAACACATCATCCTTAACCTGCCTACGCCAGAGGTCTTGCAACTCGACAAGGTCTTTGGCCCAGGGTGCATCTTCACGGTCGATCAGCAAGCTTTCATCGGCAGTGAAATCGAAGGTGTCGACGCCTTGCTCCAGTAGGTTCAGCGTAAAGGTCAGACGACTTTGCAGACGTTCCAGATGACGCTTGTATATGGCAAAGCCAGGCTGCAGGTCGCCGTTTTTCAATAGGTCATCAAAGCGCGTGCGCCATGGGTCAAACTCGGCAATGTCTGCGGCGGTAAAGAAGCTGCGTGAAGGGTCGAGCATCTTCAGGTAGCCCTGATAGATTTTCTCGGCGCGCTCATCATTCAGCGGCGGCTTGTTGTAGTGATGGCGTTTGAGCAGCTCAACGATGTTGAGGCTGGCGATCACCTGATCACGGTCGGGCTGCAGATAATCCCAGGACGCATCTCGGGTGGTTTTCGCCGCGAGCGGAAAGGCGCTCAGGGCCAGTGAGAAGGCGAGGGTGACGCTGAGTAGGGATCGCTTCATGCTGATTCGACGTGTGGGCAGTTGATAGCGCATATTAGGCCGTCTTTAAGCGCGCCAGGTTCCATCGGCGCCATGCAAAAGCCCGGCAGTCTGCGCCGGGCTCGGTTCAATTGCACTATGGAGGCACCGTGAAGGCATTGCAAGGCGTGGAAGGCCGTGTGGAGTGGGTTGAGCGCCCCGCACCGAGCTGTGATGTAGGTGAAATTCGTATCCAGGTGGCGGCTGCCGGTTTGAACCGCGCTGACCTTTTACAGTGCGCGGGACACTACCCGCCGCCGCCAGGCGTTACGGATATTCTTGGGCTGGAATGCGCTGGCGTGGTGACTGAAGTAGGCGCTGGTTGTGACTGGAAGGTGGGCGATAGAGTGTGTGCGCTGCTCAGTGGCGGCGGCATGGCCGAGCAGGTGGTGGTGGATGCGCGTCATGCTCTGCCGGTGCCCGACGGCATGACGTTGCAGCAAGCGGCTGCATTGCCTGAGGTTTATGCCACTGCCTGGTTGAACCTGTTTCAGTTGGCGGCGTTAAAACCGGGGCAAAAGGTCTTGCTGCATGCTGGCGCCAGTGGCGTGGGGTCAGCCGCCATTCAGTTGTGTAAAGCCTTTGGCAGCCCCTGCTGGGTGAGTGTTGGCAGCGCGGCGCGCTTGAGTTACTGCGAGAGCCTAGGTGCGCAGGGCGGTGTGTTGCGTGGTGACGAGCAGTTGCAGGCGTTGCGCGATTTCGGCCCCTTCGATGTGATTCTCGACCCGGTCGGCGGGCGCTATGCCGCGCTGAATCTGGATCTGCTGGCGTTGGATGGCCGCTGGGTCAACATCGGTCTGCTCGGTGGGCGGGCGGCCGAGTTGGACTTGGTCCTGGTGCTGGGTAAACGCATTAGCTTGATTGGCTCGACGCTGCGCAACCGTGATGAGCAATTCAAGGCTGATTTGCTGCGTGATGTGCAGCAGTTTGTTTGGCCGCTGTTTGCCGAAGGCCGCTTGCAGGCGCAACTTCAGCGCAGTTTTGCCATCAAAGAGGCCGAACTGGCATTTGCTGAGTTGGCGACTAACACCGTCAACGGCAAGCTGGTGGTGGTTATAGATTCGTCATTGGTTTGAGCCGCGTCTTCGATTGGCTCACTCAATCGGAATCATGGCGGCAATCAATAAGCTTTTTTTACATAAGGGGCTAGAATGCGCCCTGTCAAAACTTCTTAACCCTCAGAAGGAATCAGAGATGTCCCTCATCAATACTCAAGTTCAACCGTTCACAGCCAATGCGTTCCACAACGGTGAGTTCATCCAGGTCACCGAGCAAAGCCTGAAAGGCAAGTGGTCCGTGCTGATCTTCATGCCGGCTGCTTTCACCTTCAACTGCCCGACTGAGATCGAAGACGCCGCTAACAACTACGCTGAATTCCAGAAAGTTGGCGCTGAAGTCTACATCGTCACCACCGACACCCACTTCTCGCACAAGGTATGGCACGAAACTTCGCCAGCCGTTGGCAAGGCTCAGTTCCCGCTGATCGGTGATCCGACTCACCAGCTGACCAACGCGTTCGGCGTGCACATCGCTGAAGAAGGCCTGGCCCTGCGCGGCACCTTCGTGATCAACCCGGATGGCGTGATCAAGACTCTGGAAATCCACTCCAACGAAATCGCCCGTGACGTTTCTGAGACCCTGCGTAAGCTGAAAGCGGCTCAGTACACCGCCGCTAACCCAGGCCAGGTTTGCCCGGCCAAGTGGAAAGAAGGCGAGAAGACTTTGGCTCCTTCGCTGGACCTGGTTGGCAAGATCTAAATCTGCCAGCGGTATCCCTGAGCTTCGGCTCGGGGAGCGTAACTAGCGCTGTCAGGGTCGCAACCCGACCCTTGTGGTGCCCGATGCCCGGGCGCGATCCGCCCGGGCATTTTATTGCCTGTCATTCCATGGCGGCACCCTGCAGGCCGTCGCTACGCGACGTTAAAAATTGTTCCTGACAATTTTTTATTGCCCAGAATTTTTGTCATTGAGGACTATCCGCCATGTTGGACGCTAACCTGCAAACCCAGTTGAAGGCCTACCTGGAAAAGGTCACCCTGCCGTTCGAGATCGTCGCCTCCCTCGATGACAGCGCGAAATCGCAAGAGCTGCTCGAACTGCTGCAAACCATCGTCGGCCTGACCGACAAGATCACCCTGAAGACTGATGGCAGCGATGCCCGTCGTCCGTCTTTCGCCCTCAATCGTCCGGGCGCAGACATCGGTCTGACCTTTGCCGGTATCCCCATGGGCCACGAGTTCACCTCGCTGGTGCTGGCGCTGCTGCAAGTGGGCGGCCACCCGTCCAAGCTGGATGCCGAGACCATCGAGCAGATCAAGAGTCTTGAAGGCTCTTTCGCGTTCGAAACCTATTACTCGCTGTCCTGCCAGAACTGCCCGGACGTAGTCCAGGCACTCAACCTGATGGCTGTGCTCAACCCGAACATCCGCAACGTCTCCATCGACGGTGCGTTGTTCCAGGAAGAAGTCGAGCGTCGCCAGGTGATGGCCGTGCCGAGCATCTACCTCAATGGCGAAGTGTTTGCCTCCGGCCGTATGGACGTGAAGGAAATTCTCGCCAAGATCGACACCGGCGCGTCCAACCGTGATGCCGAGAAAATGAGCGCTAAACCGGCCTTTGATGTGCTGGTGATTGGCGGTGGCCCAGCTGGCGCGGCTGCAGCGATTTACGCCGCACGTAAAGGTATTCGCACGGCCATTGCTGCCGAGCGCTTTGGCGGTCAGGTTCTCGACACCATGTCCATCGAGAACTTCATTTCGGTGAAGGAAACCGAAGGACCAAAACTGGTACGTGCACTCGAAGAGCACGTGCGTGAATACGAAGTCGACATCATGAACCTGCAACGTGCCACGGTGTTGATTCCAGCCGTTGGCGAAGGCGGTTTGCATGAAGTGAAGTTCGACAGCGGTGCCAGCCTAAAAGCTAAAACCGTGATCCTGTCCACCGGCGCGCGCTGGCGTGAAATGGGCGTGCCGGGTGAGCAGCAATACAAAGCCAAAGGCGTGTGCTTCTGCCCGCATTGCGACGGCCCGCTGTTCAAAGGCAAGCGTGTAGCGGTCATCGGTGGCGGTAACTCGGGTGTCGAGGCGGCCATCGATCTGGCTGGTCTGGTAGCCCATGTAACCCTGCTGGAGTTCGCCGACACCCTGCGTGCCGACGCTGTGCTGCAGAAGAAGCTCTACAGCCTGCCGAACGTGACGGTGATCAAGAGCGCACAGACCACCGAGGTCAAAGGCGACGGTCAGAAAGTTAATGGTCTGGTGTACAAGAATCGTGTGACGGAAGAGCTGCACACCGTGGCGCTGGAAGGCATCTTTGTGCAGATCGGCCTGCTGCCAAACAGCGATTGGCTCAAAGGCACACTGGAACTGTCGCGCTTTGGCGAAATCATCGTTGATGCCAAAGGCGCGACTAACGTTGCAGGTGTGTTTGCCGCTGGTGACGTAACGACTGTGCCGTACAAGCAGATCGTCATTGCGGTCGGTGAAGGGGCCAAGGCGTCGCTGAGCGCTTTTGATCACCTGATCCGCAGCTGATCATTTGGCGAAATAAAAACGGGCAACCTGCACAGGTTGCCCGTTTTTTATGCGCGCTATTTTACCGTCGGCGTTTAGCGCCAGTTGAGAATTGGCCAGCCGGCTTGCTGAGCGTATGCGAGCAATGCCAGATCAGGATTGACCACGTGCGGATGGTCAACCACTTGCAGCAGCGGCAGGTCGTTGCGTGAGTCTGAGTAGAAGTAAGCGCCGTCGAGCACTTCGCCTTGCTCTTGCATCCAGGCTTGCAGGCGGATGACTTTACCCTCGCGGTAGGTCATCACGCCTTGGGTACGACCGCTGTAATGACCATGCTGCTCTTCTAAGTCGATGGCCAGTACGTCTTCGATTTTCAAGCGTGCGGCAACGGCGCTGACGAGAAAATGCGCCGACGCCGAGATCACCAAAATACGATCCCCTGCTGCGCGGTGGTTGGCCAGGCAGCGGGTGGCGTCGCTGTAGAAAATCGGCTCAATCACGTCCTCAACAAAAGGCTCGACGACATGCGCGACTTCTTCTGGCGTGCGCCCCACCAGCGGTGACAGGGTGAAGCCCATGTAGTCTTCCATGGCCAGGCTGCCTGCTGCGTATTGGCGCATCAGCTCTTGCTCGCGGGCGATAAAGCTCTCGCCATCGGCCCAGCCGAGTTTGACCATTTCCTGGGTCCATAGGCTGGCGCAGTCGCCGCCGATCAGGGTTTCATCAAGGTCGAAAATTGCCAGGGCCATCAGGCCACCTCACAGATTGCGTTGTCTTCAATGTTCAGGTTGATGCGCTGCCCACTGGCGTGCAGGTCAGCGGCTGAGCGGTTGAGCACGTCCACCAGCAGTTCGACGCCACGGGCCTCGACGCGGTAACGAATGACGTTGCCGAGCAGGCGATGGCTGCGGATTTGTCCTTCGATGCTGCCGTGGCTGGCAATCTGAATAGCCTCCGGGCGGATGGCCACGCGGCTGCTGATCGGGCGCAGCAGCAAGCGGCTGGCGACATCTGCATCGAGCAGGTTGTAGTTGCCGATAAACCCGGCGGCAAAGGCATCTGCGGGTGCGGTGTAGAGGGTTTCGGCGTCGCCGCTCTGGACGATTTTGCCGGCGTTCATCAGGAAGATACGGTCGCTCATGACCAGCGCTTCTTCCTGATCATGGGTGACGAAGATCGTGGTCAGGCCAAGTTCACGCTGAATCTGGCGAATCTGCTCGCGCAGGTGTTTGCGAATCCGCGCGTCGAGGGCCGACAGCGGCTCGTCCAGCAGCAACAGGCGCGGGCGTGTCACCAGCGAACGGGCAAGGGCAACACGTTGGCATTGACCACCGGAAAGCTGATGCGGGTAGCGGCTGGCGAAGTCGTGCAGTTCAACCAGTTTCAACACTTCAGAGACGCGTTTGTGGCTGTCATCGGCGTTGACCTTTTGCATGCGCAGGCCGAAGGCGACGTTCTGTTCGACGGTCATGTTGGGGAATAGCGCGTAACTCTGAAAGACCATGCCGATCCCGCGTTTCTGCGGACTCAACGGCACGATGTCGACGCCGTCGAGGAGGATCTGGCCGCCATCCACCGGGGTCAGCCCGGCAATGCACCTCAGCAGAGTCGACTTGCCGCACCCGGACGGGCCGAGCAGGGTGACAAACTCGCCTTTGTTGATTTCGCAATCAATGTC
>CAMCJM010000111.1 GCA_945874835.1 Pseudomonas synxantha | reverse complement strand
GCAGCAACTGACCCAGCGGCCCGGCCAGCCAAGTGCGCGCGGCGCTGGTTAGGTCGAGCCAAGCGGTATCGGCCTGAGCAAACGGATGATCGGACATAAACGCTCCTTTCGGTCAGTGGCAGGTAGACGCATGACAGCAAACGGGCAGTTGCTTAATAGCCAGCATCGGCGATGCATCCTAAGATGCACCTTTGTCCACAGCTTAGCGACCCAGCGATGATAAAAATCGAAGCCCTGCCCGCCTTCACTGATAACTACATCTGGCTGCTGCAAGACAACAAACAGCGCCGCTGCGCCGTGGTTGACCCAGGCGATGCGGCCCCGATCGAGGCATGGCTGGCCAACAATCCAGGCTGGCAGCTGACTGACATTTTGATTACCCATCACCACTTCGACCATGTCGGCGGTATTGAGCGCTTAAAAGCGGCCACAGGCGCACGGGTGCTTGGGCCTGCCCATGAGCCCATTCCCGGCCGTGACCTTGGCTTGAATGATGGCGATCACGTCGATGTATTGGGCCTGTCTTTTAGTGTTATGGCGGTACCCGGCCATACCCTTGGCCACATTGCCTACTTGCAAGCGGATCAGCATTGGCTGTTCTGTGGCGACACGCTGTTTGCCGGCGGCTGCGGGCGATTGTTTGAAGGCACCGCTGAACAAATGCACACATCGTTAAGCCGCCTGGCGGCCCTGCCGGAGCAAACGCAGGTGTATTGCACCCACGAATACACCCTGAGCAACCTGCGCTTTGCCAACGCCGTGGAGCCGGAAAATACAGCCGTCAGCAAACGCTTGCAGCAGGTCACGCAATGGCGGGAAACCGGCCAGATCAGCTTGCCTTCATCCATCGGATTGGAACGTGCGACCAATCCTTTTCTACGCAGCGCAGAGCCGACTGTCAGCACCCGTATGGCTGAGCGTGAAGGCTGTGGACATCAAGATAGCGTGGGCGTTTTTGCCGCTTTACGCGCGTGGAAAGACACCTTCTAAATGACGACAGCCCCACAAAAGGCTGGTTAAAACTTGACCAGTGCCTAGGTGATTCCTAGAATCTGCCGACCTTGAAGCCGGGAAGTACACCGCCACCAATGTCTTTATCACCACGCAATACCTTGTATTTAAAGGGATTGGCACAACACGCAAAAGCGCTTGTGGTGATCATGTGTGTAACCCTGGCTGGCTGTCAGAGCAGCAGCCAATACCGCCCAGATAGCGGCCGAGACACTGATCGAGCAGTGGGTCTTGTTCAAGAGCCAGAATGGCTCAGCATTGATACTCAGCAAGCCCCTGAAGAACCTAGAGACATTTGGCAGCGCGTGCGCGAAGGCTATCAACTGCAAGACACCATCACCCTTAACCCGCGTGTTGAGCGGCAACGCTTGTGGTTTGTCAGCAACCCATCCTTTATCGAAAAGGCGGGCGAGCGCAGCAGCCCCTATATCCATTTTATTGTTGAGCGGCTTGAGAAGCACAACATGCCCATGGAGTTGGCACTGCTGCCGATGATTGAAAGCGCATACAACCCACTGGCTTATTCGCATGCACATGCCGTGGGCCTTTGGCAGTTCATTCCGTCGACTGGGCGTAATTTCAATCTTCGCCAGACCAATTGGTATGACGGCCGCCGCGATGTAATGGCCTCAACCGATGCGGCCATCAGTTACCTGACGCGCCTTAAAGAAATGTTTAACGGTGACTGGCTGCTCGCACTGGCTGCCTATAACGCCGGAGAAGGCCGCGTAAGCCGTGCGATTGAGCGCAACGAGAAACTAGGCCTGCCAACTGACTATTGGAACCTCTCACTGCCCGCTGAAACGCAAAACTACGTGCCAAAATTATTGGCACTGTCGCAGGTTGTCATGGCCCCCCAGGCCTACGGCGTCAGCTTGGCACCGATTGCCAATGAGCCCTACTTCGAAAAGGTCGAATTCAAACAACGCATGGATCTGGCTCGGGTTGCCGCCATGGCCGACCTTGATGAAGACGAACTTTACCTGCTCAACCCGGCGTACAAACAGCGCATGACGCTCGATGGCCCGCAGCACCTGCTGGTGCCCACGGACAAAGCCGACCTGCTCACCGCCAATCTTGCATTAATGAAACCGCAGAAGCAGATTGACTGGCAGCAATACCGCGTGCGCTCCGGCGACAGCCTGCACAGCATCGCCAATCGCCACCAACTGACCGTCAACACGCTGAAAGACATCAACAAGCTTTCGAGCAACAACCTGCGCATTGGTCAGCTGCTTAATATTCCGGCAGAAGCTGGCTTACCCCAATCAGCATCAGTGTTCCAGCGCGCCATTGTGCCGTCAGAGCCCAGCAGAACTTATCGCGTTAAAAACGGTGACAACCTGTGGCAAATTGCCAAAGACCACAAGGTTACCGTCAAGGATATGCAGCGCTGGAACAAACTCTCAGGCAATAACCTGCGTGTTGGTCAGGTTCTGACCTTACGTGCAGGGCAAGTGACTTCGGGGGGCAGTGGCGGCTCGCCCAAAAAAGCGCCGACTTACTACAAAGTACAGCGCGGCGATTCGCTTTACCTGATTGCCAAACGCTTGAAAGTCCCGATGAAAACCCTGCAAAGCTGGAACCCCCGCGCTGGTAAAAACCTCAAGCCCGGTCAAACATTGACGCTGTATACCCCACGCTGATTAGTGCACGCGTTAACCGGCAATGCCGTGCCGTTAACGCTGAATTGTCCGGGGCTGAAGCAAGCAACGCTGTGCATCCTCAATTCGCTAGGCGGGCCTGCTTGATGGGCCCCATGCCTGTCACAAATTCGGCTCTTTTTCCAGCTGATACAAGCTGTTAATGTGCCTGACCAGCAGCCCTTAGACGCCACGGATCGGATATTCACTTGATACGTCCCCTCCTCTCGTTACTCCTCTGCCTGGCTTTCAGTTCTTCTGCCTGGGCAACCCTCTACAAAAGCCATGGTTATGCCCAATTTGGCGAACTGAAATACCCTGCCAGCTTTACCCATTTCGCCTGGGTTAACCCTGAAGCCCCCAAGGGCGGCACGTTGCGGATGATGGCAGCGGGCACATTTGACACCCTCAACCCCTATACCCTTAAGGGCAGCAGCCCGATTAACACGCCAAATTTTTTGCAATATGGGGTTAATGAGCTCAATGCGCCGCTCATGATCGGCACCGGCGCTTATGACCCTTCAGGCGATGAACCGTCGTCGAGCTATGGTTTAATCGCCGAATCGGTTGAATACAGTGATGACCGCAGCTGGGTGGTTTACAACTTGCGGCCCGAGGCGCGCTTCCACGATGGCAAACCTATCACTGCCTACGACGTAGCCTTTTCTTATCGTTTGCTGCTTAAAGAAGGTCATCCGCAGTACCGCACCAACCTGCAAGAAGTGCAGCGTGTCGACATCCTCAATCGCCACAGCATCCGCTTTGTGTTGAAACGTGCGGGCAATTCTTTGTTGATATTACGGCTCGGCGAATTACCCGTGCTGCCTCAGCATTACTGGAAAGACCGCGACTTCAAAGCCACCACTTTTGAACCGCCATTAGGCAGCGGCCCCTATCGCATTACCCAGGTGATGCCCGCACGCAGCTTGCGCTTTGAACGGATCAAAGACTGGTGGGGTGCCAAGCTGCCGGCCAATCGGGGGAAATACAATTTTGATCGCGTGGAGGTCGAGTTTTACCGCGACAGCCACGTCGCATTTGAGGCCTTCAAATCTGGCGAGTTTGATATTTACATCGAACAGCAAGCCAAGAACTGGGCTAACAACTATCGCTTTCCGGCCATTAACCGTGGCCAGGTCATTCGCGCCGAGATCGCCCACCAGATCCCCACCCAAACCCAGGCGCTGTTTATGAACACGCGCCGAACTGTATTTGCCGAACGCAAGGTGCGTGAAGCACTGGGCCTGATGTTCGATTTTGAGTGGGCCAACCGCGCGCTGTTTAACAGTTCCTATACCCGCGCCCAGAGTTATTACCCAAACAGCGAGTTTGCTGCCAGCGGTAAACCAGAAGGTGCTGAGTGGTTGCTGTTGTCCCCCTACCGCAAGCAATTACAGTCACGCCTGTTTAGCGAGCCTTTCAAGGCGCCGCAAACAGACGGCCGTGGGATTCCCAGAGAAACCTTGCGCCGCGCACTTGGGTTGCTTGCTGAAGCCGGATGGACACCTAATGGGCAACGCCTGCTGAACAACAAAGGGCAACCGCTGACTTTTGAAATTTTGCTGGTCAACCCGAACCTGGAACGCATTCTTCAGTCTTTTACCGAGAACCTTGCCAGCATCGGCATTCAAGCCCGCTTGCGCACCGTCGACCGCGCCCAGTACAAACAACGCCTCGATCAATACGACTTCGACATGATCCTGCATACGCTGCCGCAAACCCTGAGCCCTGGGCTGGAACAATCGCTGTACTTCCATTCATCTCAAGCTGGGATCAAAGGCGGGCGCAATTACGCAGGCGTTACCCACCCGGTGGTCGATGCCATGATCGAAAAGCTGCTCTCTTCGCAAACCCGCGATCAACAGATTTCCGCCGCCAAGGCCCTCGATCGCGTCCTGCTGTGGCAGCACTACAGCATTCCGAACTGGTATATCGATTACCACCGCCTGGCTTACCGCAACCGATTTGCCTTCGTCACCACGCCGCCCTACACCCTGGGCCTGCGTACCTGGTGGCTGAAATCCATGGAGACCGCTGAATGATCCATGCATTGCGCGCCCTGTTTATTCACCTCAGCGGCATAGCCCTGCTAGGCGTTGCCAGCCTGGCCGTGGCGACCCCGCAACATGCCCAAACCTTGTACGGCGAAGCGCCCAAGTATCCGGCTAATTTCAAGCATTTTGACTACGTAAACCCCGCCGCACCTAAAGGCGGCACGTTACGCCAAGCCGGCTTTGGCAGCTTTGACAGCCTCAACCCCTTTATCAATAAGGGTGTACCGGCTGATGACATCAGCATGATCTACGACACCCTGACCCGACAAAGCCTGGACGAACCTTTTACGGTTTACGGCCTGCTCGCGGCAAAAATCGAGACAGCCCCCGACAACGCCTGGGTGCGTTTCTACCTGCGACCCGAGGCGCGCTTCCATGACGGCCAGCCGGTCACCGCTGAAGACGTCAAGTTCACCTTTGACACCCTGATGAGCAAAGGCGCGCCGATGTATCGGGGCTACTACGCCGATGTCGACAGGGTCGAAGTTGAAGACCCGCTGCGTGTGCGCTTTGTCTTCAAACAGGCTGGCAACCGCGAACTGCCGCTGATTGTCGGCCAACTGCCGGTGCTGCCGAAACACTGGTGGGCCGAGCGTGATTTCAGCAAAGGCAACCTCGATGTGCCTTTGGGCAGCGGTCCCTACAAGGTGGCGAATGTGCAGGCCGGACGCTCGATCCGCTATGAGCGCGTCACCGATTGGTGGGGCAAGGACCTGCCGGTCAACCGCGGCTTCTACAACTTCGACACCCTGCAAATCGACTACTACCGCGACAATACGGTGGCGCTTGAAGCACTTAAGGCCGGCCAGTTCGACTACTGGCTGGAAATCAGCGCGAAGAACTGGGCCACCGCTTACAACAACCCTGCAGTTGCCAACGGCCAGCTGATCAAGGAAGAGATCGCCAACCACAACCCCACCGGTATGCAGGGTTTTATCTTCAATACCCGCCGCCCACTGTTCGCCGACCGCCGCGTGCGTGAGGCTCTCGGCCTGCTGTTTGATTTTAAATGGGCCAATCGCCAGTTATTCAACGGTGCCTACACGCGCACCCGCAGCTACTTCGACAACTCCGAACTGGCCTCAATCGGCCTGCCCTCCGCAGCTGAGTTGAAGCTGCTGGAGCCATTGCGCGCGCAGATTCCGCCACGGGTATTTACCGACGAATACCAACCCTCTGCCACTGATGGCAGCGGCATCATTCGTGAGCAGCAACGCCGTGCTTACCAGTTGCTGCAGGAGGCAGGCTGGCGCGTGGAAGGCGACAAGATGCTCGACAGCACGGGAAAACCGGTGAGCTTCGAGTTCCTGCTGGCACAAACCGAGTTTGAACGCATCCTGCTACCGTTCAAACGCAACCTGGCCGACCTGGGCATTGAGCTGGTCATCCGCCGCGTCGATGTTTCGCAGTACATCAACCGCTTGCGCTCGCGTGATTATGACCTGATGGTCGGTGGCTTCGGCCAATCCAACTCACCGGGCAACAAGCAAAGCGAATACTGGCATTCCAGCAGCGCTGATAACCCCGGGAGCCGTAACTACATTGGCTTGAAGAACCCTGCCGTGGACAGCCTGGTTGAAGGCCTGATCAATGCCGACTCGCGCGACAGCTTGATCACCCACACCCGCGCCCTTGATCGTGTGTTGCTGTGGGGCCATTACGTGGTGCCTAACTGGCACATCAAGACCTGGCGCGTGGCTTACTGGAACCGCTTCGAACACCCTAAAGTCAGCCCCAAATACGACATAGGCCTGCACACTTGGTGGGTCCGCACGAAATCACCAGAAGCTATGGCCGACGAAGCTGCCGCTCACCCCGCCGCAGACGTGGAGCAATAAGATGCTGGCGTATATCTTCCGACGGCTGCTGCTGATCATCCCCACGCTATTCGGCATTTTGCTGATCAACTTCATCATTATTCAGGCGGCGCCCGGTGGGCCGGTTGAACAAATGATTGCCAAGCTCGAAGGCTTTGACGGCGCGACTAGCCGGATCGCCGGCGGCGGCGCCGAGGTCTCAGTCGCCGGCTCCAACTACCGGGGTGCGCAAGGGCTTGACCCGGATCTGGTGGCCGAGATCGAGCGCATGTATGGCTTCGATAAATCGGCGCCGGAGCGCTTCTGGCTGATGCTCAAGAGCTATGCGCAACTGGATTTCGGCTCCAGCTTCTTTCGCGATGCCGAGGTCATCGACCTGATCATCGAGAAAATGCCCGTATCGATCTCCCTTGGGCTATGGAGCACGCTGATCATGTATTTGGTGTCGATCCCACTGGGCATCGCCAAAGCCACCCGCCACGGCAGCGCCTTCGACGTCTGGACCAGCTCTTTGATCATCGTCGGCTATGCCATCCCTGCGTTCCTCTTTGCCATTCTGCTTATCGTACTGTTCGCCGGTGGCAGCTACTGGGATTGGTTCCCCCTGCGCGGGCTGACGTCCAACAACTTTGAGGAGCTGAGCTTCACCGGGAAAGTGCTCGACTATTTCTGGCACTTGGCCTTGCCGGTGACCGCCTTGGTGATCGGCAACTTCGCCACCTTGACGCTACTGACCAAAAACAGCTTTCTCGATGAAATCAACAAGCAGTATGTGATCACCGCCAGGGCCAAGGGTTTAACCAATAACCGTGTGCTGTATGGGCATGTGTTTCGCAACGCCATGCTGATCATCATTGCCGGCTTTCCTGCCGCCTTTATCGGCATCTTCTTTACCGGCTCGCTGTTGATTGAGGTGATTTTCTCGCTCGACGGCTTGGGCTTGATGAGTTTCGAGGCCGCCATCAACCGTGACTACCCGGTGGTGTTCGGCACCTTGTTTATGTTCACCTTGTTGGGGTTGGTGGTGAAATTGATCGGCGACATTACCTACACCCTGGTCGATCCGCGTATCGACTTCGAAAGTCGGGAGGGTTGAGATGAACCTGTCTCCCATCAATCAACGCCGCTTCCAACTGTTCAAAGCGCACAAACGCGGCTGGTGGTCACTGTGGATATTCTTGGTGTTGTTCGTTGTCACCTTGGGTGCCGAACTGATCGCCAACGACAAACCGCTGGTGGTCGGCTACGACAACGAACTGTATTTCCCGGTATTCAAGCGTTACCCGGAAACCACCTTTGGCGGTGAGTTCCCGTTACAGGCCAACTACAAGAGCCCCTACATCCAAGAGCTGATCAAGGAAAAGGACGGCTGGATGATCTGGCCGCCGATTCGCTACAGCTATTCGAGCATCAACTACGACCTGCAAGTGCCCGCCCCGGCTCCGCCCTCCGCAGAAAACTGGCTGGGAACGGATGATCAAGGCCGCGATGTGTTGGCGCGGGTGATCTACGGCTTTCGCATATCGGTGTTATTTGCCTTGATCCTGACGCTGGCCAGTTCGGTCATCGGCGTCTTCGCGGGTGCGTTGCAGGGGTTCTATGGCGGCTGGGTTGACCTGGTTGGCCAGCGCTTTCTGGAAATCTGGTTTGGCCTGCCGGTGTTGTACCTGCTGATCATCCTCGCCAGCTTCGTGCAGCCGAACTTCTGGTGGCTGCTGGGCATCATGTTGCTGTTTTCCTGGATGAGCCTGGTGGATGTGGTGCGCGCCGAATTTCTCCGTGGACGCAACCTGGAATACGTGCGCGCAGCGCGTGCCCTGGGCATGCAAAACGGCTCAATCATGTTCCGGCACATCTTGCCTAACGCGATGATCTCGACCATGACCTTCATGCCGTTCATCCTCACCGGCGCGATTGGTACGCTCACTGCTCTGGACTTCCTCGGGTTTGGTTTGCCGCCGGGAGCGCCCTCGCTGGGCGAGCTGGTTGCACAGGGCAAATCTAATCTGCAAGCACCGTGGCTGGGGATCAGCGCCTTCGCGGTACTGGCCTTGATGCTAAGCCTGCTGGTGTTTATCGGCGAAGCGGCACGCGATGCCTTCGATCCGAGGAAATAACATGACCGACGCCAACACATTGATTGAAGTGCGCGACCTTGCGGTCGAATTTGTCACCGGCAAGCACAAACAACGCGTGCTGGAACACGTCAGTTTTGACATCAAACGCGGCGAAACCCTGGCTTTGGTAGGCGAAAGCGGTTCAGGCAAGTCCGTCACTGCACACTCCATCCTGCGCCTGCTGCCCTACCCGCTGGCGCAACACCCGGCAGGCAGCATCCACTACGCCGGGCAAGACCTGCTCAAGCTCAATGAGAACAAACTGCGCAGCATTCGCGGTAACCGCATTGCCATGGTCTTTCAAGAGCCCATGACCTCGCTGAACCCGTTGCAGAGCATTGAGAAGCAGATCAACGAAGTACTCGCCCTGCACAAGGGTTTGTCGGGTAAAGCCGCCACGGCGCGCACGCTGGAACTGCTGGATCTGGTCGGTATTCCAGAACCGCACAAGCGCCTTAAGGCCTATCCACATGAACTGTCCGGCGGCCAACGGCAGCGCGTAGTAATCGCCATGGCCTTGGCCAACGAGCCCGAACTGTTGATTGCCGATGAGCCGACCACAGCTCTCGACGTCACCGCGCAGTTGAAAATCCTAGAACTGCTCAAAGACCTGCAGGCGCGCCTCGGCATGGCCATATTGCTGATCAGCCATGACCTCAACCTCGTGCGACGTATCGCTCATCGGGTGTGCGTGATGCAGCACGGCACTATCGTCGAACAGGCGGCATGCGAAACCCTGTTTAACGACCCGCAACACCCCTACACCCGTGAGTTGTTGGGTGCAGAACCCAGCGGCGGCCCAGCCGATCAACCGCCGGGCAAGCCCATGCTGGAAATCGACAACCTGCGGGTCTGGTTCCCGATCAAAAAGGGTCTGCTGCGGCGTACCGTCGATCATGTAAAAGCCGTCGATGGCATCAATTTCAGTTTGCCGCAGGGGCATACCCTGGGAATTGTCGGTGAAAGCGGCTCGGGTAAATCCACCCTGGGCCTGGCTATTCTGCGTTTGCTCGGCAGCCAGGGCGGCATTCGCTTTCAGGGCCAAGCCATTGAGCAACTCTCGCAGCATGATGTCAGGCCGCTGCGCCGCCAAATGCAGGTGGTGTTTCAAGACCCGTTCGGCAGCCTCAGCCCGCGCATGTCCGTAGGCCAGATTGTCGGTGAGGGTTTGCAGATTCACCGCATGGGCAGCGAGGCCGAGCAGCAACAGGCGATTATTGATGCTTTGGTTGAAGTTGGCCTGGACCCGCAAACCCGCCATCGCTACCCGCACGAGTTTTCCGGTGGTCAGCGCCAACGCATCGCCATCGCCCGCGCCTTGGTGCTCAAGCCGGCACTGATTCTGCTCGATGAGCCCACCTCCGCGCTCGACCGTACCGTGCAGCGTCAAGTGGTCGAACTGCTGCGCTCCCTTCAAGCCAAATACAACCTGACCTACCTGTTTATCAGCCATGATTTGGCCGTGGTCAGGGCTTTAAGCCATCAGGTTATGGTGGTCAAACAAGGCAAAGTGGTGGAACAGGGACCGGCGGCACGTGTCTTTAGTGCGCCACAGGACATCTATACACAGCAGTTGCTGGAAGCCGCCTTTATGGTCCCAGCTGGTTAATTCTTGAAGACAGGAAGAGGAACAACATCCATGGGTTTTCTAAGCGGCAAGCGCGTACTGATCGTTGGCGTTGCCAGCAAACTGTCCATCGCCTCCGGTATCGCCGCGGCCATGCACCGTGAAGGCGCTGAACTGGCGTTTACCTACCAGAACGAAAAGCTCAAAGGCCGCGTCGAAGGCTTTGCCGCTGATTGGGGCTCCAACGCGGAGCTGTGCTTCCCGTGCGATGTGGCCAATGACGACGAAATCGCAGCGGTGTTTGAAGCCCTGAGCAAGAAGTGGGACGGTCTGGATTGCATCGTTCACTCCGTTGGCTTTGCCCCGGGTGATCAGCTGGATGGCGATTTCACCGACGTCACCACCCGCGAAGGTTTCCGCATCGCTCACGACATCAGCGCCTACAGCTTCGTCGCCCTGGCCAAAGCTGGCCGCGAGATGATGAAAGGCCGTAACGGCAGCCTGCTCACCCTCTCCTACCTGGGCGCCGAGCGCACCATGCCCAACTACAACGTCATGGGCATGGCCAAAGCCAGCCTGGAAGCCGGCGTGCGTTACCTGGCTGGCAGCCTTGGCCCAGAAGGCACACGGGTCAACGCCATCTCCGCAGGCCCGATCCGCACCCTGGCCGCTTCCGGAATCAAAAGCTTCCGCAAGATGCTGGCTGCCAACGAGAAACAAACCCCGCTGCGCCGTAATGTGACCATCGATGAAGTCGGTAACGCCGGCGCGTTCCTCTGCTCCGACCTGGCTTCGGGCGTGAGTGGCGAAATCATGTACGTTGACGGCGGTTTCAACACCACCGCGATGGGTGCCATGGAAGAGTAAGCACATCGGCACAAACCTCAGCTTTTATCGACTGAGGTTTATGCCCTGCTGGAATAGATTGCCGGCAGGCCGCGCTAACTCGCTCGCCGTGCAAGGTGTAGATCGCGACAACGCATACAAAAAAGGCCACCCGAAGGTGCAATGCTGTTCACTTAAGCGGAGCAGCTTTGCGGTCAACTGGGTAGCGGGTCTTGGACATCTTCACCGTCCTGGGTGTCGATGGCCTGGGCCGCTTTTTTATGAATAGCAGGCCGATACTGCCGCGTAAATCCGCCAACCCTCGGGGCGTATTTCCGGGTGACAACGCGTCTGCCATGACTACCAGTTGAGCAGCAATGAACTGGCAGGCGAACTTGAAGCTGATCTCGCTAGGGGCCCGTTGGTGGGCCACCGCAGCCTGACTGGCCTCTCGACGCACCACGTTGTAG
>CAMCJM010000110.1 GCA_945874835.1 Pseudomonas synxantha | reverse complement strand
GTGCCGCCGCCGAATTTCGGCAATGATGTCCATCGATAACACCCCAGATTCTCCGGCCAAAAGACCGAATGGTTGCACACACCGGGGTGGAAACTATTGGACGCTGTTTACCCCGGGAATCTGGAAAGTTTTCCACGCTGTTTCACAGGGCAGTCAACGTGTCCAGCGCCGGAGCCAAGCGCAACTCAATGCGTTCAGCCACACCGGCGGCATGCCAATAGCGCTGCGCCGTGGCGTTGTAGTCGCCGGCGATATCGCAACAAACCAAACGGCCATCGACGCCCATCGCTTGCGCCATGCACAGCGCGCTGTAGCCGGTGAAGGTGCCCACTTCAACGATCCGCCGTGCACCCATTAGCTGCACCAGTAGGGCCATAAACTGCCCCTGCTCAGGCGCTATTTGCCAACGGGCGGTACTCAGTAGCGCGGTTTCTTCACGCAACTGGCTGAGCAGCGTCGTCTCGCGCAGGGAGACATCAAGTAGGTAGTGATACAGGGCAGCATCGAGGCTGAGGGTTTGATTGGTCATAACGACAGAACCCGGCAGGACATTCGTCAAGGATTGCTGGCCAACTCCGGGGTGAACACCCGCTTGGCGTTGAGATAGGTGCGTTGCCAGTAGGTATTACTCAGGCTGTCCAAGCGTACCGTACCACCGGTAGAAGGCGCATGGACAAAACGTCCGTCACCGACATAAATACCCGCATGGCTGACCTGACGCCCGCCATTGGTGGCAAAGAACACCAAGTCGCCACTCTGCAAGGCATCACGCCCTACGGCAGGCGCACGCATGCTGATCATCTCGCGGGTTGAACGTGGCAGGCTGATCCCGGCGGCATCGCGGTACACATAGCCAATCAAGCCACTGCAATCAAAGCCGCCATCCGGCGTATTACCGCCATAGCGATAAGGCGTGCCCACAAGGCCAAGGGCGCGAAACAACACATCGTTGGCATTGCCATAGGACTGAGTCACAGGCGGTGGTGCGACAGGCGGGACAGACACGGGGTCGCGGCTAGAACACGCGCTGAGCAGCGCAGCGGCGAGCAAAACACTTAAACGGGCGATAGCAGCCATAACACGTCCACCCCAAGCCGGAATGGCGACTACTGTGCAGGCTTGCACAGTGCAGTGCAAGCTTTAGCTTTACTCGGCAGGTTGTTGAAAACTATCGAGATGAACAAGACGATGGCGGCTAAACAACATTAGCCGCCAGGTCACAGGGTTCAGGGGTGACGTGCAATCGAATCGCTGGGAGCAAGCGCAAGGGCGCGTTTGGCTTCGATAAAGGTGCGCGACCAGTAGCGGTCGTCCAGGCTATCGACCCGTACACCGCCGCTGCGGCTGCTGCTGGAGTGAATAAACTGGTTATCACCCATGTAGATACCGGCGTGGCTGACGCGATTGCGACCGTTGGTGCTGAAAAACAGCAAATCACCCGGTTCCAACTCATCGCGCGCCACCAGCGGGGCATCGATATTGATCATGTCGCGCGAGGAGCGCGGCAGTTTCATGCCCAGCTCTTCCTTGAACAGATAGCCGATAAAGCCGCTGCAATCAAAACCAGAGGTCACAGTGCTGCCGCCGTAACGATAGCGAGTGCCCACCAGTGACAAGCCATGATTCAGGATGCTGTCAGCCAGCTGCGGCAATTCGTAGGTTTTGTCTTCGGTGAAGTCGCCCACTTCGGCGTCTTTGGCTTGTTCGTCAAACTCAACCAGATCGATTGAGGAGAACACTGGGGGCTGCATGGCCAAATCAGGCTGCGGCGCATGATTGGCGCAGGCAGTCAGGGCGAGGGTAAGTGCGATAGGTGCGAGGGGTGCGAGGGGTGCGAGGGGTGCGAGGGGTGCGAGGCGTTTTAGCATGGGCACGACCGTGTCGGATAGATTCATAAGAGCGCGACTATGCCCTCTATGACATGCACTTGCAAATTCTATGGCGCTAAATGTGACTCAGCAGTTCCGGCAAAACATCTAACGCCCGCCCTTGCAGATGGACGCTAACGCGACCGCTCAAGTCCGTGCGTTGCGGGTTGATCTCCACGGTAAAGCCACCCGCCTGACGGGTGCGCAACAACGGCTCGACGATGTAAGGGAAGCTCGCACTGGTGCCAATGCTGATCACCACCTCGAAGCCTTTGCGCACTTCGTCGTAGAGAGTACTAATCGCCTGCTCGGGCAGCATTTCTTCAAACAGCACCACCGGCGGGCGCAGCACTCCGGCGCATTGTTTGCACAGCGGGGGCAGCGGTCGCTCAAGATGCGACGCCAATTCAGCATCCACCGCGCCGCATGATTGGCAATACAGCGGTGCCAGTTCACCATGAATCTCGATCACCCTATCCATCGGGCTGCCAGCCGCGCGGTGGTAGCCGTCGATGTTCTGCGTCAACAGCCAGCACTGCGGCTTGCGCCGCTGAAGTTCGGCGATGGCGTAATGCCCGGCATTGGCCTGTGCGCCTAAGCAGGCCCTGCCCAGTTCGGCCAAGTACTTCCAGCACAACGCCGGGTCACGTTGCAGCATGGGGCCAGACAGCGCCGCCTCAATCGGCAGGCCTTCGGCCGTATGACCGTTATACAAACCGCCGACACCGCGATAGGTGGGCAAGCCAGAATCGGCAGACAAACCGGCACCGGTAATAAGCAGGATGCGTTCGGCCTGCTTGATTGCTTGGGCAACACGGGCAATACGCTCATCCATCGCAAATCCTCATGCGTAGGGTGGACGACGCTCTTTTCGTCCACCGCAACAGCGCCATGGCGGATGGAAAAGCGTCTCCACCCTACCCCATCTACCCCTCAATGATTGACGGTAAACGCCAACATTGCTGATAGCTGACACAGCGGTCGGCCGCTCTGCGTTTGCCAGTGATTGAACGTCGCTTGCACGACTGCCAAGTCTTTGAGGCTGGTCGGCGCTTTGTCGATGATGTTCTGTGCCTTTAACGCAGCCACCACATCATCGGTCGGCACAAAGGTATCTTTGCCCACCATGCGCAAAAAGCGCGGAGCGGATAGACCACCCAACTGGCTGCCATGTTTGGCCAGGTACTTCCACAACCCCACCACATCGCGCTCGGGCCATTCGGCGATCAGCGCGCCAAAGCTGCCTTTCTCCTGGCGCACATCCAAGATGAACTGCGCGTTGCGCGGCACACTTTTGAGCTTGCCCAGGTGTCGGATGATGCGTGCATCCTGCATCAGGTTTTCCAGGCGCTCAGCCCCCATCAGCACGACTTTTTCCGGATCAAACCCGAAAAACACCTGTTCAAAAGCGGGCCACTTGGCATCCACCAAGCTGTGCTTGAGGCCGGCGCGAAAGACACGCAGGCTCAGCGTCGACAGGTAGCGATCATCACTGATGACACGTAGCGCATCGGAACTGCGCGGCTGCGGCAGCATTGACTCCAGCGCGGCTGCCGAGCCAAAGCGGTTCAGGCAAAACTCATTGAGCCATTTGTAATCGCGCATCGTCTTTCGCCTTTGCTTGTTCTGTGTCGCTCGGGGCTTGTCGCCCTTACAGGTTCATCACATCGACAAAGCGCGGCGCGGCGCTCTCGTCGATTTTCAGGCTCTTGAAGTCAAACAGGTTACGGTCAGCCAACTGCGACGGCACCACGCTCTGCAGCGCACGGAACATGATCTCGGTGCGCCCGGGCGATTTGCGCTCCCAGTCCTGCAGCATCTCCTTGACCACCTGACGCTGCAGGTTTTCCTGCGAGCCGCATAGGTTGCACGGAATGATCGGGAACTCTTTGAGCACGCTGTACGCCTCAATATCGCTTTCGCTGCAATAAGCCAGCGGGCGAATCACCACGTTGCGACCATCGTCAGCGCGCAACTTGGGCGGCATGGCCTTGAGGGTGCCGCCGTAAAACATATTGAGGAAGAAGGTTTCCAGGATATCGTCGCGGTGATGCCCCAAGGCCATCTTGGTCGCGCCGATTTCGTCGGCGTAGGTGTACAGCGTGCCACGGCGCAGGCGCGAACACAGCGAGCAGGTGGTCTTGCCTTCCGGGATCTTCTCCTTGACCACCGAATAGGTGTCCTTCTCAACGATGTGGTACGGCACACCGATGGATTCCAGGTAGGCAGGCAACACATGCTCCGGGAAACCGGGCTGTTTTTGATCCATGTTCACCGCGACAATCTCAAACTTGATCGGCGCGACCTTTTGCAGGTGCAGCAACACATCAAGCATGGTGTAGCTGTCCTTGCCGCCGGACAGGCAAACCATGACCTTGTCGCCGTCTTCGATCATATTGAAGTCGGCAATGGCTTCACCGGCCTGACGACGCAGACGTTTTTGCAGTTTGTTCTGATTGACCGAAAGGGTGCCCATGGTGCGCTGGAATCCGGAAGCTTACGAAAGTCGCGCATTTTACGCAGAAAGCGGCAGGCGCCCTACTCCATTCAGAGAAATGTTAGGGTTGCCGGGGACTGCAGCCGAGTTAGACCGATGAACGACCCCTGTAGCGCGGGCCCTGACCTGCAAACGCAACTGCACCACTTGCTGGCAGCCGCTCCCGCCGGACTCGGCGAATACCAGCTCATCCAACAACTGCAGGCGCGCCAGAGCCAACACATCCCCGGTTTACCGCTGAGCGATCCTTTGGTGCTGTTTCGCACGCACTTTCTGTTGTTTAACGGCCTCTATCGCCTGCGCGACCACCTTTGGGCGACCCAGAGCGGTTCGTTGCAGATCAGCGCGCTGCACATTCAACTGCTGCCCTATCAGCCTGGCAGCCATGAACTGACCGAGCATGACCCGCTGCGCGACTATTACCTCGATTTGTCGCAACTTGAGCAGACCTCGGCGCAGGACGTCACGCGCTTGCTGCAAAGCTTCTGGACGCGCCTGCACAGCGCTGATGATAAACAGGCGGCGCTTGAGCTCTTTGAGTTGGCCGACCACAGCGCAACGCTGGACCTAGCCACCATCAAGCACCGCTACCGCCAATTGGTCAGTCAGCATCACCCTGACCGAGGCGGCAGCACAGAGCGGTTGCAGTCGATCAACAAGGCCATGGAAGTGCTTGAACGCTATTACGGACGCGCCTGAGAGTCCGATTTGCTCTAAAGCCCGGCCTTGGCTGCGACCATTCACTGCCTATACTGCGACATAAGGTCGCATAGGTTCGGCTTACACCTGATCTTGCTGCACATGCAGATCAGGCGTTGCGCTGGGGGGCGATCGGTATAACAACAGGAGATCTGACATGATCCATCATGTTTTGGGGCTGTTCACCCATCCCGATCAGGAATGGCAAGAAATCCGTGGCGAAGAAGAAACCATCAGCCACATGTATCTCACCCACATTCTAGTACTTGCCGCCATACCTGCCGTATCCGCCTACATCGGCACCACCCAAGTTGGCTGGGCCATTGGTGACCGAGCGCCGGTAATGCTCACCGAAGCCAGCGCCCTGCAAATGACCGTTATGACTTACCTGGCCATGCTGGTCGGCGTTGCTGTAATGGGCGCTTTCGTCCATTGGATGGCGCGCACCTACGACTCCAATCCAAACTTTACCCAGTGCGTTGTGTTTGCCGCTTACACCGCCACACCGCTGTTTATCGGTGGTTTGGCTGCGCTCTACCCACACCTATGGCTGGCCATGGTGATTGGTACTGCGGCTATTTGCTATACGGTTTACCTGCTTTACGTCGGCATACCGACTTTTATGGGCATACCGGAGGATGAAGGCTTTATGTTCTCCAGTTCGGTGCTGGCAGTGGGCCTGGTGGTGCTGGTGGCCATGATTGCCGCGTCGGTGATCCTCTGGGGCTTTGGTGTAGGCCCGGTTTACACCAGCTAAGGCGTACCTGAAACACTGCGAAACCACCTACGGGTGGTTTCGTCGTTTCTGGGCTGTGATCAGTCGCGTGCTTAGGCATAATCGTGCGCCCAAAGTCTGATCGCTGCCGTTATGTCCGAGCACCTGTTGATCCGTGTAGAACATTGCTACCAGCAAGCAGAAACCTTCTTCAAGCGCACCTTTGTCCGCCCTGAGGTCAGCTTCAAATTACGCGGGCAAAAGGCCGGAGTGGCGCATCTGACGGAAAACAAGCTGCGCTTCAACCCGCAGCTTTATCGGGAAAACCGCGACGACTTTCTCAAGCAAACTGTGCCCCACGAAGTGGCGCACATGATTGCTCATCAACTCTTCGGCGCAAAAATCCAGCCGCACGGTGACGAATGGCAGCTGATCATGCGTGGTGTCTACGAATTAGCACCCAATCGCTGCCACACCTATGCGGTGCAGCGCCGCACAGCTAATCGGTTTATCTACCGCTGCAGTTGCCCCGATGGCGAGTTCCCCTTCTCTGCTCAGCGTCATGCGCTGGTCAGTAAAGGCCGGCGCTACTTCTGTCGGCGCTGCAAAGTCAGCCTGAGTTTTACCGGCGAACAACGCCACGAATAAGTGGCGCTAAAGCCGCGCCAGCAGACGGTTAAGTGGCCGACTCAAAGCACATAAAGCAGCACCGCAACAAAGTGCATCAGGCTGCCGCCCATAACGAATAAATGCCAAATGCCATGCCAATGGCGAAAGCGGCTGTCATAGGCAAAAAAAATGATGCCCACGGTGTAGAGCACACCGCCACCGGCCAGCCAGATAAACCCCTGCATGCCGAGCGCTGCGATTAGAGGTTTAACAGCGATCAGCACAATCCAGCCCATCACCGCATAAATCACAATCGACAACACCCGTGCTTCAGAGCGTGGCTTGATCTCCTGCAACATGCCGATGACCGCCAGCGTCCAGACGATAGCAAACAGCGTCCAACCCCACGGGCCATGCAAGGTGATCAGGCAAAACGGCGTGTAGCTGCCAGCAATCAGCAAATAAATCGACAGGTGATCGAGCTTGCGCATCCGCACTTTCGCGCGGCCCTGCACGCTGTGATACAGCGTGGAGATGCTGTAGAGCAGTACCAACGTCAGACCGTAGATGGCCACGCTGACAATGATGCGCAACTCACCTGTGAGGCTGGCCAATACCAAGAGCCAACCAGCACCGACGCACGCCAGTGCAGCACCTACCAGATGGGTCCAGGCGTTAAATCGTTCACCGTGATACATACACAACCTTCGCAAGCGCCAAACGGCATTAAGACCCTGGCTTATGCCGCAAAAGTCAGCGCATGACGAGCAACCTTTTCATCGGTGATCAAATTATGCACAACGGCCCGGCAAGCGGATCAAACCACCACCTTGCCCGCCTTTAACCGCTGAATGTCCTCGGCGCTGTAGCCCAGCGCAGTCAATACCTCAGTGGTGTGGGCTCCCAAGGCTGCGCCAATGTGTTTGGCTGGTGGCAGCCCTTGCGAGAATTTGATCGGGCAGGCCATTTGCGCCTGTGCGGGTTTACCCGCGCGCGGCACTTGTGTGACCAGTTGCCGTGCTTGAATTTGCGGATGGCTGACCGCCTCGCTCAGCGACAACATGGGCTCGACGCAAGCATCGAGGGCGGCGAACACATTGTTCCACTCGCTGAAATCACGCTTTTCAAACTCGATGGCTATCTCACGTTTGAGTGCCTGTTGATCTTCAGGACGCTGCGACAGGCCGCGCGCCGCCAGCTCCGGCCGGCCAATGGCGGCGCAAAACTGCTGCATAAATTGCGGCTCCAGGCTGCCGACGGAGAACCAACGCCCGTCGCGGGTGCGGTAGTAGTCGTAAAAACTGCCACCATTAAGTGCCTGATTCTCCATGTCCGGCTCCACACCCGCCGCCAGATAGCCTGCGCCGGCCATGCCATGCAGGCTAAAGGCGCAGTCGGTCATGCTGATATCCACCTGCTGGCCCAACCCCGTGGCTTGGCGCTGAATAACGGCCGCCAACAAACCGATCACACCGTGCAGTGAACCGCCAGCAATGTCCGCCGCCTGAATACCCAAGGGCAGTGGTCCGCTCTCGCGACGCCCGGTGTAACTGGCAATACCGGCCAGGGCTAAGTAGTTGATGTCGTGACCGGCACGATCCTTATAGGGGCCGCTCTGGCCGTAGCCGGTGATGGAGACGTAAATCAGCTTCGGGTTGATCGCTTTGAGCGCCTCGTAGCCCACGCCCAACTTATCCATTACACCCGGACGAAACTGCTCCAGCACGATGTCGTACTCAGCCACCAGTTGCTTGACCACCTCAACGGCCTCGGGCTTTTTCAGGTTCAGGGCGATGCAGCGTTTGTTGCGGTTGAGGTAGGCGTGACTGGCGGAGACGCCGTCATCGTGCGGCGGCAATACACGCACCAAATCCATGCGCGTGGGCGACTCCACGCGCAGCACCTCAGCACCCATATCAGCCAGCAGCAACGAAGCAAACGGCCCCGGCAGCAGAGTGGAGAAATCCAGCACTTTCAAAGATGACAGCGGGCCTGACATAACAGCTCCTTTGAATCGAAATCGGTATTCGGAAAACGGCACAGACACCTGTAGGAGCCAGCTTGCTGGCGATCAATCACCATACAAAAGCGTCGTCGGAGTGCCGAACCACGGCAAGCTGGTGCCTACAAAAGCAAACGTCTCACTGCCAATGCAGCGGCTGCTTGGCGTCCAACTCACTCAACTGCTCGGCAAAACGCGCCTCCAGCACATTACGGCGGATTTTCATGGTCGGCGTCATGCAGCCGTTGTCCACCGTCCAGGCCTCACGCACCAGAATGAAATGGCTCAGGCGCTCATGGGATTCCAGTTGGGCATTGAGCTGCGCCAGGGTCTGCGCCAAGTCAGCGGCAACTTGTTCGCGGGCCTGCTCGCGGGCGGCGGGTGACAACTCAATCAGCGCCAATGGCTGATCGAGGTTACTGCCCATCAGACAGACCTGCTCAACCCAGAGGTTCTTGGCGATTTCACCTTCAATCGGTGCCGGGGCGATGTACTTGCCCTTGCTGGTTTTGAAGATATCTTTCACCCGCCCGGTGATCTTCAGGTAGCCCTGCGCATCCACCTCGCCTTTGTCACCGGTGTGCAACCAGCCGTCTTCGATGGTTTCGGCGGTTTTCTCCGGGTCCAGGTAGTAGCCCAGCATCAGGCAAGGACAACGCAGCAGAATCTCGCCACTGTCGGCAATGCGCAGTTCATTGCCAGGCATCGGCCGCCCCACGGTGCCAAATCGCACCTGCCCCGGACGGTTGAAGCAGCCATAGGCCAAGTGCTCGGTCATGCCGTAGCCCTCACATACCGTCATGCCGATACTCTGATACCACTCCAGCAAGGCGCGCGGGATAGCCGCTGCGCCACTGACCAGAATCCGTGCCCGATCGAGCCCCAGCCCCTGACGTATCTTGCGCGCGACCAAACGGCCCAGCAGCGGGATACGCAGCAAGCGCGAGAGTTTGGCTTGCGGCAGTTTTTCCAAGACACCCTGCTGGAAGCGCGTCCACAGGCGCGGCACGGAGAAGAACACGGTGGGCCGCACATGGCGCAAGTCACTGGCAAAGGTGTCCAGCGACTCGACAAAGGCCACGCGCCCGCCGCTGTACAACGCATTCATCTCCACCAGAAAACGCTCGGCGGCATGCGACAGCGGCAGGTAGGAGAAATACTGATCCGCCTCGGTGATTCCCAGTTCTGCGACCGAGCGACTGCCGGCAATGGCAAACGCCTCAGCCGACAGCATCACGCCTTTGGGCTGGCCGGTGGTGCCGGAGGTATAGAGGATGCTCAACAGGCCGCCTGCGGTTTGCTCATGGCCCACGGCCAACGGCTGATGCGCCGCCAGCAACGCATGCCAACCGTGCTCGGCCTTAATCGTGGGGTATGGCATGGCGATGCGCACGACCTCGGCGGGAATGCCAGCGGCAAGCTTGTCCGGCTCATCCAGTTTGCCGAGAAAGATCGCCTTGCACTGCGAATGGCGCAGCACATAGTCGATGCTTTCCGCGGATTGCAGCGGGTACAGCGGCACGCTGACCAGCCCGGCGAGCATGATGGCAAAGTCGGCAATCAACCACTCGGCGCAGTTCTTGGCCAGCAAGGCCACGCGGTCACCCGGCGCGCAGCCCAGTGCCTGCAGAGCGCTGGCCATGCGCCGTGCCTGATCATCCACCTGCGCCCAGGTGAAATCATGCCATTGACCGTTGACCGGCTGGCTCAGCCAGACCGCATCCGCACGGTGCTCAACCCAGTGCGCCAGACGCTTAAGAGGCAGTTGTACAGTCATCGCAATCCCTCGTTCTTATTGTTTTACCGAGATACACCTTAGCCCCTGAGCAACACTCCGGCACGGGTTCGGATTAACGCCCAAGGCATTAACTGTTACGCGTTGTACCCATTACATACCGTACGCAGCTTATGTAGGGTGGGTTGGGCCGCGCAGGTTAGCGGCGCTGAATGCTGCTCGAAATCCAAATGCGCGAGCGGCGCGTAACCCGCCAGGCGATAGAACGCTTTGTATCGATGGTGGGTTACGCCGCGGCCCGACTGGCGTGATGCTCGGCAATGCTGGCATGCGGCTAACCCACCCTACGAATTACTGCGTTTAATCCATCTCCTTTGTTGGAGCGGCTCACGTCGCAACGAGGCTTCTAGCCTGCTGCTTGCTCCTACAGCTTCATCCCACGGCTGATGATCTCTTTCATGATTTCCGAAGTGCCGGCGAAGATGCGCTGAATGCGCGCGTTCGCGTACATCTTGCAAATCGGGTACTCCCACATATAGCCCCAGCCGCCATGCAGTTGCACGCCTTCATCCACAACCTTGCACAGCAGTTCAGTGGTGAACAGCTTGGCTTCGGCGGCCACTTCCGGGGTCAGTTTCTTCTGGTTGTGGTCTTGCACACAGCGATCGACAAACACCTGCGCCACGTCGATCTGCGTGCGCATTTCCGCCAGTTTGAAGCGGGTGTTCTGGAAGTGCGAAATCGGCCGGTCGAACGCCTTGCGCTCGCGCACATAATCGATGGTCACCTGCAACGCCGCTTCGGCCGCCGCCACCGCGCCACAGGCGTTGGTCAGGCGCTCTTGGGCGAGCATGTTCATCAGGTAGAAGAAGCCGCCCTTGGCGTCGCCCAGCAGGTTGGCCTTGGGCACTTTGACGTTATTGAAGAACAGCTCAGCGGTGTCCTGGCTCTTCATGCCGAGTTTTTCCAGGTTCTTGCCGCGCTCAAAACCTTCCATGCCGCGCTCAACCAAAAACAGCCCCATGGCGTGTTTATTCGCCGGGTCGGTCTTTGCTGCAACAATCACCACATCGGCCAGCAGGCCATTTGAGATAAATACCTTGGAGCCATTGAGCAGGTAATGATCGCCCTGATCCACCGCGCTGGTGCGCATGCCCGCCAGATCGGAGCCCGCGCTGGGTTCCGTCATCGCCACGGCCAGAATCAGATCACCACTGATAATGCCCGGCATAAACCGCAATGCTGTTCACTTAAGGATTGTTGACTAATCCTTGTTCAGCAGGAGAATCCGGAACCCTTACTAGGTTCTGTTGACGTATCAGCGGAGCCACAACAGGGTTGCAGCGAAGGCCAGCATAGACTTGAAATGACTGGCCTTTTTCTC
>CAMCJM010000109.1 GCA_945874835.1 Pseudomonas synxantha | reverse complement strand
ACCAACGCTATGAAGTGAAATCTTTATCCTTCCTGCATTCCTCAATTCGAATAAGCGTCCAACACCATCTTCAGGCTTCATGTCTGCAATCGGCGTGTACTGCTTAGATATGGTTGCATAGCACCTTATTAAATATTTTTGAAGAAGTTCATCAGCAACCTGTTCCTTGCTTTTGCCATCTTTGAATTTCAAGATGAGATTACTCCGTAATTGTTATGCCTAACGTTTGGTTAAGGGGCGGGCTTTAGCCCGTCCCAGCGAGCGCAGCGAGCGATTTGAACCATTTGTTAGACGCTCGGATGTACGCATAATTTAAAGCACCGCTTTCCTGCTTGTAGCTCGTTGCGCGATGACCCTGGCGAAACGCAATAAATTTAATGTTTGCAATGCAACTGAAAAACCACGATTTCAACGTGCCTCGATGGCAAACGGCTTAAGCACAGCAACCGCAACACTAAACCCGAGAAAGCCCCGAAAGCAATCGTGCGGCCTTGCGCACAACGATGACGCAACGGATGAAACGCGATAAATCCAATGTTTGCAATGTAACGACCTGAACGCGGTATTGAAAAATGCCACAAATATAACGGGCGTCCGTTCAGCCGATACACATTTAAAACAGTGAAAACCTCGAAAGCAAACGTGCGTTGTTACGGGTGTACGCATTACAAAAACAAGCTTTGGAAACATGGACGTCTAACGTTTGGTTAAGGGGCGGGCTTTAGCCCGTCCCAGTGAGCGAAGCGAACGGTTTGAACCACTTGTTAGGTTTCAATTGCACAATCTCGTTCTTTAGAACTCGATTACAGGCTGCTTCATACTCATGTCTGATGGGAAAACTGGATGAAGCGCTTGAGGGTTCTTTTTAAGTGCTAGCTCAACGAATTCTTTGTCTTCTTCAAATGTGTGCATGATTTTGAATTTTTTGATACCAAGCCTCTGTGACCTTATTGTGTCGTGAAGAGAACTTGCCCTGAAACTAATGGTTCTCATGAATAAGGAGTACAGCTCGTAATCGAATTTGCTGTATATCTGGTTGATTTTTTCAATTACTACAGGTGAGTTTTCTATGCTGGGCGCTATTTTTAGAGCTTCGATGATTTCATCTTTCTTTGCTTTTGCTGAAGGTACTACCTGATTTTCGCTGCATAGTTCTTTTAGGTCGCTGACTTTCAATTTTTGCAATAGTATTTCTATGCTACTGGAGTCGAAATTTGGCCTTACTGGGAATCTAGATGGAAATTTTCCAATTTCTACAAATACTCTTTTCCATTCTTCGTATTCACACCATTGCCATTCTTTATCTTTGAAGTGCTCTTCCCATACGCTGGAATAGTAACCTGACATATTGAGGAAGCCGCCTTCGCTGCCTTTTATTACGCGCAGTATTTTTTCTCCTGCGCAAGCTTCCAGCCCTTTAATGTCCTTGATCATTGAATCAAATATTTTGTCATAGCACTCATACAGCTCTTTGTCTGGTGTTATTGTTGGAATTGGAGAGCTTGGCTCGCTTGCTTTTATTGTGCTACTGGCAGCTCTGTTTTCCTTGCTTTTATTCGGCCGTAGAAAGTCAAAAAAACCCATAATAAACTCCTGTTTTATTGCTCTTAGTGGGCTTTAAGGCCGGTTTATTCTTGAGCTGCTTGAAACCTAACGTTTGGTTAAGGGGCGGGCTTTAGCCCGTCCCAGTGAGCGCAGCGAGCGATTTGAACCAATTGTTATACATGCAACACCACGCTCCCAGTTTTTTTTGCTTCCCAGTATGCTTCTCTGATTTCTTTTGCGAGATTTTTTCCTAACAGAGTATTTGCTCCTGAAATAAGTCCATCGCAAACAAGCTGATTGGAAAAGGGTAGCAGCGCTGTTTTGATAATGCTGTACTCATGCACCAAATTTTCCAGCGGCGAGGTCAGTGCGGTAACTTGATAAAAAATTCCGGTGTCTAGTTTTTTGAAGATATAACCATTTTTGTACTTTTTAAGATAAACAAACTCGCCATGCACTGCGGATTTTAGTGGTTCTACAAAATCTATCTCTTCTGCTTTTTTTAAGGCACTGTTGAAGGAGGTGCTGTCATCATAAAGCTTTGAGCGTGCAGCCACATATTCCTTCATGTCGCTAGGAGGCTGGCCTGAATTTATGTGCGTCAGAATGGATTTGTATTTTGACAAGAATTCGGAGGCTAGTTCTGGTTTTAGAAGCATCCAACACCTTTCTGGCTTGTATGTATAACGTTTGGTTAAGGGGCGGGCTTTAGCCCGTCCCAGTGAGCGAAGCGAACGGTTTGAACCAGTTGTTAGGCATTGTGTATCAGGTTTTTGAGTTTATCCGTAACCTCGAACCACCGGCCTGACACGGCCTGTAGAGCCGGGACTGTGAGGTTGAGTTGCTCCAGCGTGATTGTGAAATCTTCGAGATGATGGCCAGGTTTTCTGGTGTCGGTCTTTTCAACAGTTATCTTATTCATATCGCAGCTCACGACAACGCCGTGCACAAGAATGTTTCTGATTTTGACTATATATTTTGTGTTTTTAACCAATTCTTCGATTTCACTCGCAGAGAAAATTGCCGGTGAGATTTTTGTTTTGATAATGTCTAGCTTGTGATTAAGCGAAGTCGGTTTTGACTTCACCGCCTCAGCCAAGGTTAAGAAGTGCAGGCACTGATCAATATGACGCTCGATTGGTGTCCAAGAGATTGTTACGACCCCGATGATCGGAAGCCAATTTAGGAGATGTTCTTGATCTAATTCCACAAGTTCCCTTAGTGCCTACTGGTAACGTGGCATGACGATGGAGGTGCCTAACGTTAAGTTAAGGGGCGGGCTTTAGCCCGTCCTAGTGAGCGAAGCGAACGACTTGAACTTATTGTTAGAAGTGGTGGCAAGTCGGACATTGATTTCGCAGGCAACGCAAACTGTACCTCAAGCCGAACCAAAATGGTGGGCAACGAGCGTGCGGACGTTTGCCCGTACAGAAAAACCTTGTGGTGTATGGCTTGTGCGCCAGCGAAGGGCCGAACGCGCCTATGCAAAGCGTTCGAGATGTTCAGCATATTGACGTGCCGAAACTGATAACAACGCTGCCGTTTTTGATGACGAAACGGGTTCTTAACTCATTGCGATGGTGCGAACTCAGCATTTTATTGATGCTTCCTTGCATATTTAAACCACCAAATTAACAGCCGCATCTAACGTTTGGTTAAGGGGCGGGCTTTAGCCCGTCCCAGTGAGCGAAGCGAACGATTTGAACCTTTTGTTAGGCGGTTAAAGCGTAACAGAGGATTTATTCGTCTTTGAATTCAACAATGTCAGCAGAAAATGTTAACGTTGGAATGCTGAATAGAACTAAATATAACGATGACGTGTCTTGCGTTTGATTTGCAAGAGCAATGGAGCGGCCTTCTAATGATTGCCCTGCACTTTGATATAAGTTTCTTTTGGCGGCGGCATAACTCGGGCTTACGATTGGAATTATGCCTAGCAATTTGAAACCACTGCTGCTGCCAACGGCGCCTGATTTGATAAGTTTGTAATTGTTTCTTTCTAGCGAAACTGAAGTGCCAGTGGATTGCTGGAAATCTCCCTTGCTAGAGCATCCGCTAAGTACGGACAAAGAAAGAACGAATCCCGCGAGAGCTTTGTTTTTCAGTAGCATTTATTTAACTTCCTTATACTGCATTTATATTGAGATGTAGCCTAACGTTTGGTTAAGGGGCGGGCTTTAGCCCGTCCCAGTGAGCGAAGCGAACGATTTGAACCATTTGTTAGCCGTTTATTGACCAGTGTTTGAGTTTTACTATTTGATATTTTAACCAGATTGCAACGGGGATAAGAAGTACCGCCATTGCCTCTTGTGTTTTTATAGCAGGAATAAATGGAATTAGGCGGGAGCCAAAAGACCAGGCGATAAATACACCAGCCCAAAATAAAAACATGTTGTTTGTAAATCGTGCGGCTAGGGTCAAAGCTTTCGCTAGCCGAATTTTTTCATGCTTTGGTATTTCTTGGGTACGAATTGTGAGTATTGTTAGGCTGGAAATTGCAAAGCTTAATATTATAAATAAGGAAAAGCCAGACTCGGAATAGCGCCAGTTGAGTATGCCCGCAAGTATTGGGTTTATATCCGTGTCTCCGTTCACTTTCCCGGCTGAATAGAGCATCCACAAAAGCATCATTAAGGCTGGTGTAAACAGAAGGCAGTATTTTCCTTCATTCAGCGATTTAAGAACGAACTTCATATTTTTCCTTGTGGGGGGCTAACTATAAATAGACACCATTTGGTGCCGTAACGCTTTTCCGGGCGTGGGGGATAACCTTCTTGTCGAGTCGTGAGGGGCCGTCTAGTCTCATGGCTGCGGCTGTGATTCGGCAAAAAAGGGAGTTATACACCATGGACGAAAAGCCTCGGTTGCTCGACCAGGTTCGTGAGCAAATTCGCCTGAAACATTACTCGATTCGCACGGAGCATGTCTATTGCGAGTGGGTGAAGCGTTTTATCCGTTTCCATCATTATCAGCATCCAGGGGAGATGGGGGCGGCTGAGGTGGAGGCGTTTTTGTCGGATTTGGCGGTGCGCAAGAATGTTTCGGCGTCCACGCAGAATCAGGCGCTGGCGGCGCTTTTGTTTCTTTACAAGCAGGTGCTTAAGCTGGATTTACCCTGGCTGGGTGAGGTGGTGCGGGCTAAAAAGCCGAGCCGTTTGCCGGTGGTGCTGACTATTACTGAGGTGCAGAGCATTTTGGCGCAGTTGGAGGGCGATATTTGGCTGGTGGCTAATTTGCTGTATGGCTCGGGTATGCGTTTGATGGAGGTGTTGCGTCTGCGGGTTAAGGATGTGGATTTTAACCGGGGCGAGATTGTGGTGCGTGATGGCAAGGGCATGAAAGACCGTGTAACGGTGTTGCCGCGCTCTTTGGTCGCGCCGCTTAAGCAGCATCTGGCGGTTGTCAGGGCGCGGTATGCAGCGGAGTTGGAGGCGGGGCGTGGTGATGTGTATATGCCGTTTGCACTGGAGCGCAAATATCCCAAGGGGCCGTGGGAGTGGTGTTGGCAATACGTATTTCCGGCTGCTGGGCTGTCGGTTGATCCGCGTAGCGGTAAAACACGGCGGCACCATATTGACGAGAAGCGTGTGCAGCGTGGTTTTAAGGCGGCGATAAAGCGTGCAGGCATTGTGAAGTTGGCCACGCCGCATACGTTGCGCCATTCATTCGCTACACATCTGTTGGAGAGCGGTCAGGATATTCGCACGGTGCAGGAGTTGCTGGGGCATTCCGATGTGAAGACCACGATGATTTATACCCATGTGTTAAACCGTGGTGGGCTGGCTGTGTTGAGTCCCTTGGATCGCATGTAATGGGTTTGTGTTTGCGCTGTTATAAAAAATGCCGCTTACGTGTTTGGCGTAAGCGGCATTTTTTGTGGGTGATTACCGATGGTTAAACCAGTTCGGCCCACATGTCGTATTCGTCGGCATCAACAATGCGCACGCGCACTTTGTCGCCTGGGCTGACGGAGGTGCTGGCGATAAACACGCTGCCGTCGATCTCTGGTGCATCCGCGTAGCAGCGTGCGACTGCGCCTTGGTCGTCGACTTCGTCGATCAGCACATCCATTTCTTTGCCGACTTTGAGTTGCAGGCGCGCCGTGCTGATGGCTTGTTGGTGGGCCATAAAGCGGTCCCAGCGGTCTTGTTTGACGTCGTCCGGCACCACGTCCAGATCCAAGTCGTTGGCCGGTGCGCCTTCGACTGGGCTGTATTGGAAGCAGCCGACGCGGTCGAGTTGGGCTTCGGTCAGCCAGTTGAGCAGGTATTGGAAGTCTTCTTCCGTTTCACCAGGGAAGCCGACGATAAAGGTCGAACGGATGGTGAGTTCGGGGCAGATTTCGCGCCAGTTCTTGATCCGCGCCAGGGTCTTGTCTTCGAATGCCGGGCGTTTCATGGCCTTGAGTACTTTCGGGCTGGCGTGCTGGAAGGGAATGTCGAGGTACGGCAGGATTTTGCCGGCAGCCATCAGCGGGATCAGTTCGTCAACGTGGGGGTAGGGGTAGACGTAGTGCAGGCGCACCCATACGCCCAGGGTCGAGAGCGCCTGGCAGAGTTCGGTCATGCGGGTTTTTACCGGCTGGCCGTTCCAGAAGTCGGTTTTGTACTTCATGTCCACGCCATAGGCGCTGGTGTCCTGGCTGATCACCAGCAGCTCTTTTACGCCGGATTTAACCAGGCGCTCGGCTTCATTAAGGACTTCGCCCACTGGGCGGCTGACCAGCTTGCCGCGCATCGAGGGGATGATGCAGAAGCTGCAGCTGTGGTTACAGCCTTCGGAAATCTTCAGGTAGGCGTAGTGGCGCGGGGTGAGCTTGATGCCTTGCGGTGGCACCAGGTCGATCAGCGGATTGTGGTCCTGGCGCGGCGGCACGACTTGGTGCACGGCGTTAACCACTTGTTCGTACTGCTGCGGGCCGGTCACTGATAGCACGCTAGGGTGGACGTTGCGGATGCTGCCTTCTTCGACGCCCATGCAGCCGGTGACGATGACTTTGCCGTTTTCCTTGATGGCTTCACCGATCACTTCAAGGGATTCCGCCTTGGCGCTGTCGATAAAGCCGCAGGTATTGACGACTACCACGTCGGCATCTTTATAGGTGGCGACGACTTCGTAGCCTTCCATGCGCAACTGCGTGAGGATGCGCTCGGAGTCCACCAAGGCTTTCGGGCAACCGAGTGAGACAAAGCCTACTTTAGGCGTGGCGGACGTGGACATGCTGTAAACCTCAGGCGTGTTCGGCGATGCTGGGCGCTTGGTGCGCCTCTGATCAAAAAGTGCGCAATTCTAGCGGTGGAGCTGGCAATTGACCAGCGCTGAGCGTCGTCTTGAGAGGGTAGGGGGCTGCTTGCTTTGTATGCATTCATCCGCGCGATAACGTGGGCAAGGCTTAAGCCTTACTGGGTTAGGCGAGTTAAATCACGCACAAACAAAAAGGCCACTCGAATGAGTGGCCTTTTTGAGTATCTGGTTGCGGGAGCCGGATTTGAACCGACGACCTTCGGGTTATGAGCCCGACGAGCTACCAGACTGCTCCATCCCGCGCCGACTATTCTATACAGTAACGCTGCCTTGTCAATCGATTAGTGGTTTTTAATCAATAACTTAAATCGCTTGGGCGTAAATGCAAAAAGGCCACTCGATTGAGTGGCCTTTTTGAGTATCTGGTTGCGGGAGCCGGATTTGAACCGACGACCTTCGGGTTATGAGCCCGACGAGCTACCAGGCTGCTCCATCCCGCGGTGCCAATTGTAGCGGCGAAAAATTTTGTGTCAACCTTAAGTTTGCAGGTGCGTCGATTATTGCCAGCTACTGGCTGGCTGGTTGAAGCTGCGCGTAGTGATTTCGGCGTAGCCTGCAGCTGCGTGGTTGGGCTAGAGTCCGTGCCGTTCTGAATGAGGGGAATGTTATGCGTGGTGATTGCAAGGCGTGCGGTGCTCAACTGCCTGTTGATGCCAAAACCTGTCCGGGCTGCGGTGCAGCGGTGCCGGCCAAGGGTAAGTTGCTGCCGTTGGCGGCGTTTATGTTGATTGTGATTTTGGTTATTCAGTCCTACATGAATAAAGAAGAGGAGGCCGCTATTGAAGCTGCGCCTTCTGCACCTGTTAGTGCGGCTGAGCAGTAGTAGCCTGTTTGCTGAGGCCGGCGATGAGCGTTCGCAAGATCATCCATGTCGATTGCGATTGTTTTTATGCGGCCATTGAGATGCGCGATGACCCCAGCTTGGCCGGTAAGCCCTTGGCTGTGGGTGGCTCGGCTGATCGGCGTGGGGTGATTGCCACCTGCAACTACGAGGCGCGCAGTTATGGTGTGCGCTCGGCGATGGCTTCGGGGCAGGCGTTGAAGCTATGCCCAGAGTTGGTCATCGTTAAGCCGCGCATGGAGGCATATAAGGCGGTGTCGCGGGAAATTCAGGGGATTTTTCGCGATTACACCGAGCTGATCGAGCCGTTGTCGCTGGATGAAGCTTATCTGGACGTTAGCGACAGTCCGCATTTCGCTGGCAGCGCCACGCGTATTGCGCAAGATATTCGTAGGCGTGTGTCGCAGGCGCTGCACATCACCGTGTCGGCGGGTGTCGCGCCTAATAAGTTTCTCGCCAAGATTGCCAGTGACTGGAAGAAGCCCAATGGTTTGTTCGTGATCACGCCTGATCAGGTTGAGGATTTTGTTGCGGCCTTGCCGGTCAGCAAGCTGCATGGCGTAGGCAAAGTCACGGCCGACAAATTGGCGCGCATGGGGATTCGCACCTGCAGTGATCTGCGTGAATGGAACAAGTTGGCGCTGGTCAAGGAGTTCGGCAGTTTCGGCGAACGTTTGTGGGGCCTTGCGCGCGGGGTGGATGAACGCGCAGTGCAGAATGACAGTCGGCGCCAGTCGGTCAGTGTTGAAAACACCTTTGATAAGGATCTGCCAGATCTGGCGGCCTGTATTGAGCAGCTGCCCGGATTGATCGAAGAGCTGGCGGGGCGTATGGCGCGGCTTGATCCGAGTTATCGGGCAGATAAACCCTTCGTCAAAATCAAGTTCCATGATTTTTCGCAAACCACGCTGGAGCAGGCAGGCGCACGTCGGGATTTAGCCAGTTACACGCGGCTGATGAGCGCCGCTTTTGCGCGCGGCAACAAGGCCGTGCGTCTGCTGGGCGTTGGGGTGCGCTTGCATGACTTGCGTGGCCGGCATGAGCAGCTTGAGTTGTTTGCACCCTGATGCAGAGCGCGCTGCTTGGCTGTTGCGCATAAAAAAGGCGAAGCCAGAGGGCTTCGCCTTTTTCATAAATGCCGCTTAGTGCTTGCGCGGCACCGGCTTGAGCAGCTCTTCAGGGGGCATTTCGCAGGCGATTTTGCGCCCCAGCAATGCTTCGATGCCCGGCAGCGCGTAGGCGTCGTCTTCACCGGCAAAGCTGATTGAGGTGCCGCTGCTGCCTGCGCGCCCGGTTCGACCGATGCGGTGCACGTAGTCGTCTGGGGTTTCCGGCAGGGTGAAGTTGATCACGTGGCTGATCGCATCCACGTGGATGCCGCGACCGGCCACGTCGGTGGCGACCATCACGCGGATCTTGCCTTCACGAAAGCCTTCCAGCGCGCGGATGCGTTTGTGCTGTGGCACATCGCCGGACATTTGCACGGCACTGATGCCGTCGCGGGTCAGGCGCTCTTCGATGCGTCGTACTTCATCTTTACGGTTGGCAAAGACCATGACGCGGATCCAGTCATTTTGCGAGATCAGGTTGTACAGCAGTTTGTACTTATCGCTTTCGGCCACCGCGTAAACGTGCTGTTCAACGGTCTCGCTGGCGACGTTTTCCGGTTCGATTTCGACAATCGCTGGATTGGTTGTCCACTGCTTGGCGAGGTTCATCACATCTTCGGTGAAGGTGGCCGAGAACAGCAGCGTTTGCCGCTCGCCCTTCATCGGCGTCTGACGAATGATCTGTCGCACCTGGGGGGTAAAGCCCATATCAAGCATGCGGTCGGCTTCATCGAGCACCATCACTTCGACCATGTCCAGGTGCACTTCACCGCGCTGGTTGAAGTCCAGCAGACGGCCCGGCGTGGCCACCAGAATGTCGCAGTAGCGCGACTCAAGCAGTTTGAGCTGTTTGTCGAAGTCCATGCCGCCGACAAAACTCATCACGTTGAGACCGGTGTATTTGGTCAGGTCAGCGGCGTCCTTGGCGATCTGCACCACCAGTTCGCGGGTGGGGGCAATGATCAGTGCGCGCGGTTCACCCATGTAGCGCTCTTTTGGCGCGGTGGTCTGCTGCAGTTGGGTGATGATTGAGATCAAAAAGGCGGCGGTTTTGCCGGTACCCGTTTGCGCGCGACCAATGGCATCCCGGCCGCTGAGGGTATAGCCCAACACCTGCGCCTGGATCGGCGTGCAGTAAGGGAAGCCAAGATCGTGAATGGCGTGCATCAGCTGCGGCGAGAGCTTGAAATCATGGAAGCGGGTTTTACCTTCGGCCGGTTCGACAGCGAAGTCGTCCAGGGTCCAGGTGTCGACGGGTTTAACTGTCCGCTCGCGGCGCGCTTTTGCGGCTTTGCCGTTGGGTTGCTGCGGTGACGCGGCCTGTTCGGCGGTGCGCGGCTTGTCTGCGCTGTCGTCCTGTGTGGCGCGGGGTGCGCTCGGTGTTTCGGGCTGACGGGTTGGGCTGACTGGCTCGCCCTCGGCTTTGCCGAATATTTTCTTGAGTGCTTTGAGCACGGTCATCTCATCAATTGGTTAAGGAGTGAACGAGCGCCAGTGTAAAGCAAGAAACCGGCGCGGCGAAGTGCCGCGCCGGATCGTCAGTGTTCCGGGCTGTGAGCGCAGGTTACAGAGCGCTGCGTTTGGGCGTGATTGTCAGCCGCACAGGCAGTCGCGGCCCTGTTGTTTGGCTTGATACAGCGCGCTGTCGGCGCGAGCAATAATCCCTTGCAGGCTGTCTTTGGGCTGCATTTGTGCCAGGCCGATGGACACGGTGACGCCAGGTAATACGCCAACCGGCGAATGAAAAGCGCAGATATGATGCAGCGCCAGACGCAACCGTTCGCCGATGTGGCGCGCTTCTTCCAGCCCTATATCGGGCAGCAAAATGATGAATTCTTCGCCGCCAAAACGAGTGAGGCTGTCTTTGGGGCGCAACTGAGCGCGCAGTGTGTGCGTAACCAGGCACAGTGCGTAGTCGCCAGCCAGGTGGCCGTGCTGGTCGTTGTAGGTTTTGAAGTGATCGACATCGATCATCAGCATGCACAGCGGTTTGGCGTTGAACGCACTGCGTGTGCTCTCGCGCTCGAACACCTGCTCAAGCCAGCGCCGGTTGTAGGCCCCCGTCAGGGCATCAATGTTGGCGGTTTGTTCGCTGTCGAGAATGCGCCTGTTGCCTTGGCGCACGCGTTCGCAAAGCAACTCAAGCAGGTTTTGCATCATCTCGGGTGAATGCTGGAAGAGTTTGAATAACGATTCGCGATGCAGGCGTAGCGCGCTACAAGGCTGGCTGGCCACTACGTAAGCCGATGGGCGTTCGTTATCGATAAAGCTGATTTCGCCGGCGCATTCGCCCGCTTTCATGATGCTGACGGGCCGGCTGTCGAGTGAGCCGAGATGAACGCGCAGTTCACCGCTTAGCAGCAGGTAGAGGTATTGGTTGCGATTAAAAGGGGAGAGCAGCACATCGCCAATCTCAAGATCGCAGGCACGGAATTCGCTCAGCAGCAGGTTGATGCTGCTGGCGGCAACATTGTTGAACAGTCGCAGTTGGCGAAGTTGCTGCAGGTCAGCCTGCCAGTCAGCGTTTTTCATCGCACTGGCAGGTGTGATCGTTTTGTTGCATGGCTGGGCATCGCTTAGGTTCTGTTGACGTATCAGCGGAGCCACAACAGGGTTGCAGCGAAGGCCAGCATAGACTTGAAATGACTGGCCTTTTTCTCAAAACGCGTAGCAATCCGCCGGTAATGCTTAAGTTTGCCGAACAGGCACTCCACGACGTGGCGCTC
>CAMCJM010000108.1 GCA_945874835.1 Pseudomonas synxantha | reverse complement strand
CCTGGCCGAGCTGCATGCCTCGGCCCCGCATTACGTCCTGCCGCATCGACGGGAGGAGCGCGTTTACCCTCGGGCTATCAGGCTTAAATCTTCGAAGTATCCGATCAGAAATAAAAATGCCAGTCAGCTTAACTGACTGGCATTAGCCTTCGGGCTCCCTTTTGCGTTCAAGCGACACACAGCATGCAAAGCTTTAAAGCAGTCACAGGCCCCTGCATTCGCTCCAGTAAGGCTTAGGTAAAACTGTAGATATCCATACCCAGTGCGCCGTAGGTAAAGCCGCTGTGCTCAAGGGCAAATTGCTCACCGGCAGCAGCGGCAAAAAATAACGGCAATAGATGCTCTTCGCTGGGGTGGCTGCGCACTGCATAGGGGGCTTGCCTGCGGTAATCATTCAGGCTGGCGTGATCGTGCTGAGCCAGTTTATCCGCCACCCAATCACGAAATGCCTGGGCCCAGGGCTCGATATGCTCTGGGCTGGCGGAGCGGTCCAGCGCCCCCAAATTGTGAGTGATGCTGCCAGAGCCAATCAGCAAAATGTCCTCTGCACGAAGACTCGCCAGTGCCTTGCCAATCTGCCGCTGCAGCAGTGGACCTTGCTGGCTGGGAAGTGACACCTGCACCACGGGTATATCGGCTTGCGGGTACATGAGCCGCAGCGGCACCCACGCGCCATGATCCAGCAGGCGCTTCTCATCGAGGTGAGCCTGTAAGCCAGCCCGTGCCAGCAGGTCGACTAAGGTACGGGCGAGTTGTGGCTCACCCGGGGCAGGGTACTGCAACTGATAGAGTGGCAATGGGAAGCCGCTGAAGTCATGCCAAGTGGCCGGGTGGGCCGCGCTGCTGATGCGCAGGTCGTGGGTCTCCCAATGGGCCGACACGAGCACAATAGCTTTGGGTTTGCCCAGTGTGCGGCCCAAACGAGCCAGGGCTGGGCCACTGGCACCAGGCTGCAGTGCCAGCATCGGTGAGCCGTGTGAGATAAAGAGACTGGGCAGCAACATGACGCTCTCCTGATTAATGAAGTGTATTTTTAATCAAGCAAGCTGTTGTTTTAAGCGCAATTATCGCGCTTTTATCATCGGTTTATTTTATGTATTAGGCGTGAGCCTAGTTGAGTCTTCTGCAGCCTATGTAAGTGCTGCTTAACCCACGTTAACAGGAGTGCGTATGCACGCTGAGTTTTGGCAGGCGCGATGGACGCGCAGCGAAATCGGTTTTCACCAGGCCGAGGTTAATCCTTATTTGCAGCGTTACTGGCCGTCATTGCAACTAAGCCAGGGTGATCGGGTGTTGGTGCCGCTGTGTGGCAAAAGTCAGGACATGGCGTGGTTAGCGGGGCAGGGGTTCCGTGTCACGGGTGTTGAATTGGCGCAACGTGCTGTTGAGGATTTTTTTGCCGAGCATGAACTGCAGCCGCACATCACTGTGGTGGGTGAGCTGACCTTGTATCAGGCAGGCTTGGTGGAGATCTACTGCGGGGACTTTTTTGCGCTGGGTGAACAGCACATTGGCGACTGCGTCGGCCTTTATGACCGCGCTGCACTGATTGCTCTGCCAGCCACGATGCGCGAGCGCTATGTTGCGCACCTCACACAGGTGCTGCCGAAGGGCTGTAAGGGCTTATTGGTGACCTTGGACTATGACCCGCTACAAATGGACGGCCCACCTTTTGCGGTGACAGATGAGGAAGTGCAGCAGCGGTTTTCCTCAGCCTGGCAATTGCAACCGCTAGCGTGCGTGGATGTGTTGGGCGAGAACTGGAAGTTTCTCAAGCGTGGGCTTGATCGTTTGGATGAGCGCGTTTATCGCTTGAGTAAGAACTGACGGGCGCGCATTAAAAAGGCGGCCCGAAGGCCGCCTGATGAGTAGCGTGGTGATTAACCGCGCTGGCGCAGCGCTTCGATGCGCGCTTCCAGCGGTGGGTGAGTCATCAGCAGGCCAGCCAAACCATTTTTCAGGCCGCCGTTGATGCCAAAAGCCATCATGCTGTTAGGCATTTGTACCGGTACTTCCTGTTCGGCGCGCAGGCGTTGCAGGGCGGCAATCATTGCCCCGGTGCCAGCCAGGCGGGCACCGGCATCGTCAGCCTTGAATTCACGCTTACGCGAGAACCACATAACGATGATGCTGGCCAGAATGCCCAGTACCAGCTCGGCAAAAATGGTCGCCACAAAGTAGCCAATGCCAGGGCCGTCTTCGTTCTTGAGGATAACTTTGTCGACAAAGTTGCCGAAGATCCTTGCGAAGAACATCACGAAGGTGTTCACCACGCCTTGGATCAGCGCCAGAGTGACCATGTCACCGTTGGCGACGTGACCAATTTCATGGGCCAGAACCGCGCGCACTTCATCCGGAGAAAAGCGCTCCAGCAGGCCTTGGCTCACGGCGACCAGTGCGTCGTTCTTGTTCCAGCCGGTGGCGAAGGCGTTTGACTCGTAAGCGGGGAAGATACCCACTTCCGGCATCTTGATACCGGCTTCGCGAGACAGCTCTTTCACGGTTTGCAGCAGCCACTGTTCGTGACGGGTACGTGGCTGGGTGATGATTTCGGTTTTGGTGCTCATCTTCGCCATCCATTTGGACAGGAACAGCGAGACCAGCGAACCGGCGAAACCAAACACGGCGCAGAACACCAACAAGCTACCGTAGTTCTGACCGGTGAACCGATCCACCCCAAGCAATTTCAGGGTGATGCTGGCGATGATCAACACCGCAATGTTGGTGGCCAGGAACAGCATAATGCGCATCATGGTGTATTAAGACTCCTCACGAGATAGATCTAACAGGCCGCCAATCGCCCTACCAAAGTGGTGTTATCAGGCTTTTCAACGGTTTACTGTTCGTATGACGGCTATATAAGGGCGGCACCCCCGGTACTTCAACCGGGGTACTATTTCAAACTATGTCGCTTGTGCCGTTCAGGCTGCTTTCAAACAACAAGCGGGTCAGGCGCGCCACCCGCTCGCCGTGGCGCTGAGCCAACGCCTCGCGCAGTTGGAACGCCAGTGTGGCGTGCACGCGACGCACGCTGGGCGGTAAGGCATCACCCTCTGGCAGTGCATGGGGCACGCCGCGCGACATACGCAGAAAGCCTTTTTCCGAGAGCACGGCCTGATCCAGGGCGTCATAACCAATGGTGGAGTCAAAGCGGATATAGCCTTCATCGGCCAGCCACAACAGCGCCCCCAAACAGCTTTGATGGCGCGGTGTAGGCAGGCCAAATTCGTCGGGCTCTTCACGGCCAATCAGGTCTTCAACGTATAGCGCGGTTTTGCTCGGGAACGCCTGATACAGCGCTAGCATGCCAGCGGCGGCATCTTTGTAAAAATCATCGATCTGCAGATCCATCAGAATTTGCCCATCACGGAGGTGGGCAAATAAGGCAGTATGCGGCCAATCAATGCCCAAGGCCAGCCGAGTACATAAGCGCTCACGGTGCGCGTATCAATGTGCTTGGCAATCAGTGCCGCGCCGCGTTCCACGCTAATTAAAAATGGTCGGCTGGGCATGTCGCTGTTCAGCGGTGTGTCGATAAAGCCAGGCAGCAGCAGGGTGGTGTCGATATTTTTGCCCAGCAACTCGGCACGGGCCGCTTCCATGTAGCTGATTAGGCCAGCCTTGCTCGCCGAGTAAGCCGCGGTATGCGGTAGGCCGCGTTTACCGGCCACTGAGGCAACTGCAACCAGATGGCCGTGGCCTTGCTGGCGAAACAGTGCGCAGGCGGCGTCCAGGCAAGCAATAGCGCCAATCAGATTGGTTTCCAGCGTGAGGCGCGCGCGCTCAAAGTGACCGCTGCCGGCTTTGCCCGTCAGGGCGATACCAGCATTGGCGATCAAGCCGTCCAATCCACCGAGGGCATTGGCCGCCAAGCTCACGGCGTCCTGGCAGGCGGCGTAGTCGGTGACGTCCAGCGAGAGCACAGCCACTTTGCACTTGAAGCGCGCCCGCAACTCAGCAGCCAGCAGGTGCAGGTTGTCTTCGCGGCGGGCTGCCAGCGCTAGGTCATAGCCTTTGCTGGCCAGTTCGCGGGCCAGAGCAGCACCAATGCCAGAGCTGGCACCGGTCAGCAGGTAGCGTTTGCCCTGGCTCATGCTGTGCTCCGCTTACTGTTGGTAGGTTTTGAGGAAGTTGCCGATACGGCCGATGGCCATTTCCAGCTCATCCACGCGCGGCAGCGTGACCACGCGGAAGTGATCCGGCCACGGCCAGTTAAACGCCGTGCCTTGCACAATCAGCAGTTTTTCCGAGAGGAGCAGGTCCAGCACGAATTTCTCATCGTTATGGATTGGGCAGACTTTCGGGTCGATCTTGGGGAAGGCATACAGCGCGCCCATCGGCTTGACGCAGCTCACGCCGGGGATGTTGTTGAGCAACTCCCAGGTACGGTTGCGCTGCTCCAACAGACGGCCATTGGGCAGTACCAGGTCATTGATGCTCTGGTAGCCGCCGAGTGCGGTCTGAATGGCATGCTGGCTGGGCACGTTGGCGCACAGACGCATGTTGGCCAGAATGTCGAGGCCTTCGATGTAGCTCTGCGCGCGGTGTTTGGGGCCGGAAATGGCCACCCAGCCGGAGCGGAAGCCCGCGACCCGATAAGATTTCGACAGGCCGTTAAAGGTCAGGCACAACACGTCTGGGGCCAGTGAGGCGGTGGAGATGTGTTGGGCTTCATCGTAGAGAATCTTGTCGTAGATCTCGTCGGAGAACAGCACCAGGTTGTGCTGACGCGCCAGTTCGACGATGTCCATCAGCACTTCTTTGGAGTACACCGCGCCGGTCGGGTTGTTCGGATTGATCAGCACCAGGGCTTTGGTGTTCGGGGTGATCTTGGCGCGCATGTCGGCGATATCAGGGAACCAGCCAGCCTGCTCATCACACAGGTAGTGCACCGGTTTGCCGCCAGACAGCGCGACGGAGGCCGTCCACAGGGGGTAGTCCGGAGCCGGGATCAGCACTTCGTCGCCGTTATTAAGCAGCGCCTGCATGGCCATCACAATCAGCTCGGACACACCGTTGCCCAAGTAGATGTCTTCAATGGTGACGCCTTCTACCTGCTTCTGCTGGTAGTACTGCATCACGGCTTTACGGGCGCTGAACAAGCCTTTGGAGTCGCTGTAACCTTGCGCAGTGGGCAGGTTGCGGATGACGTCCTGCAGAATCTCTTCAGGTGCTTCGAAACCGAACGGTGCCGGGTTGCCAATGTTCAGCTTGAGGATGCGGTGGCCTTCCTCTTCCAGGCGCTTGGCGTGCTTAAGCACAGGCCCGCGGATGTCATAGCAGACGTTGGCAAGCTTGTTCGATTTGCTGAACTGCATGTAAAAGATCCCGAATGGTGAACGTCGCTGAATGACCCTGCAAAATGAGCGAACAGGCTGAGTCTTGGCAGGGGAGGACGCCGGTGACAGACTGGGGTCGAATCATACGTGGCAGCCCGATCTTGGCAAAGGTACTGGTTGGGCTTTTTTATCCTTGGGAGGTCTGCTGTGGACAAGTTGGAAAAACCGTTGGAAGCCTGGCGTGAAACGCTTTCCGATGAGCAGTTTCATATTTGTCGGCTGGGCGGCACCGAGCGGGCCTTCAGTGGCCAGTATCACGACAGTAAAGTGCCAGGTGTTTACCACTGTGCGTGTTGCCAAACGGCGCTGTTCGATTCGGATGCCAAATACGATTCTGGCAGCGGTTGGCCCAGCTACTTTCAGCCAGTTAGCGGGGAGGCGGTTGCCAGTGTGGACGACTTCAGTTACGGCATGCACCGCATTGAAGTGAAGTGCGCCAAATGCGACGCGCACTTGGGCCATGTCTTTCCGGATGGGCCTGTGCCGACCGGGCTGTGTTATTGCATCAACTCAGCGTCCCTCACGTTGCTGCCGCGCACATAATGTCCCGTTAAGGCCCATCATCAATGGGCCTTATTATTAAGCAATTAAATTGTTTGCAATCTAATTGCGCGCTATTCTCTCGGGCATTCCCACTCACCCGAGGCAAGACGTATGAGCAGCGAGCTTTTCGACATTCCAGTCACGACCATCAAAGGTGAGCAGAAAACCTTGGCCGACTTTGGTGGCAAGGCTGTGTTGGTGGTCAATACCGCCAGTAAGTGCGGCTTTACTCCGCAGTACAAAGGGTTGGAGAACGTCTGGCAGGCGTACAAGGATCAAGGTTTGGTGGTGCTGGGCTTTCCCTGCAACCAATTTGGTAAGCAGGAACCGGGTGATGAGGGCGTTATCAGTGAGTTTTGTGAGCTGAACTTTGGGGTGACCTTTCCGTTGTTCAAAAAGGTTGATGTGAATGGCAGCGATGCTCACCCGCTGTTTGTCACACTGAAGAAGAGCGCGCCGGGTCTGCTCGGTAGTCAAGGCATTAAGTGGAACTTCACCAAGTTTTTGCTGAGTGCCGATGGCCAAGTGGTCAAGCGTTTTGCGCCAACCACCAAGCCTGAAGATTTAACTGCCGAGATCGAAGCGTTGCTGCAATGAGCCAAAGCAAGCCGCTGACAGAGGAAGACGCGCTGCAACTGGATAACCAGTTGTGCTTCAAGCTGTATGCCGCATCCCGAGCGGTGATTCGCGGCTACAAGCCCATGCTCGATCAGCTTGGGCTGACCTACCCGCAATACCTGGTGATGCTGGTGTTGTGGGAGTGGCAGCTAAAACCGCCAGAACTGCCGACGGTTAAGGCGCTCGGCGAGCGTTTGCTGCTGGATTCCGGCACGTTGACGCCCTTGCTCAAACGCCTGGAAACACAGGGTTTGCTGCGGCGCAGGCGTGCGGCCAGTGACGAGCGTGAAGTGCATTTGGCATTGACCGAGTCAGGCTGGGTCATGCGCGAACAGGTGCCTGCGTTGAAGCACGCGTTGCTGTGTCAGCACGGCGTCGACCTGAATGAACTGGTCGCACTGCGCAAGCAGATTGGCGGGTTGCTCAATCAGTTAACGCTGCCCAGCCACTGATCCAGCAGGGCGGCCAGTTCATCCTTGCGAAACGGTTTGGCCAGGTAATCATCCATGCCCGCGGCGCGACACCGGTCACGCTCATCGGCCAGTGCATTGGCCGTCAGGGCGATGATCGGCAGCTTGGCGATGGCCTCTTTCTGACGGATACGCCGAGTGGTTTCATAGCCATTCATAACGGGCATGTTGCAGTCCATCAGCACCAGATCGACCCGCTCGGTTTCCAGCAGGGTAAGGGCTTCTGCGCCGTGATTGGCCAGCAAGACATCAAATCCCAGCTTGCCCAACATGCCTTTGGCCACCAGTTGATTAACCGGGTTGTCCTCGACCAATAAAACCCGCGCCTGGTGGCTGCGCGGTGGGTTTTTTTCAGTGGCATGGGCAACAGGTTGCTCGTGATTCAGTACGTGGCGCAAGGCGCTGAGCAGGGCTTGGCGTGACAGCGGCCGTGCCAGCTGTTCGGCAGGTGCCAGGTGCTCTACGTCTTGATGGCTGAGGAAGTTGCCGTAGGTGCTGATCAGCAAAATGGGTATGTTTGAGTTTTGGCGCACGTCATTCAGGCGTTGCGGGCAGTCCGTGATGAGCAGGTCAGCGTCGATCGCGCTCAGTGAGCTGTCAGCGTCGAGGTGACGGTAGTCCAAGCCCCAGCTTGGCAGCAGACTTGCCAATTGGGCGCTGAGTCCTGAGCTGGCGGGACTCAGCCCGATAATACGGCCTTGCAGTCGCGTTGCCTGAGCTGCGCCCGCTTGCGCCGCCAAGGGCAGTTCGACAAAGAAGGTGCTGCCAAACCCCTCGCGGGTTTCCAGGCTGAGTTTGCCGTGCATGGCTTCGCACAAGCGACGTGTCAACGCCAGGCCTAAACCCGTACCGCCAAATTGGCGCGTAATGCCCACCCCGGCCTGAGCAAAAGGGTGAAAAATACGCGTTTGAGCTTCCTGGGCAATGCCAATGCCGGTGTCGCGCACCACGATATTGACGCCGTTGGCTTGAGTTTTAACGCTGACATCCACGCGGCCAAAACGGGTGAATTTCAGGGCGTTGGACAGCAGGTTGCTGATAATCTGCCGCACCCGTGTGGGGTCGCCGAGAAATTGGCTGGGCAGTTGCGGATCAATCAGGCAGGTCAATTCCACGCCGGGTGCAGCGTTTTGCGAAAGCAGGTTGGCCGTTTCTTCAACCAGGCTGCCGAGGTCAAATGGAATCTGTTCCAGCTGCAGTTGCCCAGCTTCAAATTTGGACAGGTCAAGAATGTCGTTGAGCAGTTCCATCAGGACCTTGCCGGAGTCATGGGCGATGGAGAGTTGTTGGCGTTGCTCGTTATTCAGTGGTCCGTCCAGTGACAGCGCGAGCATCCCCAGCAGGCCATTGAGTGGTGTGCGTATCTCGTGGCTCATGTTGGCGAGAAAAGCCGAGCGTGCCTGAGCTATGTCCAACGCGGTGCGTTTGGCCTGTTCCAGTTCACGGTTAGAGTCGAGCAGGCGACTATTGGCTGCTTCAAGCTGTTCGGTGCGCGCTGAAATCATACCTTCCAGCTCTGCCAAATAACGGGTTAGGCGTTCTTCGGCTTGCTGACGTTGCTGAATTTCACTGGCAATGCTGCTCAATTGGCGATTGGTCACATCAACCAACACACCGATTTCGTCACGCTCATGATTGGGTGGGTAGGGCAGCTTGGCAGTGTTGGGGCTGCGCAGGTCGCGCTCACTGAGGGCGCGGATAACCCCGGTCAGCGGCTTGGTTAGCATGAAATAGAACATGACCAACAAAATCAGTGAGAGCAGTAAGCTTCGGGCAAAACCGGTTCCCAGGGTGAGCAGTGAGCGGTTGAGAAAGTGGCTGCCAAAAGCATAGGTGTCCACTTCAAGGCTGAGTCTGCCGAGTGCTTCGTTGGGTGAGTGGCTGACAAACAGGTCTGTTGCGAAGTAGCGGTGCTCGCCAAACATAAAGTCGCTGAGCACCCGGTAGCGACTTTCCATAGGCGGGCGGCTGACGCTGGCCAAGGTCACCTGGTTGTTGTCGACAATTTGCGCGCTGATTACAGCCGGCGAGCGCAAAAGGCCGAGTACCAATTCCTGTGCCAATTCGGCGTCGATGTTGTAGGCGATGCGTGCAGCCGGGTTATGGCTGATTTCCATCAGGGCGTTGATCTCGCGATCGATGGACGCATCTTCGCTAGCATAATCGATGCCCACTTGAATCAAGCTGAGCACCGTGCCGAGGATGAAGGCAACCAACACGGTCAAGCCGGCCTGTTTAAATGACAGACGTTGGGTTAGCGCTATATCCATATTGGCTGGCAGTTCTCAGTTTTAATTGCCTGCCAAGCATAGCCCAACTGATTTACTGCACGGCAGTACTCAAGCTGCCAGAAAGCTTAGGAGTGTGTTGTGGATTCGCGTTTAAGTGACTTTTTATTGCGTGCTGATGCTGTATTGACCCGTCTTGAACCACTATTGCCCGCCCTTAGCGTGCCGCTTGACTGGCAGCAGGCGCTGGCGGCGCGCTGGGTGCGTGAGGGGCGTCGTGGTTATTTGTCGCCGCTCAAGGTTAGCCTGGATATGCAATTGAGCGATCTGATAGGTGTCGATCGCCAGCGTGCTCAGTTAGCGCGCAATACGCAGCAATTTATGCAGGGCTTGCCGGCTAACCATGCGTTGCTTTGGGGGGCGCGCGGCACGGGCAAGTCATCGCTGGTGCGGGCGCTGCTGGCGGAGCATGCGCAGCAAGGGCTGCGCTTGATCGAAATTGAACGTGATCATCTGGCGGATCTACCGCGCATCGTCGAGCAACTGAGCGAGTGGCCGCAGCGTTTCGTATTGTTCTGTGATGACCTCTCATTTGAGGCGGGCGAGGGTGATTACCGCATGCTCAAGACGGTGCTCGATGGCTCGCTGGAGCGTGCGCCAGACAATGTGCTGCTGTATGCCACCTCCAATCGCCGCCATCTGCTGGCGGAGAAGCAAAGCGACAACGACAACTGGCAGCGTGTGGACGGCGAGTTGCATCCCAACGAAGCGGTAGAAGACAAAATTGCGCTTTCCGACCGTTTTGGTCTGTGGCTGTCGTTCTATCCCTTTACTCAGGCGCACTTTCTCGATGTGGTCAAACATTGGGTAGGCGTGCATGCCGCTCAGTCCGGTCTGGATTGGCAATGGCACGATGAGCTGGAAAAAGCGGCTATCCGCTGGGCGCTGGGGCGCGGCAATCGCAATGGCCGCTGCGCCTATCAGTTCGCCCGTGATTGGGTCGGGCTGCAACTGCTGAGTCAGGCTGATGATTGACCTGCATGGAAGCGGGCAGGGCCTTGATGGTTATCCGTTACTGCGGGCGCAGTTGCAGGCCTTACTGGCGGGTGAACGCGACTTTGTGGCGAATGCGGCGCAGTTTTCAGCGTTCCTGTTTCACCAATTGGATGATCTGAATTGGGCCGGGTTTTACCGGGTGCGTGGCGATGAGCTGGTGCTGGGGCCTTTTCAAGGCCAGGTGGCGTGCGTACGGATTCCGTTCGGGCTTGGCGTGTGCGGCACAGCAGCTGCCAGCGGAGAAACGCAACGGGTTGAGGATGTGCATGCCTTTGCTGGGCATATTGCCTGCGATATCGCATCAAACAGCGAGTTGGTGATTCCGCTGTTCAAGGAGGGCCGGTTGTTCGGTGTGTTGGACCTCGACAGCCCAACGCTGCGACGTTTCAGCGCCGAAGACCAAGACGGCATTGAGCAATTGGTGCAGGTGTTTGTTGAGTCGACCGACTGCTGAGTGTGAATGAGCCTGGGGCTGCCAGGCTCATGCGGGTTGTGTCAGGCTTTACCAGACATCTTGGCCAGCATCTTCTGTTCACTCGGCAGAACGCCTTGTACGGATTCGCGCGCCTTGATTCGCGCATAGAGCGCGCTCAGGCCCGGCCAGCGTTGCGCATCGAGTTGCTCACCGCCGTGCTCCATGTTGATCAGTTGGCAGGCCAAGGCTAAATCGGCCAGGGTCAGCTGGTCATCCACCAAGTATTGAGCCGAACCCAGGGTTTGTTCCAAGTAATCAAAGTGGGGCGGTAGCTGCTCGTTCAGGGCCTTTTGCACGGCGCCTTCATCGCAGGGTTGGCCCATGCTGGGTTTTAAGGCGCGGTTGCGGAATACGCTGAAGGTGCACAGCGGCGCCAATTCGTAATCGGCATATTTCTCCAGCCAGCTCACCTCAGCGCGCTGCTCTGGGGTCTGGCCCAGGAGTTGCGCGTCATCAGGGTATTTGTCGTTAAGGTAGTGACAGATCACGCTGGAATCCGCGAGGCCGGTATCACCATCTTTAAGTGCAGGTATGCGGCCTAACGGACTGATGTCTTTGAACCACGCTGGCTGAGCAAAAGGCAGGATGATTTCCAGCTGATAGTCGAGAGCCTTCTCGGCTAGGGAAACGCTGAACAAATCATGTTTTCTAGCCCAGAGCGCTGCGTAACCGATTTTTCAAAAAGCCAAGGCTCGTTAATCAGTCAATTCGAGGCAACTCCTGTGCATCGCACGGATTTTTCCGCGCATTTGGCCCGTTTCCGGGGCTCTTTGGCCCATCAGGACGCACCTTGGGCGCAAACGACCAACAAT
>CAMCJM010000107.1 GCA_945874835.1 Pseudomonas synxantha | reverse complement strand
CCACGTCGTGGAGTGCCTGTTCGGCAAACTGAAGCATTACCGGCGGATTGCTACGCGTTTTGAGAAAAAGGCCAGTCATTTCAAGTCTATGCTGGCCTTCGCTGCAACCCTGTTGTGGCTCCGCTGATACGTCAACAGAACCTAGGGCAAGCGCTGAAGGTCACGCTGCGACAACTGAGCAGCCGAGCTGCCCGGATACTGTGCAATCACCTGCTGCAAAATACCCTTAGCTTTTTGTGTATTGCCCAGACGCTGCTCGACATCTGCCAATTTAAACAGTGAATCAGGCACCTTGGCGTGACTCGGGTAAGCCTGGCTGACCCGCGCAAAGGCCTGACCTGCGCCCTGCAAATCACCTTGCGCCAGATTCACCTCGCCGAGCCAGTACTGCGCGTTGCCGGCGTACTGGCTGTTCGGATATTTGCGCAAGAACGCGGCAAAGGCCTGACTGGCTTTGTCGAAGTCCTTGGTTTTGATCAGGTCAAAAGCCGCTTCGTAAAACAGCTTTTCTTTTGCCGGATCGGCCGGTTCATTGCTAGCCGGCGCTTGTGCCTGCTCCGCAACTGGCGGGGTTGGCGTACCGCTGGCATTGATTGCGCCCGCGGCTGAAGAACTCTGGCTGGTCGCAGCACTTGCCGCACCACCACTCACACGCCGATCAAGGTCCTGATAACGCTCCAGGCTTTCTTGCTTCAGACGTTGAATTTCGTTTTGCTGCACTTCCAATGCACCGCGCAGTTGCGCGATTTCATCCTGCATTTGCTGCAGTTGATTGAACAGCATGCCCTGCGCAGAAACAGGGGCCGAAGCCCCTGATCCGGCGAAGGTGCCGGACGCGCCATAACCTGCAGGTGGATAACTGCTGCCGTAACCGGCATTGTTGTCCACTACGGGAATCTCAGCCAATGCCGAAAACGGCAGGCTAAGGACCAAAACGGTTAAAGCTCGACGGCACGTTCGCATATCGAATTACTTACGCAGTTCGACGCGACGGTTTTGAGCCCACGAGGACTCGTCGTTGCCAGTGGCGATTGCACGCTCTTCACCGTAGGAAACAACTTCCAGCTGAGCTGGCGAAACGCCTTGCAGTACCAGGTAACGCTGCACAGCTTTGGCGCGACGCTCGCCCAGAGCCATGTTGTATTCACGAGTACCGCGCTCGTCAGCGTGGCCTTCCAGAACTACGCGAGCGCCATTGCCTTGCAGATCACGCGCGTGAACATCCAGAGCGCGCATGGCTTCTGGCTTCAGGTCAGAGCTGTCGTATTCGAAGTAGAAGGTGGTGATAGCGCGCAGAGCAGCTTCTTCACTCAGGCTGCTGTCGATACCGCTGTTGGCGTCATAGCCAGCGTTAGGATCGGTAGCCTCTTGGCCGCCAGCGTCGCCGTCTTTCGAGGAGCAACCAACAACCACAGCCAGAGCCAGGCTCAGCGCAGCGAACTTACCAAATTTCAACATTTCCATCATGTAGCTCCTAATGAACCCCAGTGTGTTAAGCAGTATTTCAAACAACAACGGTGTAACGCCGCATCAGTTCAGGTAGGGGGACCAAGAAGGCTCTCGAACTTCGCCTTGAGCGGTAGGAAGAGGGAGCCTCACGCGACCATTGGTGGACGCTAATACCAAGACTCCCCGGCCCTGCTGGCGGGTGGCGTAGATTACCATGGTGCCGTTGGGCGCGACAGTAGGCGACTCATCCAGACTGGTGTCTGAAAGTATCCGCAGATTACCGCGCTGCAGGTCTTGTGCCGCCACTTTGAACACGGTGTAGCCATCCTGGCGATGGATCATGACCAGGGTTTTCTCGTCAGCCGAGAGTTTTGGGTTAGCGTTGTAGTTACCAATAAAGGTTACGCGCTCAGCTGCACCACCATTAATGTTGGTCCGGTAAATTTGCGGTTTACCAGAACGGTCAGAGGTGAAGTAGAGGGTCTGACCGTCTTTACCCCAAAACGGCTCGGTATCAATAGACGGCTGATTGGTCACGCGGCGCAGTTGGCGCGTGCCCATGTCCATCACATAGATCTCCGGATTACCGTCACGCGACAACACAAATGCCAGTCGATTGCCGTCTGGCGACCAGGCAGGCGCACCATTAAGCCCTTCAAAATTGGTGATCTGCTCACGACGACCGGTGTCGATGTGCTGCACAAAGATCCGTGGACGCTTTTGCTCAAAGGAGACATAAGCGATACGACGGCCATCGGGGGCAAATGAGGGCGACAAGATCGGCTCACGGGACTGCAGCAGCGTTACCGCACGGGCACCATCATAGTCAGAGCGCTGCAGGGTGTAACGGGTGTTATTGACCGAGAAACGCTCAGCAGTCACGTACAGCAGGCGAGTCGAGAACGCCCCCTTGACCCCCGTCAGCTTCTCAAATGACTGATCCGCAATGTGGTGAGCCATGTCGCGCAATTGATCGACACCACCGCCAACGCTGCCGATCAAAACTTGCTGCTGACTGGTCACGTTGAACAGGGCGAACTGAATCTGCAGACGGCCAGCGTTCGGCACTATGTTGCCGACCAGCACATATTGCGCGCCCAACGCCTGCCAGTCGCGGTAAATGACTTCACTGGCCTGAGTCGGCAGGCTAATCATGTTTTGCCGAGCAATCGGCTCAAACACGCCCGAGTTGCGCAGGTCATTGCCAATAATTTCAGCCATATCATCGGGCAACACACTGCCGCCTTGCCAGCCAAACGGCACTACGGCGATGGGGATAGCCCTATCAGCCCCGCTAACTACACGTATATTTTTCTCTTCAGCAACAGCCAAAGATGAGCAAAAAAGAACGATCAAAAACCCTTGAAGAATGTTTATCACAGCGCTAAATCCTCAGGTGTGAAAGTCATTTTGAATGAACGATAAGGGTTGAACTCTGAAGGGCTCAACTCCTGCATTTCCACAAGCCGCCCAATATTTTTAACAGCAGCAACAGCTGAGTTATCAAAGGGCGCATTACCACTAGACCTTGCAATATTTACATTAGTAATAGTGCCATCTGGCAGCATATTAATCTGAAGAACGACTTCCATACTGCTGTTTGCACCGGGCGGGCGGGCCCAACCAGCAGAAGCTCGAATTCTTATTAGATCATCCAAACTTCCAGCAACTTGATCACCGAACGTATCAGCAACTGTATGTTGACGCCCCACATCATCAGACAGCAACTCGGCCAGCGCAGCGGCCTTTTTATCTTCTACGGCTTTACGTTGCGCCGCTTCTGCGGCTTTCTTTTTCGCGTCATCAGCGGCTTTCTTTTTCGCAGCCTCAGCAGCGGCCTTCTTCTTAGCGTCGTCTGCCGCTTTCTTCTTGGTGTCTTCGGCAGACTTTTTCTTGGCCGCCTCATCAGCCGCTTTCTTTTTAGCAACGTCAGCCAGCTTCTTCTGTTCTTCAGCCTTTTTGTCGGCATCGGCTTTTTTGGCCGCTTCAGCTGCTTTCTGTGCTTCCTGAGCTTTCTTTTGCTCAGCGGCTTTGGCGGCTACCTTCTCCTGCTCAGCTTTCTTCTGTTCCAGTTGCTCCGTTTCATAAACTGGTGCACTGTTTTTTTTCGCTTCACCGGCAATTTTCTGGTTGGTCTGGGTGGTGGCCTGGCTCTGTGACTGCAGCTTATACAGGGTCGCCTGTATCACAGGTCTGGCTGGCGGCAGTTCCGGGGTGGACGCAAAGCTTACAAACAGCATGGCAAACATCAGCACATGCAGGGTTACCGCCCACACCACCGGCCAAAACAAACTTTGCGATGGCGAGGGCTCGCGCTGATCGTGCATCAGGGTGCCTCAGTAATCAGCCCGACGTTGCCCACGTCGGCCTGCTGCAGGCCGCCCATGGCCGCCATGATGGTGCCGTAGTCAATGGTCTTGTCGCCACGCACAAACACTTGCACCTGCTTACCTGTCGCACGGCTCTGACTGATGATTGCGGTCACGGCGCGGGTCATTTCCTCAAGCGTGAGGGCCTGATCTTGCACAGTGTCGACGTCAACCTCAGTGCCCATATTCCAGTAATAGGTTTTGTCGGCCTTGATCGAGATCGTCAGAACCTGAGCGTCGTTGTCTTGCGGCAAGACCTCACTGCTGACTTGCGGCAGATCAACCTTTACCCCCTGATTAAGCATTGGCGCGGTCACCATAAAAATCACCAGCAGCACCAACATCACGTCGATGTAAGGCACCACGTTCATCTCGGAGACCGGCTTGCGTCTGTTGCGAATTCTGGCCATGACTTAAAACCTTTCGTGAAGTGCGTCCAAGGCTTAGTCGTCGCTGGTGTGGACTTTGCGATGCAGAATCGCCTGGAATTCGTCAGCGAAGGTGTAGTAACGGCCGATGAGCATTTCCCCACGGGCAGAGAAGCGGTTGTAAGCGATAACCGCAGGAATTGCAGCGAACAGACCAATGGCGGTGGCGATCAGCGCTTCTGCAATACCTGGCGCAACGGTCGCGAGGGTCGCTTGCTGCACCTGAGCCAGGCCGCGGAAGGAGTTCATGATGCCCCACACAGTACCGAACAGACCGACATAGGGGCTGGTAGAACCGACGGTAGCCAGGAACGGCAGGCTTTGCTCAAGCTTCTCTTCTTCACGCGAGATGGCCACCCGCATGGCACGCGCCACGGCGTCCATCACCGCATCGGGATCGACACCGGCTTGCTGACGCAGGCGCGAGAACTCTTTGAAACCCGCCCGAAAAATCTGCTCAAGGCCTGAGTCCGGATCAGGGTTGCTGCCCACCTGACGATAAAGCTTGGACAGATCAATACCCGACCAGAAACGCTCCTCAAAATTATCCAGAGCACGCTTGGCGGCACGCAGCATGGTTGTACGCTGGAAGATCATGACCCACGAGGCCACCGATGCAGCTACAAGCGACAGCATTACCAGTTGCACCACCAAACTGGCGGCACTGATCAAGCTCCAAATTGACATGTGGTCAACGGCGTTGGCTTCCACGCTTACTCTCCTGCTCTAGATGTACCCGTGCCACCCTGCGCGGCAAAGGCCTGGCGCAAAGTTTGGGGAATAGCACGGGGTTTCAAATTGTCGGTGCGCACACAGGCCACCATAAATTGCCCTTCACACTACAGCACATCATCCGCTGCTCGCCTGACCTGTTGACGAAAACGCAGGCTTGCGCGGTTTAACGCTATGACTTCAGCGCTCACGAGTAGCTCATCATCAAGCCTCGCAGGTGCGTGGTAACGCGCCTCAGCCGAATGCACAAACAACAGACCCTCGCCGGCTAGCGCTGACTGGAAAAAACCCAGTTCACGCAGGCACTCGGTACGAGCCCGCTCCATAAATTTGAGGTAGTTGACGTAGTAGACGATGCCGCCCGCGTCGGTATCTTCGTAATAAACCCGACAGCGAAAGGTGAACGGCTGAGCTGCGTTTTGCGCGCGCATACTCTAGTGCCCGCCCGCAGTCTTGCCAATCGTCTTGAGCAAGTATTTTTTGTTAATCATTATCACCGCCAAATACATCCGCCGCCGGCAAGTCACCCATGCGCTTGGGCACATTGAGTCCAAAATGCAGGTAGGCATGACGCGTGACAATGCGCCCGCGTGGGGTGCGCATGATGTAGCCCTGCTGAATCAAGTACGGTTCAAGCACATCTTCAATGGTGTGCCTTTCTTCGCTAATGGCTGCTGCCAGGTTATCCACACCCACTGGGCCACCATCAAACTTCTCGATCATGGTCAGCAGCAAACGTCGGTCTTGATGATCGAAGCCGCGCTCGTCGACATCAAGTAAGTTCAACGCCAGGTCGGCAATCGATCGCGTGATGTCACCCTGCCCACGCACCTCGGCAAAATCGCGCACACGGCGCAACAGCCGATTGACAATGCGTGGCGTGCCACGCGCACGGCGGGCGATCTCAAACGCGCCATGAGGGTCGATCGACAAGCCCAAAATGGCTGCCGAACGCATGACAATGGTGGTCAGGTCTTCGGTGTTGTAGAACTCCAGGCGCTGCACAATCCCAAAGCGGTCGCGCAGTGGGTTGGTCAACATACCGGCCCGAGTCGTCGCACCGACCAGAGTAAAGGGCGGCAAATCGAGCTTGATCGAGCGCGCGGCCGGGCCTTCGCCGATCATGATGTCGAGCTGAAAGTCCTCCATGGCCGGGTAGAGCACTTCCTCGACAATCGGCGAAAGGCGATGAATTTCATCGATAAACAATACATCGCCCGGTTCAAGATTGGTCAGCAACGCGGCCAGGTCACCCGGACGCTCCAACACGGGACCGGATGTACTCTTGATCGAAACGTTCATTTCTTGCGCAATGATGTTGGCCAGGGTGGTTTTACCCAAACCGGGCGGGCCAAAGATCAGGGTGTGATCCAGCGCCTCACTTCGCCCGCGCGCCGCCTGAATAAAAAGCTCCATCTGTTCGCGCACACTGGGCTGGCCGATGTATTCAGCCAGCTTTAGCGGACGGATGGCGCGGTCGACATGTTCGTCACGGTCGCGGGGGGTCGCGGTAATCAGGCGATCGGCTTCTAACACTAGACCATTCCCTTCAGGGCTCGACGAATCATATCTTCACTGCTCAAACCGTCTTCCTTTATAGCGGAGACGGCGCGACTGGCTTCTTGGGGTTTGTAGCCAAGCGAAATAAGCGCACTGACCGCATCATTCTCCGCGCTTGAGACTGCAGCGCCTGCGCGAGGTGCCACCACCAGGGCCGACATGCCGGACACAGTTTCCCATGCCTTGAAACGGTCTTTCAGTTCAACCAGCAAGCGCTCGGCGGTTTTCTTGCCTACGCCGGGTATTTTCACCAGCACCGAGGTGTCCTGCGCCTGCACACAACGCACCAACTCATCAACCTCCAACCCCGACATCAAGGCCAGCGCCAGTTTTGGCCCGACGCCATTGAGACGGATCAGCTCGCGAAAAAACTCGCGCTCACGCTTCTCATAAAAGCCATACAGCAGGTGGGCATCCTCGCGCACCACCAGATGGGTGTGCAGGGTCAGCGGCTCACCGACTGCGGGCAAACGGTACAGGGTGGTCATGGGCACTTCCAGCTCATAACCCAAACCGTTTATGTCAAGAATCACATGGGGCGGCTGCTTTTCCGCCAGGGTGCCGCGCAAACGTCCGATCACCGCTGCTTTCCTTAAAAGTTACGTTACAAACGAAGACGACCGGCGCGCCGCTTGGCACCGACCAGACCATGAGGAATCAGACTTTGCCGGTGGTGGGCATGGCACAGGGCAATGGCCAAGGCATCGGAAGCATCGATCTGCGGCTTCTGCACCAGTTTCAGCAGGTGCATAACCATGAGCTGCACTTGCTCCTTGTCTGCCCCGCCGCTGCCGGCAATCGCCTGTTTAACCTGGGTGGCGGTGTACTCGGCGATATCCAGCCCCGCCTCAATGCCCGCAACGATGGCCACGCCGCGCGCCTGGCCAAGCTTGAGCGCGGAATCCGGGTTGCGCGCCATAAAAACCTGCTCAATGCCCATGGTCACCGGCCCGTAAGTTTCTATGACCTCACGCACACCGCGAAACACCACTTGCAAGCGCTCCGGCATCGAACCATTACCCGTGCGAATGCAGCCCGAAGCCACATATTCGCAGTTGCGCCCGGTGTCACGCACCACGCCATAACCGGTGATGCGTGAGCCAGGGTCGATGCCGAGAATCAAGGTCATGCCTTACCGCTCACTCAAAGTGCCCGCCAACATAGCCAACACACTGTCTATTTATCCAGCTCGCGAGTATAGAGGCCGCTAGTGGCCGCGTCATCTAGGCCGTGCTTATAAAAGCGCAATGGTGCCTCTTTGCGACACCCAACACTTCAATCGCTCAGTCGCGGCACGGTTTTCAACGCATAAAAAAACCGGAGCGCGCAGATCAAAGACCCAACATGCTCCGGCGGCGGCGACATCTAAAACTTAACCCAGTTGCTCCATGATCGCGTCAGGAATCTCGGCGTTGTGATAGACCTCCTGCACATCATCGAGATCTTCCAGCATGTCGATCAGCTTGATGACTTTTTGCGCCGTCTCAAGATCACTGATTGGCGCACTGATCGATGGAATCATGGCGATTTCCGCCTCTACAGCCTTCAAACCTGCGGCATTGAGCGCCTCGTTGACCGCATGAAAGTCGCTAAAGCTGGTGGACACCAGCGCCGAACCGTCTTCAGCCATCTCCACGTCATCCGCACCGGCTTCCAGCGCGGCTTCCATCAGCGCATCTTCGCTCACGCCAGCGGCAAAGCTGATTTGCCCCTTACGGTCAAACATGTACGCCACTGAGCCGTCAGTGCCCAGATTACCGCCACATTTAGTGAAGGCATGGCGCACTTCAGCAGCCGTACGGTTGCGGTTATCCGTCATGGCCTCGACGATGATCGCCACACCACCCGGCGCGTAGCCTTCATAACTCAGCTCGGCAACGTTGTCGGCTTCGTTATTGCCGGCACCGCGGGCGATGGCGCGATCGATCACATCACGCGACATGTTGTTGGTCAGCGCCTTGTCCACAGCCAGACGCAAGCGCGGGTTATCTGCCGGAATCGGCCCGCCGTGCTTGGCGGCGACGGTCAACTCACGAATCAGTTTGGTGAAGATTTTGCCGCGCTTGGCGTCCTGACGCCCTTTGCGGTGTTTGATGTTGGCCCACTTGGAATGACCAGCCATAACTCACTCCGTTTTTTTCATATTCGATATCAAGGCGTGAGAGTTCGAGTCTCTCCGTCCTGCCATAAAGAAGAAGCCTGGAAAACCAGGCTTCTTTTCACGCTTATTCCGCTTTCGGTTGCTCGCGCAGCCGAATGTGCAGCTCGCGCAGCGACTTGTTGTCCACCTCGCCCGGTGCCTGAGTCATGACGCACGCCGCGCTCTGGGTTTTCGGGAAGGCAATCACTTCACGGATCGACTGCGCGCCAGTCATCAGCATCACCAAACGATCCAGGCCGAAGGCCAGGCCACCATGGGGCGGCGCGCCGAACTTCAGGGCGTCGAGGAGGAAGCCGAACTTCTCCTGCTGCTCGTCTTCACTGATGCCAAGCACACGGAACACGGTTTGCTGCATGGCCTTATCGTGGATACGGATCGAACCGCCACCCAACTCAGTGCCGTTGAGCACCATGTCGTAGGCACGCGAGAGCGCCGCCGATGGGTTGGCTTCGAGTTCTGCCGGGCTGCACTTGGGCGCGGTGAACGGGTGGTGCATGGCGGTCAGGCTGCCGTCGTCGTTCTCTTCGAACATCGGGAAGTCGACAACCCACATCGGTGCCCACTCACAAGTCAGCAGGCTGAGGTCATGACCCAACTTGATACGCAGCGCGCCCAAGGCTTCGCTGACGATTTTGGCCTTGTCGGCACCGAAGAACACGATGTCGCCATCGACTGCGCCCACGCGGTCGAGGATCACATTGATGTTGTCCAGCGGGATGTTCTTGACGATCGGCGACTGCAAGCCTTCGACGCCAGCCGCGCGCTCGTTGACCTTGATGTAGGCCAAGCCTTTGGCACCGTAGATGCCGACGAACTTGGTGTAGTCGTCGATCTGCTTGCGCGGCATGCTTGCCCCGCCCGGAACACGCAGCGCGGTCACGCGGCATTTCGGGTCGTTGGCCGGGCCCGCGAACACCTTGAAGTCGACGTCTTTGAGCTGGTCGGCCACATCCACCAATTCCAGCGGGTTACGCAGGTCCGGCTTGTCCGAACCGAAACGACGCATGGCTTCAGCCAGCGTCATGTGCGGCAACTCGCCGAACTCAACGTTCAGGACTTCCTTGAACAGGTTGCGGATCATGGTCTCGGTGATGGCCATGATGTCGGCCTCATCCATGAAGCTGGTTTCGATGTCGATCTGGGTGAATTCCGGCTGGCGGTCGGCACGCAGGTCTTCATCGCGGAAGCACTTGGCAATCTGGTAGTAGCGGTCGAAGCCCGCAACCATCAGCAGTTGTTTGAACAGCTGTGGCGACTGTGGCAGGGCAAAGAAGCTACCGGCGTGGGTGCGGCTCGGCACCAGATAGTCACGCGCGCCCTCAGGGGTGGCGCGGGTGAGGATCGGCGTTTCCACATCAAGGAAGCCGTTGTCATCCAGGTAGCGACGAATGCTGCTGGTGATGCTCGAACGCAGCTTCAACTTGGCGGCCATTTCCGGGCGGCGCAGGTCGATAAAGCGATAGCGCAGGCGGGTTTCTTCGCCGACGTCGGAGTACTCGTTGAGCGGGAACGGCGGGGTTTCTGCCTCGTTCAGCACTTGCAGTTCATAGCCCAGCACTTCGATAGCGCCGGATGCCATATTGGCGTTGCCAGCACCGGCCGGACGCAAGCGCACCTTACCGGTGATTTTCACCACGTACTCGCTGCGTACTTTATCTGCAGCAGCAAATGTCTCGGCGCGATCCGGGGCGAATACCACCTGGGCCAGACCTTCGCGGTCACGAATGTCGAGGAAAATCACCCCGCCATGGTCACGACGGCGATGTACCCAACCGCAAAGGGTGACTTCCTGGCCGTCCAGGCTCTCGTTCAGTTGGCCGCAATAATGGCTGCGCATCATGGTGGTGGTCGCTTCTCTTGAGTCTTGAATTCGTTGGGCCGCAGTGAATGCGACGCTCGTGGGCCGGACAACCGGCTGGCGCATGCGCCATTTTTCGCAATTGCGCTGCGTTTGAACGCGATAAAAGCATCAGTGGCAGTTAAAGCCGCCAAGCCCTTATCCGATAAAACACGGCAAAGCGCGGGATTATATATGGTTAAGCCGCCACTTGCAGCCGCCGCCCCGCGCGCTTTCACCAGCGTTTCCTATACTGCAGCCAACCGCATTCTGCCCTTTAAAAGGAAGAAGCTTATGCAAACGCCAAATCTGGCCGAAATCCCCAGCGAACTGCTGGCTGATTTTCGCCTTGAATCCAGCGAACAATTCCAGCGTTGCGAACAATTATTGATTGAGCTGGAACACTACCCCGATGACAGCGAACGCCTGCGCGAGTTATTCCGCCTGATCCACACACTCAAAGGCAACCTTGGTTATATCGGCCTAGACACCCTAATGCCGCTGCCGCAAGCCATGGAGGACGTACTCGACCAACTACGAGCCAACACACTGGCATTTGACAGCCTGCTGGGCGAGGTCCTGCTGCTGAGTCTTGATCACCTAAAAGAGCTGATCCGCCATGCACTCGGCGGAGCCGAACCTCAGCTTAATGACAACCAGCGACAAGCGCTCTGCCAGGCGCTTAGTGCCTTGGCCGTAGCGCCACCCTCACAACAAACACAACTGCGCAGCGCGCTACTGCTACAACTGGACCCTAGCTCTCAACCACTCCAAACATCGACGCTCGCAGCGCCAGATGCAAGCGCGAGGCTTCGACACTACGGCATCGAGCCAGACGCCGACTTGCTGTTTTTTGTCGATTTGATGCAGGCCAGCGAACGCCGCTCACACTTTTGGCAAGGACGAGGCCTGCGCCAGCTTGATCTGGCATTGGCAATCAACCAATTGGGCGGTAGCCCTGAACAACCGGCACAACTGGCTGCCGCCATTTGCCTGCATGATTTAGGCATGGCGTTTTTACCGCTGGAGTTGCTGCACAAGCAAACACTGCGTATTTCGGCCCACCGTGACCGGCTGTTTCGGTAGATCGTGACCGGTCATTTCGCTAACGCGTGACCGCTCATTTCGCTATCAGCGTGACCGATTTCCAGCCTGCTCCGAAACAGGCGGTCACGACTTACCGAAATGGCCGGTCAC
>CAMCJM010000106.1 GCA_945874835.1 Pseudomonas synxantha | reverse complement strand
AGCCCACTCGGTATCGCTTAACTGGCTTCTGTCGGTCATGGCAAAAGCCAGATTCTAGCCGGTGGCTTACGTCAACAGAACCTAGTAAGGGTTCCGGATTCTCCTGCTGAACAAGGATTAGTCAACAATCCTTAAGTGAACAGCATTGCGGGCTTGCCCGGGTTTTTTGTTTTCGGCGTCAGGGCTTGATCCCATTGGCGGCCAAACGAGGCAAGCAAGACGAAAGACCTGCATACCCTTTAGCCGTTTCATGGCCCACACTGCACCTTTCCCAGAACCACTCTGACGAGGACGGCAGCATGATCGGATACAGCATGGTCGGTACCAATGACCTGGAAAAAGCCAAGGCTTTCTACACCGCGTTACTGGCTGAAATGGGTGCAAAAATCGTCATGGATGTGGGCCGCGCGGCCTTCTACGGTGCCGGTAAAGGTCAGCCGATGCTGGGTGTGTGCCTGCCGTTCGATAAACAAGCGGCCACCCCCGGCAATGGCAACATGATCGCCCTGCCCGGCGGTTCGCGTGAAGGTGTCGACAAGCTCTATGCCAAAGCCCTCGAACTGGGCGCGACCTGCGACGGTCAACCGGGTGAGCGCATGCCGGGCTTCTACGGTGCTTACTTCCGCGACTTGGATGGCAACAAGCTGGCGTTCTTCCACATGGGCTAACCGGCCCAGCACACCTCAACCCGGATTAGCACTGCCCGGCGGCTTGGCTGCCGGTGCAGGCAGCTGAGCGTTATCGCTCCAGGCCTGAATTTCCTCGCTGCGCTTACGGCTGTTGAGCAGGGCGCGGTCGATCATTTCGTTGTAATCGGCCAACCAACTGCGTGAACCCGGCAGCATATTGGCCAAATCACGCATGCCCGCCTTCAACCCATTCATCACCTGCTGATAGTCGCGCTCCTGCGCGCGCAGCACCTGGCTGACCTGGGCGATGCTGTCGGGATTTTCCGCCCGTTCAAACAGCCCGGTGAGCTGTGACGCTTGCTGGCTGGCCAGCAACTCTTCCTGATTATTCAGCGCGCTCTGCTGCACCTTAAGCCGCTCGCCCAACTGCTTGATCTGCTTCTCCAATGCCTGAATGCGCGGCTCATCGCCTGCACTGAACAGGTTTTGGACATTCAAACCGATCGACACCAACATCAATGTGCCCAACACCCCGGCCAGGGCCAGGATAAATAAACGATTACGCTGACCGGCCTTGGTCAGGAGTTGTAACCGCTCCTCTTCGCTGAGCACACCGTCATCTGACTCTTGCGCTTGGCTTTTCATAAGACGACCATTTTATGACGTTCAAAAATTGACGCATGATGCACAAAGATAGCACTTTGCCAGCTTTTTGCTTCACCCTCCCACACAACCTGCGTCACAGGCGGGACCCATGCGCTTAAACGCCGCATCAGCGATGCTCAAAAGCACGTTCTACGGTATAAGACGCTCCCGTATTACCCGTCACCCATGAGGCCTACACCGTGGAAGAAGTCATCGAACAGTTGCGCGAACTCAACGAGCCGGTGCCCGTCCCGCTGGAACTCCCCGAAGAAGAAACCCTGGTGGAAATTCAGGAACAAATCCTCATCCACCTGCCCTTCGCCTTGCGTGAATACCTGCTGCAGGTCAGCGATGTGGTCTACGGCCGCCTGGAGCCGGTCACCGCCAGCGACCCGCAATCGCACACCTACCTACCGGAAGTCGCCGCCACCGCCTGGTCACTCGGCGTGCCGCGTGAGTATGTGCCGCTGTGCGAAGACCACGGCAACTACTACGTGGTCGAAGAAGACGGCACCGTGCTGCTGTGGGAAGCCGAAACCGGCGAAATCAACGAAGACGAAACCTGGGAGTCGGTCTGGCACTGGGTGCGCGACGTGTGGCTGGAAAGCTGAGGACTTTACGATCCGCGGCGTGAGCGGCGGCGTTTACTGCTACGCAGAGCTGCAGCTACTTCAAGGCAGATAAATCCGAAACACCCCGCCACCCAACGGAACGCCGTTGGCCAGTTCGATATGACCGCACACGCCATTGCGCTCATGCAGTTCAGCGATGCGGCCGGCGAAGTACAGGCCAAGACCTGTGCTGCCGGTGCTGTGCTTAAGGCCGAGTACATAGTTGGATTGCTGGCTGAGCATCTCCTGCGGGTAGCCATCGCCGTCGTCGCAGATCGCCAGCACCAGCTTGCCATTCTCCTCCCAGGCCTGAATCAGCAGCGCGCTGTGGGCGTAGCGGATGGAATTGGTAACGATATTGGCGACCACCGAGCCAAGCAGTTCCTCATCAAAGAAACCCATCAGATCAAAACTATCCACTTCGCAACGGGCACTGATCTGCCGGCTTTGCAGCACTTCAAAATGCCGCGCCAGCTGAGCCTGAAGGAAATCCTCGACCTCGTGGTAACCGGGGCGCATCGGTAGCTGGTTGACGCCGAGCTTATACAAGCCGAGCAACTGCACCAGCATGCCGTTAAGGCGGGCAAATTCGTATTCAATCACGCCCTGTTCGCTGGCCTGTTGTTGCTCCGGCGGTAGCTGCGCCTGCCACTGCGCATGCGCGCGCGTCAGCATGGCTAGGGAGTTCTTCATGTCATGCACGGTGGAGGCGATCACCGTGGAAAAATCCAAACCGACGGGGTTATCGCTCATTGGCCGGACGCCCGACGCTGCAGTTGCACGTAACGCGCATGCCGGGCGTCGGTCTCGGGCATCTGGCTGACCACGTCCAGACAGCGCTGGCATTCTTCCAGCAGGGCCGCAGACATCTCGCCCCCAGCGGATTGCAACAGCGATTGTGCGGTATTGAGGGCGATGCTGATGTTCTTCGGCTGTAGGGCAAAGGCCTGACGGAACAGCCTGAGCGCATCCGCGAACTGCTTCTGCTGGTAGCAGCGCACGCCCTGGCGATTGAGCTCCACAGCCTCTATGCCGCCGGAGAGAATCTCGGCGTTGTCAGTCTGCCGAGCCACGCCTTGCATCACCTGCGGATCGTCTCCGTAAACCTCGACACAGGTTTTCAGCAGCGCATCACTGGCTGCCGCCTGGCCCAATGCGCGTAGCTGACTGGCGACGTTGAGTGCGGTATCGGCGGCAAAAAACTGCGGCAGCTTTTCCATCGCGGCGGCGGCTTCGACGGCCAACTGCTCGGCGCGCTTGGGCTCACCGGATTTCATCAGGCTGCTGGCCAGGGCCAGGCGTGAGCGCAGCTTGACGCTGGGGTCATCGGCGTAGCTCTTGTCCAGCTCACCGAGGGCCTGATTGACTTCGATCTGCAGGCGCTTGTCGAGCGTGCCATCGCCGGCCTGAGCGGTGATCGCCTGAGCCAGGCCAAGGTAGTTTTCCGGGCTCTTAAACTTGGACGTCCGGCCCTGCTCCATGGCCTGTCGATAGGCCTTGCTGGCGCTGTCAAAGTCCTGGTTATTCAGCGCCAGCTTGCCCAGCTGCATCTGCCGACGAATCGCCAGCGGGGCGAGCTTCACCGCATCTTCCAGAGTCTGCTGGGCGCGCTGGCTCTCGCCCTGAGCCAGCAGCACGGCGGCCAGGCCGTCGTACAGCGCCGGCATCATCGGGAATAATTTTAGCGCCTGCTCATATAGGCTTTGCGCACGGCTCAGCTCGCCGCGCCTGTGCAACAGGCTGGCCAGCTCCACTTGCGCCCAAGGCAACGGCCGCTCGGCCAGCACACCATTAAGCAGTTGCTCCAGTTCATCCGCACGGCCCAGCTCACGCAGCGCTCCAGCCTTATAGCGCTGGCACAGCGGCAGGTAGCGTTTGTCCTGTTGGCTTAGCTCATTGCAAGCCGTCAGTACCGCGTTCGGCTCCTGTTTATCCAGGCCCTGGAGAATGCCCTTGAGCGCAGTCTTGCGCTCAGCCAACTTGTCTAAACGCTGATCAAGGCTGGCGCGGTTGAACGGCTTGGTCAGGTAGGCATCCGGCTCATGCTCAAGGGCGCTGAGCACCATGGCCTGACTACTTTCGGCGGTGACCATAACGAAGATGCACTGGTGGCTAATCAATTTACCGGCGATCAGCTCTTCCAACACCTGCTGACCATTCTTACCGCCGCCCAGGTTGTAGTCGTGCAGGATGATGTCGTAGCGCTTGTTGCGGCACAGCGTCAGGGTTTCCTCGCCGCGATCGGCAGTATCCACATCGCGCGCACCGAGGTCGCGCAACATGGCCTTGACCGAGCTACGGAAGTCGGAGAAATCATCGACGATCAAAAAGCGCTTGCTGCCGTAATCCATCATCGAACGAGTCCTTGGACTGCAGGGCCAGAGTCAACCCAGTGTAGTTGCCGCCCCATTCGCTGCCAGCGCGTTAACGGTGGCGCTGTTCCAGGTCGAGCAAATTCAGCAGAAAACGTGCGAAGAAGGTCAAGTCCTGCTCCATGGCCTGACGCGCAGCCTTGCCGTCACCGGCTTCGATGGCGGCAAAGGCGTCTTCGTGAAAGTCGTTCAACCGCAGCGATAAATCCGCACCAGTAAACAGGCGATTGAAGAAGGGCCCGATCTGCAGCCACAGCGTTTCAATGCTGCGCACCAGCACCGGGTTGCCGCAGGCGCTGTAGAGGTGTAGGTGAAACTGGCTGTTGGCATCCAGGTAGGCGGTGATCTGCCGTTCTTCGATGGCCTGATCCATGCGCGCCACACAGTCACGCAGCACGGCCAGATCATCCGCGCTCAGGCGCGGGGTGGCCAGTTCGACCGCCAGGCCTTCGAGGCCCATGCGCACCTGAAAGATGTGCTCATAGCGTTCGCGGGTCATTGGCGGCACGCGCACCGAGCGCTGTGGCTCGCCCTCTAGCGCACCTTCGGCAACCAATCGCTGCAAAGCGGCGCGCACCGGCATCGGGCTGGTGCCCCACTCGGCGGCCAGGTCGCGGATTTTTAAACGCTCGCCGGGCTGGAAACGCCCCGCCAGCAAGCCTTCTCGAATACGTTGGTAAAGCTGGTCCTGCAGATTATCGGCCATGGTTTAGCGGCGTCCTTGTACCGGCGGCGCGGGGAGTTGGGCGAGGGTCAACGAGCAGTTGTGCATGAAGTTCTCCGATGTTTAGAAAATGGTCTGAGTGGCTCTGCTAGAGGCTGGCTAGGCGCAGGGGTGCTTGAAAAGCGGAGTTGACTGCAGTCAATGAGCATTTTCAAGTATCCCTGCAACAACGCCTGACCGACGCAGAGGCGCTCAGGGGGCTTTGTTCTCGATCAGGCAGTTGCCACCATCCACAACCAGCACCTCGCCGGTGATGTAGCTGGCCTCCGGTGACGCGAGAAAGGCGACGGCGGCAGCGACTTCTTCGGGACGGCCGGCACGGCGCATCGGCGTGTATTGCGCCGCATGGCGCTCTTCTTCGGTGCTGGAGCCAGTGGCAATCCACCCCGGTGCCACGCTGTTAACCGTAATGCCCTGCTTGGCCACTTCCAGCGCCAGCCCCATGGACAGGCCAAGCATACCGGCCTTGGCCGCGCTGTAGGCGGATTCGCCGGGGTTGCTGCCACGGGTGCCGGTGGTTGAACTGATATTGACGATACGCCCGTAGCCGCGTGCGCGCATGCCCGGCAGCACGGCGCGGGTGAGCAAGAATGCCGTGCCGAGGTTACGCGCAATGGACAGGTTCCAAGTGGCCAGGTCCATGTCGGCCAGCTCGGCGAACGGCTCCGGGCTGCCTTGCATGGCCATGCCGGCGTTGTTCACCAGAATGTCGATCTGCCCCCACTGCGCCTGCGCCCAAGCGAGTAATTCACCGACCTGCTGCTCATCGGTAAGGTCAGCGGCGCAGCCGCGTGCTTCAATACCTTCGGCGCACAGTTCAGCGACACGCTGTTCAACGCGGGCGCTGCTGGCGGTGATCAAAACCCGTGCCCCTGCCTGACCCAAGCGACGCGCAATCGCCAGACCGATACCCGACTCACTGCCTGCGCCGCTGATTAACGCAACGTGCTGTTTGAAGACCATTTAATAACATCCTGTGATCACAAATATGGCGTTAATCTAGCAATAAAGCCAAATAAAACCAATGCTTGAGTTTTCTGTGATCACAAAATAGCATGTGCAGATATTCGAACGAGGTGTTCCACATGACTGCCAGCGGCATCCATCCATCCGCCGTAGAAACCTTCGCCCAGCGTGAGCGTGAGCGCTTTATCGCGCGTAACCCCAAATCCGTGGCCCTGGCCGAACGTGCGCGCCACTCGCTGTACGGCGGCGTGCCGATGCACTGGATGGCCGACTGGTCGACGCCGGTGCCGCTGTTTGTCGAACGGGCCAAGGGGGCGCGCTTCTATGACGTGGACGGTCATGAGTACATCGATTTCTGCCTGGGCGACACCGGCACCATGTTCGGCCATTCCCCGAACCCGATCGCCAAGGCCATCGCCGAACAAGGCAACAACGGCCTGACCACCATGCTGCCAGGCGAAGATGCGGTGGTCTGCGGCGAGTTGCTGGCCGCACGCTTCGGCCTGCCGTTCTGGCAGGTCACCGCTACCGCCACGGATTCGAACCGCTATGTGCTGCGCTGGGCCCGCGCGATTACCCAGCGCAAAACCCTGCTGGTGTTCGACGGTTGCTACCACGGCACGGTGGACGACGTGATGGTGCGCTGCATCGAGGGCGAAACCGTGCCGCGCTCTGGCCTGGTCGGCCAGGCCTATGACCTGACCCAGCACAGTCGCTCAATCCCGTTCAACGACGTGGCGGCGCTGGAAACGGCGCTGGCTAAAGGCGACGTCTGCGGCCTGCTGTGCGAGCCAGCGATGACCAACATCGGCATGGTCCTGCCCGAGCCGGGTTTTATGCAGCAGTGCCGCGAGCTGACCCGCAAGTACGGCGCGCTGCTGATCATCGACGAGACCCACACCATCTCTACCGATATGGGTGGCTGCACCCAACTGTGGAACCTCGACCCGGACTTCTTCGTGGTCGGCAAGCCAATCGCCGGCGGCGTGCCATGCGGCATCTTCGGCTGCAGCGCGGCGATGGCCGAAGCCATGACCGCCGCGCGTAAACGCGCCAGCGAAGGCAGCCACGGCCACGGACACAGCGGCATGGGCACCACGCTGTCGGCCAACGCCCTGGCGATGCACTGCATGCGCGCCAACCTGGAACAGGTGATGACGCCCGCCGCCTACGCGCACATGCTGCCGCTGGCCAAGCGCCTGGCCGATGGCTTCCGCACGCTGATCGGCAAGCACGACCTCAAGTGGTCGGTGACCGAACTGGGCGCGCGCAGTGAGTTCCAGTTCTGCCCGGTGTCACCGAAGACCGGAGCCGAGGCCGAAGCGGCGTTCCACGACGAGCTGCAGATGGCCCTGCACCTGTACCTGATCAACCGCGGCATCCTGATCACCCCGTTCCACAACATGACCCTGTGCTGCCCGAGCACCTCGGCTGATGATGTGGACACACTGATCGCCATGCTCGACCAGGCCCTGACCGAGCTGCTGGCCATCCCCGGCGCGCGCGAGTAATTCATCGATCAGCCTGTGGGAGGGGCTTCAGCCGCGATAATCGCCGCTAAAGCCCCTCCCACGAAATAACGACTTACTGTGAGAACCACCATGCAATTCGCCAAACCCCAGGAAGCCCGCGACTTTCTTCAACAGCACCCCGAGGTGCGCAGCATCGAGCTGATGCTGATCGACGCCAATGGCATCCCGCGCGGCAAGCTGCTGCACCGCGACGAGCTGCTGGCCATCTACGAGAACGGCCGGCCGCTGCCCAGTTCGATCCTGGCGCTGACCATCCAGGGCGAGGACGTTGAAGAAAGCGGCCTGGTCTGGGAAGTCGCCGACGCCGACTGCTGGACCTACCCGCTGCCCGGCAGCCTGACCCTGCAACCCTGGCGCGCCACACCCACCGGCCAGCTGCAGGTGAGCATGCACCCGACCCAGGGTATGCCCGCCGCCCCGGCTGACCCACGGCATGTGCTGGTGCGCGCCATCGACCGGCTCAAGGCCGACGGCTACCACCCGGTGATGGCGGTGGAGTTGGAGTTGGAGTTTTACCTGCTGGATAAGCAGCGCGACGCCAACGGCCGTCCGCAACCGGCCCTGCAAACCAATGGCGTGCGCCCGCAAGCGCCGCAGGTGTACGGCGTCTATGAATTGGAGCAGTTGCAACCGTTCCTCGATGACCTTTACGCCGCCTGTGAAGTACAGGGCTTGCCGGTGCGCACGGCGATTTCTGAGTACGCACCCGGCCAGGTCGAACTGACCCTGGAGCACCGCTTCGACGCGTTGCAGGCCATCGATGAAGGGGTGCGCTACAAGCGCTTGGTCAAGGGCGTGGCCAACAAACATGGGCTGCAGGCCTGCTTTATGGCCAAACCGTTTGGCGACTTAGCCGGCAGCGGGATGCACATGCATGTCAGCTTGGCCGACGAGCAGGGCAATAACCTGATGGCCAGCGAAGATCCGCATGGCACGCCGCTACTCCGCCACGCCATCGGCGGCATGATGGCCACGCTGAATGACGCGCTGGCGATCTTCTGCCCCAACGCCAACTCGTTCCGCCGCTTCCAGGTCAACAGCTACGCGCCGCTGGCCAAGAGCTGGGGCGTGAACAACCGCACCGTGTCCTTCCGTGTACCGGGCGGCCCGGCCAAGAGCCGGCATGTGGAACACCGCATCTGCGGCGCCGATGCCAACCCTTATCTGGCGGCGGCGGCGATACTTGCCGGTATCCATCACGGCATCAACAACCAGATCGATCCGGGCGAAGAAATCATCGGCAACGGCTACGAGCAGGCCCGCGAGACCCTACCAACCGACTGGCTGACCGCCCTGCGCGCGCTGGAAAACTCAAGCTGGGCCAAGGAAGCGCTAGGCAAGGACTTTCTCACGGTGTTCCTGGCGATCAAGTGGGCCGAATTCCGCCAGTTTATGGGCGAAGTCGGTGAGCAAGACTGGCGCTGGTACCTGACCCACGCCTGAGGCGACACATACCCAGACCGGTTGCCACAGCCGGTCTGGGCAATGCTTTTGCACAACTGCTATGGTTGGCCGCCCTTCTCTGCGGAGTTAGCCATGGAAGCCGGAAATGCCCAGCTGACAATGACGGTACTGATGACCCCGGACATGGCCAATTTCTCTGGCAATGTCCATGGCGGCACCCTGCTCAAATACCTCGATGAAGTCGCCTACGCCTGCGCCAGCCGCTTTGCCGGGCGCTACGTGGTGACCTTGTCGGTGGATCAGGTGATATTTCGTGAGCCCATTCATGTCGGCGAACTGGTGACCTTTCTCGCCTCGGTCAACTATGCCGGGCGCACTTCAATGGAAGTGGGCATCAAGGTCATCACCGAAAATATCCGAGAGCGCTCGGTGCGGCACACCAACAGTTGCTTCTTTAGCATGGTGGCCATGGACGATCAGGGCCGCCCGGCTCCCGTGCCCGCCCTTGATCCGCAAACGCCTGATGAATTGCGCCGCCAGCGCCAGGCGCTGCAACGCCGGGAAATCCGCCACGAGCTGCAAAAGCGCTATGAGGCGCTGAACGAAGGAACACCATGATTGAGCTTTTCGATGTCTTTCTGCTGATGCTGTTCGCCACCGCCTGCGCTTGGCTGTGGCACGCCCATGGTTTGCGTGAGTTCGCCTTGATGCAGGTGAAGCAGCACTGCAGCAAAGCCGATGTGGAATTACTCGATGGCAATGTCGCCCTGCGCCGCCTTGCCATGCTGCCCGATGCTCGCGGGCGCAAGCGCTTGGCGCGGGTGTATGGCTTTGAGTTCACCGTCACCGGCGAGCAGCGTCACGCGGGCAGCATCACCCTGTTTGGCAAACAGGTTGGGCGCATTGAACTGGCCCCCCATCCGGTGCGGGAAACCCAGCCTGAGCCGGTGGTCGTGCAGCACGATGCCAAGGTTATTCGCCTCGATGATTGGCGGCGCTAGGCCTGCTCGCGCTGCAACAGAAAGTCGGCCACGCGCTGCGCACTGGCCGCTGGCTGTTCCTGCATAAAACAGTGCCCGCCCGGCAACACACGGGCGCTGACATGGCCGTTGCTGGCGCACCAGCGCGCGACAGACTTGGCGACAAAGGGGTAGCTACGCTCACCGTAAAACACCTTAACCGGCGTGCGGACCTTGGCCAGTGACGGCCACAACCGCTTGGGGAAGGAGCTGAAAATATCCGCCTCGCGGCTGGGCCGGCATTTCAGCTCCACGCCTTTTTCACTGTCCTTGAGGGCGTGCTGGATATAAGCGGCAAACGCCTCTTCGGTCCAGCCGCGGAACATGCCACGGCCATGCAGCGCAGCATGGGCGGCAGCGCGATCTGGCCAGTTGCTGCGGCGTTTCAGCGCCTTGCTGGCCAAAGTGGTACGCCGGCTCAGGCCCATCACATCCGACAGCGCCATCACACCGATCATCGCCGGGCTGAACAGCACCGGATCGAGCAGCACCGCGCGCTGAAACAGCTGCGGTTGCTGGGCCAGCATCAGGCTGGTCAACACCCCGCCAAAGCTGTGGCCCAGGGCAAAACAAGGCACGCTGCCAAACACGCCGCGGCCCTGCTCAAACGCCTCAATCGCCAGTTCCGCACTGCGGTTCCAACCATGAAAACGCCCGCCGTGGTCACTGTCACCGTGGCCCTGCACATCACACAGCCAGAGGTCGAAATCCTCAGCCAACAGTTGCAGCAGCGGCGTATAGACGCGCCCGCAATAGCCATTGCCGTGCAGAAAGTGCAGCAGGGGTTTACCCGAAGGCGGCGTATGCCAGCCGCGCAGGGTGAAACCGGCTGAGCAGTCATGGGACCAGGGTTGGAGGTGCATGGCGGTGTTCCACAAAAAAGTGGCCGCAGTGTATCAAGCCGCGCGGGCCTTTCGCCTCAAGGCAGTCGGCACTGAGCCAAGCCCGCCTGCAACGCCGGCACATCCTGCGCCTCGCTGAAGATCAACTCCAGGCGCGAATCCTTGCGCCATTCGCTGGGTTGCCATTGCGGCGGCTGACCGTTCAGGGCATTGGCGGACAGCCAGCCGGCGTTGGTGTGAAGCACCAGCTTGGCGCGCCGCCAAGGCAGGCTGTTCAGCCATTGCTGCACCTGCACCGGCGCAAATTGCTGGCTGGGGTGCCAGCGCCAGCCGATGCTCCAGCCTTCGGCCTGCTGCTGAATCTGGCAGATCGGCTCACTCACACTGCGCCACAGATGGGCTAAGGGCGCAGCAGCGTTGGGCAGCCTCAGTGCACTGTCGCCGTCAGTGGCCTGCGCGGCAAAACCGGGCAGTTTCGCCAGCGGCAGTGCGCCCTGGCTGGTCCAGTAGATCGGGCGTGCGGGCAACTGCGCCTGAATGCGCGCCTTGGTTGCTTCATCCAGCCCTTCGGCCTTGTTCAGCAGTAACAAACCGGCGCGGCTAAGCGTCGCCTGCTGACTCTCCGGCAGCGCTTCACCCGCAGCAAGGGCCTGAGAATCCAGCACCAGTAACGGCTCCTGCACCGCCAACACACCGGCCCAGGGCATTTCGCGCAGCTGTTCGAGTAGCACCAGAGGATGACCGAGGCCGGACGGCTCGATCAGCAGGCGATCGGGTTTGGCCTGACGCAGCAGGCGACTGAGACCAACCTGAAACGGCACGCCGTTGACGCAACACAAACAGCCACCCGCCACTTCGCCTAGGGCGATGCCGTCGTCATCGGTGGTTAACAAGGCGGCGTCCAGACCGATCAGGCCAAACTCGTTGATCAGCACGGCCCAGCGTTCATGTACCGGGCGCTGCGCCAGCAGATGACGGATCAGGCTGGTTTTACCGGCACCGAGCGGCCCGGCAATCACATGGGTGGGGATATTGTTGAGCATGGGCCTATGGTGCGTGTTTGCCTGCTGAGAGAGAACCCCGAGCATGGCGCAGACTGAATAAAAGCTGCGTGCTAGGTTCTGTTGACGTAAGCCACCGGCTAGAATCTGGCTTTTGCCATGACCGACAGAAGCCAGTTAAGCGATACCGAGTGGGCTCATATACAAAGCCTGCTGAGTGCCACAAAGGGGATACGGCTACTGAACGCACCCAGTTGTC
>CAMCJM010000105.1 GCA_945874835.1 Pseudomonas synxantha | reverse complement strand
CTTGCGGTGTGGTGCCATCGGTGACGGTGAGGGTGTCGCCGGCCACAGCGCCGGTCGGCAGGCCGATGGTCACGGCCACGGTGGTGGCGTTGCCCAGTTCAGTGTTGCTGAGCAACTGATCGTCGTTGGCATCAGTGGTGATGGTCACGGTCGGCGCCGCGGTGGCGGTGGTGTCGACTTGGTAATCACGCAGCGAACTTGCTGTACCTGTATTACCTGCCTGGTCAACGCTTGTGAGCGTTGCTGTGATGCTGTTGGCGTCACGCAGTTCGCCGGTTCCGACGTTTATCGAGAAACCAAGTGTGCCGTCGGGTTTGGCGATGACCGCGCCGCTGTAAATATTGCCGCCGACATTCAGTGTGATGGTGTCACCGATGCTGGCTTCGCCGCCCACGCTGCCGGTAACAGTGATGAAGTCTCCAAACAACTCAGCGGCATTGAGCGTGTTGTCAGCCGTGATGGGGTCAATACTGATCGTAACCACCGGCGCGGTTGTGTCGACAAATATTGCGCTCGTGTCGTCTGTATCTGCCCCACCTATCTCTTCAATACCCTGTCCTGAAAAGCCAAGCCCCGCGGTCTCAAAACCAATGGTCGGGTCCAGTTGTTCGCCGGTGGCATCCAGCATCACAAAGCTATTTCCGCCACCTGCACCGCCACCGGCATTACCGCCGGCACCTGGGTCAGCGGCTGGCGCTTCGAGGTCTATGGTGTGGTCGAAGCCGGCTGCGAGGGCTTGTTCCAAATCGGTGTCTGGCCCGCTTTCATTCGATGTGGTTTGTTCGGTATCAGGGGCTGCTTGCCAGCCGCTGTTTTGACCCACGGTTACGATTTCACCATCAGCCATTTCCATCGTGACTTCACCGCCCGGCCCGGTCAGGATCTGCTCACCTTTGAGCAGGCGCTCGCCTTCAAATACCTGGCGCTCTCTACCGTCTAGAGATACGGCGAAAACCTGGCCTGCAAGGCTTTTAACGACGGCGATGAAAGTGCTCATGAATAATGCTCCTGGCGGCGGGCGCTTAAATACTATATACTATAATAACGCAATACGTTGTGTTTGGCGTCACAGAGGTGTTAAAATTATAGCGACATATTTTTGGCATATGGCGCTTGGGGTTAGCGATATGCCAAACTCTTGGCCAGGTGTTCGCGATAATAAACACTGCGCGCAGTGATGTCGCTGTGATTTGTGATGGCTGTCACGTTTGTAAGTTGTTTATGTATTCTGTGCCACCCTGCGTCAAGCGCGTTGCGTCTTAAATTGCGCCACGTTTCTGGATCGTCTGAAAGGAGCTTCATTTACATGCGTTTTCTAACACTGTTTCCTCTTGCTTTGGCTGTCTCGTTGGCTGCCCATGGTCAAACTATAAGTGAAGCGATGCAGAGTGCTTTAGAGGTGCATCCAGAGATCCAGGCCGACATTCATGCACGGTTGTCGGTTGAAGAGCAGATGAAGGCCGCCAAAGGCGGTTACTTGCCGCAGGTTGATCTGTTGGCCGGTTATGGTCGCGAAGGCACTGACAACCCCGGTACGCGTGGCCTTACGCACAACACTGAAACCTTGACGCGTGGTGAGTCCAGCTTGCGCTTGCAGCAAATGGTTTTTGATGGATTCGCCACCCGAAGCGAAGTAGGTCGTCAGCGTGCAACGGTCAATGCGCGCGCCTATGAGTTGCTGGGTACAGCAGAGCGCACAGCCTTGATGGTTGCACAGGTGTATTTGGATGTGCTGACTCGCCAGGAGTTGGTGCGTCTGGCTGAGAATAACCTGGCCAGCCATGAACGCATTTATGACCAGATCACATTGCGTAGCCAGAGTGGCGTAAGCCGCACTGCTGACCTCGATCAGGCTGAGGCCCGCTGGGCTCAGGCGCGCAACAATTTGATCACCGAGCAGAACAATCTGGCGGATGCGCGTGTCAATTATTTCAGTGTGGTGGGGAGTGATCCTGGACAGCTTATCCGTCCTGCCAGTCTGCTGGGGCAATTACCGGACACTCTGCAGGTCGCTCGACAGGAAATGCTCGTCAATAATCCATTGCTGAGTTCGGCCGAGTCGGATGTTCAAGCGGCTGAGCAGCAATATGAGGCGGCCAAGTCGAGTTTCTATCCGCGTGTTGATGCTGAATTGTCGCGCGGTATGGACAACAACCTGGACGGCACCAGTGGCCACAGCAATGAATGGCAAGCCATGTTGCGCATGCGCTACAACCTGTTTGCTGGCGGCAGTAACAAAGCTGACTTGCAGTCCAAGGCTTACCAGACCAACCAAGCCATGGATATTCGCAATAACGCCCTGCGCGTATTAAACGAAGAGCTTGGCTTGGCCTGGAACGCCATGGACAACGCCCGCCAGCAGTTGCCGATTGCGCAGCAGTATGTTGATTACAGCACCCGCGTGCGTGAGTCTTATCAGAAGCAATTCACCCTCGGTGACCGCACGCTGCTCGACCTGCTCGACAGTGAAAACGAATTGTTTACTGCTTCGCGCCGTCTTGAAGAGGTGCGCTTTGTTGAGCAGTTCACTCAATACCGCATCAAGGCGACCACGGGTTCTCTGCTCAAGGCGCATGGTGTAGTTGCGCCAATAGCCGCTGCACCGCTGGACGAAGTTAAATCTCAGGCAAGCTTGCCAAGCTTGAATTAATGCGCGTCCGGTTCACGGGCTAGTATCGGGACACGTAGCATGCAGTGCTTAGGCCTGCAGTTGCGTGTTTTGAGCGTAAAATCCTGTGGTTATGGGGCTAAGCTGATCAATCACTTAACCTGCGTTATGTTTAAGCAGGCCGATATCAGCCGCAGCCTGCTATGCCCAGTGGTGTGCGCCTAGGCTGTGCCTAACCGTCAACAGTGTTAATTGAGTGCGAGTGAATCCTGTGGCAGTAGAGCCAAGCCCGATGCAAGCCCGTAGCGACCCACGTGACCGCTACGACGATCCTCTACTCGATAGCCTGCTTTCCCTGTGCAGCCTGCACCAGAAGTCCGTCAGCCGGGCTATGTTGACGGCTGGGCTGCCGCTTCCTGAACAACGCTTGAGTGCTGAGTTGCTGCCTCGCGCGGCGGCTCGTGCCGGGTTGCAAGGCCGTTGGTTGCGTCGTGCGTTGGACAAGATCCCGCCGCTGGCCATGCCCGCCTTGTTGCTGCTCAAAGAAGGGCGCAGCGCCATCCTGCTCGGTTGGGATGAGCAAGGCCAAGCGCGCATCATGCTCAGTGAAAGCGACGGCGGCGAGGTGCATGTAAGTGCCGAGGTGCTGGCTGAGGATTACAGCGGCCGTGTGTTCTTTGCCCAGCCTCAGCATAAGTTTGACTTCAAGTGCGGAGAGATGATCCCGCGCGCTACGTCCTGGTTTCGCGACACCCTCAAGCGTTCTCGCTGGCTTTACATCGATGCAATTGCTGCCAGTCTGTTGATCAACCTGATTGGCTTAGCCACGCCGCTGTTTGTCATGAACGTGTACGACCGCGTGGTGCCCAACCAAGCCGAAGCCACCCTGTGGGTTTTGGCGATTGGTATCACCGGGGTGTTCTTCTTCGATCTGCTGCTGAAAACCTTACGCGGTTTATGTCTTGATCTGGCCGGTAAAAAGACCGACTTGATCATCTCCGCCACGCTGTTCGAGCGCATCGTCGGCATGGCCATGAAATTTCGCCCGGCGCGGGTTGGCAGCTTTGCGCAGAACATCCACGAGTTTCAGAGCCTGCGCGATTTTCTCGCCTCGCTGACCCTGGCCAGCGTGATTGACCTGCCGTTTACCCTGCTGATTCTGGCCGTCATCGCCATGATTGGTGGGCATTTGGTGTGGATCCCGGTGCTGGCCTTTCCGTTGGTGGTCTTGATCGGCTGGGCCTTGCAACGTCCGTTGGCTGAGACCATGCAGCGCACCATGGCCCTGGCCGGTGAGCGTCAGTCGAGTCTGATCGAGAGCCTGGCCGGTCTGGATGCGGTCAAGGTCAACAACGCTGAAAGTGAGCGTCAGTACCTCTGGGAGCAGACCATTGGCACCTTGAGTCGCCTTGAACTGCGCGCGCGCATGCTGTCGAGTCTGGCGATGAACGCCACCCTGCTGGTTCAGCAATTGGCGGGTGTGGTGGTGATCGTGCTGGGCGTGTACCAGATCATGGCGGGTAACTTAAGCATGGGCGGTTTGATCGCCTGCTACATGCTTACCAGCCGCGCCCTGGGGCCGTTGACGCAGGTTTCCGGGCTGCTGACCCGCTACCAGCAGGCGCGCGTCACCTTGGATTCAGTTAACCAGATGATGGAGTTGCTGCAGGAGCGCCACGCCGATGAGCGTCCGCTCAAACGTCAGTCGCTGCAGGGCGCGATTGAATTTCGCCAATTGGATTTCCACTACCCCGATCAACAACAGGCGGCGCTGGTGGGCATCAACCTGAGCGTTCGCCCGGGGGAAAAGATCGGCATTATCGGGCGCAGCGGTTCAGGTAAAAGTTCGCTGGCCAAGCTGATCGTTGGCTTGTATCAGGCGGATGCTGGCAGTTTGCTGGTGGACGGTATTGATGTGCGCCAGTTGGACGTCAGCGATCTGCGCCACAACATCGGCTATGTGCCGCAGGATATTCAGCTGTTCAGCGGCACCCTGCGCGATAACCTGGTTACCGGCGCGCGCTACGTTGAGGATGAACTGGTGTTGCAGGCGGCCGAGTTGGCGGGTGTGCACGAGTTTGCCCGACTGCACCCCAAGGGTTACGAGTTGCAGGTTGGTGAGCGTGGCCAGAACTTGTCGGGTGGGCAACGGCAGAACGTCGCCTTGGCGCGGGCGCTGCTGCTTGACCCGCCGATACTGTTGCTCGATGAGCCCACCAGTTCCATGGACAACACCGGTGAAGAGCGCTTGAAGCAGCGTCTTTCGGCGGTCATTGGCACCAAGACCCTGCTGCTGGTCACGCACCGCGCCTCGATGCTGTCGCTTGTTGATCGACTGATCATCGTTGATCGCGGGCAGATCATTGCCGATGGTCCAAAAGGCAGTGTCATGGAAGCGCTGAAGAAGGGGCAGATCAGTGTCAGCTAAAGCACCCGAGAAAAAGAGCCTGCGCCAGGCCGTGGCGGCCTATTTCGGCAGTCAGAATGATTTGGGTGACGAGCCGCTTCCCGAAGTCAACAAGGCCTTGATTGAGGACGCGCCGCGGGTGGTGCGCCTGACCATCTGGGGCATGATCGGCTTTACCTTGTTCTGCCTGTTGTGGGCCAATTTTGCAGTGGTTGATGAAGTGACCCGAGGCGATGGCAAGGCGATCCCGTCTTCGCGCCTGCAAAAAATCCAGAACCTGGAAGGCGGTATTGTCGCGGAATTGTTTGTGCGCGAGGGGCAGATTGTTGATCCGGGCGACCCGCTTCTGCGCTTGGACGACACCCGTTTTGCATCCAACGTCGGCGAGACCGAGGCTGACCGTTTGGCCTTGTTGCTGCGCGTTGAGCGCTTGAGCGCGGAAGTCGAATTACGCGAACTGTTGGTCAGTGATGAGGTGCGTGAGAAGGCACCTGGTCAGGCGGATAACGAGATTCAACTATTCCAAAGCCGCAAGCAGCAATTGCTCGATGAGGTGGCGGGTTTGGAGGAGCAGTTCATACAGCGGCGTCAGGAACTGCGTGAGTTTGCATCCAAGCAGAGTCAGTTCAGCAACAGCTTGAACCTGCTGCGTCAGGAAATCCGCATGTCTGAGCCACTGGTGGCGGAGGGGGCGATTTCCCAGGTGGAAGTGCTGCGCCTGAAACGCGCCGAGGTGGAAGCACGCGGCCAGTTGGAAGCCACAACCTTGGCCATTCCAAGGGCCGAGGCGGCGATCAAGGAAGTCGAGCGCAAAATCGACGAGACCCGTGGACGCTTTCGCAGTGAGGCACTTGCTCAACTGAACGAAGCGCGCACGGAGCTGAGTAAAATCCAATCCACTGGGCGGGCACTGGAAGATCGGGTCAACCGCACCTTGGTCACCTCGCCAGTGCGTGGCATCGTCAAACAACTGCTGGTCAACACCATCGGCGGGGTGATCCAGCCCGGCAGTGATCTGGTGGAAATCGTACCGCTGGGCGAGAACCTGCTGATCGAGGCACGTATTCGTCCGCAAGACATTGCCTTTTTGCACCCCGGACAAGAAGCCATGGTCAAGTTCACCGCTTATGACTTCACCATCTACGGCGGCCTTAAAGCGGAACTGGAGCAAATCGGTGCCGATACCGTGACCGACGACGACGGCAACAGCTTCTACGAGATCAAATTGCGTACTAATAAGAGCCACTTGGGCACTGAGGAGCATCCGCTGCTGATTATCCCGGGCATGGTGGCCTCGGTGGACATCATTACCGGCAAGAAAAGCGTGCTCAGCTACCTGCTCAAACCGATCATTCGCGCCCGCAGTGAGGCGTTACGCGAGCGCTAATGCGCCAGTTGACCGGCATTCGCCTGCTCACACACCTCAACACTCGCCACCGCTGTGGGGCGAGTTGACGGCTCTTCTTCGACACCTCGCCAGACATTGATGCAGGGCAATTGGCCGCGCGGTAATGGCCATATGCTGGTCTTATCAAGCCGTCGAGGAGTCTGGTTATGCCAAACATCATCAGTGATCAGCAGCAGTTAATTGCCTATCTACAGCAGCGCACCGAGTCCCCGCGCCGGCATCGGCGTTTGGGGGAGGTGCTGATAAACCAAGGGCACATCAGCCCGCTGCAATTGCAGGATGCGCTGAGCCATCAGCAGACCAATGAGCAATCCGGGCGTTTGGGGCAGATTCTGCTCAAGCAGGAACTGGTTGACCGACACAGCCTGGCTTGCGCTCTGGTGGAGCAACTGGACATTGCTCAGGTCAATCTCGATGCCTTCAAGGTTGAGCCGCAGGTGGTGCAGTTATTGCCCGAGAACCTGGCGCGTGATCGCCGCGTGCTGCCCTTGTTGGTGCAGGGTGAAACGTTGGTGGTGGCCACACCGACTCCCTCAGACTGTGACCTGCTGCATTTGGTGGGCTTTATCACCGGCAAGCAAATTGAGGCCATCCAGGCTTATGACGAACAACTGGATCGGGCCATCAACCTTTTCTACGGGGCTGAGGCGGCCTTGCAATTACCCGAGAGTGAGGCCCTGAGCCGGAGCTGAGCTTGCATCGGATCAAGCAATTGGCTGAAGAAAAGCCCACGGTACGCTTTGTCGATAGCTTGCTGGAGGATGCCATCTGCCGCCGCGCTTCAGACATTCACTTGCGGCCGGGCAAGCATGATGTGGCCATTCTTTTTCGCATCGATGGGGTGTTAAGCGAAATCCGGCGGATCAAACCCGGCAACCTCGCGGCGATTGTCAGTCGCATCAAAATCATCGGCGGCATGAACATCGCCGAGCGCCGTCTGCCGCAGGACGGTCGTCACTTGGTGCGCATGGGTGAGCGCAGCATCGATCTGCGTTTGTCGATCATGCCCACGGTGCATGGCGAAAGCGTGGTGATCCGGATTCTCGACACCCAGCAAAGCATGAAGAATCTCAGCCAGATCGGTTTCAATGACAGTGATGCCGAGCGCTTCCGTGCGCTCACTAGTCATAGCCAAGGCATTGTGCTGGTCACCGGGCCGACAGGTTCGGGAAAAAGCACCACCTTGTATGCCGCGCTCAATGGCATCAAAGACAGCGGCGTTAACGTGATTACCGTGGAAGATCCGGTGGAGTACCAGATCGACGGTATCCGCCAGATTCAGGTTAAGCCGCAGATTGGCTACACCTTTGCCCGCGCCTTGCGGCATATCTTGCGCCACGACCCGGACGTGATCATGGTGGGCGAAATTCGCGACCAAGAGACCGCCATAATGGCCACCGAGAGCGCTCTGACTGGGCACCTGGTGTTGTCCACCCTGCACACCAACAGTGCGGCCACCACCGTGACGCGCCGCAACTGCCCGCATTGCCTGGAAGCTGAACAGGTCCCCGAGCACGTGCGGCGTGCGTTTGGCCTGTCGGCCGATGAGGTGTTTTATGCTGGGCGCGGCTGTGAGCATTGCCACGGCAAAGGCTTTGCCGGACGTATCGCCGCGTATGAGTTGTTGGAGGTGACGCCTGCACTGCGCGCCTTGATCCAACCCGCTGTTGCCGCTCAAGCGATTGAGCAACAAGTGATTGCCGACGGCATGCGCCCCTTGACGCAAAGCGCTTTAGCCCTGGCCCGCGACCGGCTGATTTCTCTGGGTGAGGTGTACCGCGTGCGGCTGGAGTGATGCGGTCAGTTGGCGACCGCGTCCCTTTTACTCAACATGTAGCCCGGATGTAATCCGGGAGGCTGTGCCTGATGCAGCACCTGTTCCCGGATTGCATCCGGGCTACTCATGTTTCGTGCTTAATCAATGAACAGCTACTGCGCCACGGGTATGTCCTGCTTGCCCTTGCCTTGTTTGAGCAGTGCGTAGCCCGGATGTAATCCGGGAGGCTGTGCTTGGGGCAGCATCTGTTCCCGGATTGCATCCGGGCTACAAAGACCGTGGTTATTCGACAAACAGTTGCTGCACCACTGAGAAGTCCTGCTTGCCCTTACCCTGCTTGAGCAGCAGGCGGTACAACTGCAGCGCCAAGGCGCCCATGGGCGTGCTGCTGCCGCTGGCCTGGGCGGCTTCCTGGGCCAGGCCGAGGTCTTTGGCCATCAGTTCGGCCATAAACCCGCCGCTGTAGCCTTTGGATGCAGGCGCGTTTTCCATTACACCGGGCCAGGGGTTGTACTTCTCCAGTGTCCAGTTGCCGCCTGAACTCTGGCGCATGATTTCAGCCAGCACCGCTGGTTCAAGGCCGTTGGCCACGCCCACGCCCATGGCCATGTCTTCGGCGGTGGCGATCATTTGCACGGCGAGTACCTGGTTGTTGCACACCTTGGCCACTTGGCCGGCACCCTCGGGGCCGGCGTGGAAGATGTTTTTGCCCATGGCCTGGAAGAAGGGCTGCGCCTTGCCCAGGGTTTCGGCTTGGCCGCCGATCATAAACGTCAGGGTGCCTGCGGCTGCGCCCGCTGTACCGCCGGACACCGGCGCATCGAGCAGTTCGATGCCGCGCTCATGGGCGGCGGCATGCACGCTGCGGGCAACCTCGGGGGCAATGGTTGAGCACTCCAGCACCAAGGTGCCGGGTTTGAGCGCGGCCAGCAGGCCGTCAGCGCCCAGGTACAAACCCTCAACATGGCGGCTGGCGGGTAGCATGCTGATTACCACCTGCGCCCCTTGAACGGCTTCGAGGGCGCTGCTGGCAGGCTGCGCGCCTTCAGCGGCCAATTCATCCATAGCACGCTGCACCAGGTCGAACACCTGCAGGTTAAAACCGGCTTTGAGCAGGTTGCGGGCCATGGGCAGGCCCATGTGGCCGAGGCCGATAAACGCGATTGTGGTCATTTTTATTGTTCTCCTTGTGGGGCGTTGGGTGGATGACGCTCACCGATCCACCGGCTGTGCTCTTTTCGGTGGATGAAAAAGGCGTCATCCGACCTACGTACTCGATGAAGTTCGTGCAGGTTGTTAAATCAACTCCCCCGGATTGCATCCGGGCTACGAGGGGCGGGTGGATGGCGCTTCACTCATCCACCGGCAGCGGTTTTATCGGCGGATGAAAAAAGCGTCATTCACCCTACAGATTCGCCAGTGGGTGCTCACCCTCCCAGGCTGAGGCGAAGTGCGCTTCGATCACCTCGTTCGGAATGCTCGCCACATCCGGCCAATGCCAGTGCGGTGTTTGGTCTTTGTCGATCAGCCGTGCGCGTACTCCTTCGGGGAATTCCGGGTGACGGCAGCAGTTCAGGCTCATGGCGTATTCCATGCGGAACACCTCGGCCAGCGATTGGTGCTTGGCCCGTTTGATTTGCTCCCACACCAGATGCCCCGTCAGCGGGCAGCCGCCGGCCAGGGTTTTGCCGGCACGGGTCAGCAGGCCGTCGGCGTCTTCCTGCAGTGCGGTCAGCACGTGCCAGGTCTGGGGCAGGTCGGCGGTGTCGAGCAGCGCATCAATGCGCGCGCGGCGGGGTAGCCATTGAGCAGCGGGCAGGGCGTCCAGTGCCTGGTTTTCTAGGGCTTTGAGCAGGCTGTGCAGTTGTTGTTCGGGCTGTTGTTGCCAGTTGAGCTGCGCCAGGCCGTTGAGCAAGTCATCCTGTTGGCCGTCGAGCAGGGCGCGGTCGGCCAGGTTCAGGTCCAGTGCGTCACGGGCGTTGATGCTGCTGGCGGTCAAACCGAGAAACAGCCCGAGCTTGCCTGGCAGGCGCGAGAGGAACCAACTGCCGCCCACATCAGGGTACAGGCCGATATTCACCTCTGGCATGCCCAAGCGGCTGCCGGGGGTGACAATGCGAATGCCAGCGGCTTGCATCAGGCCCATGCCGCCGCCCAGTACATGGCCGTGTGCCCAACAGATAAACGGCTTGGGGTAGGTGTGGATGCGGTGGTCGAGGCGATACTCATCGGCAAAGAAGCGCCGCGCCAGGGGCGGTATTTCACCGGGATGTTCACGGCACTGCTGCACCAGTTGCACCACGTCGCCGCCGGCACAGAAGGCTTTGGGGCCGTTGCCGCGCAGCAGCACGCAGGCGATGTTCGGGTCGTCGGCCCAGGCCTTGAGTTGGGCATCCAGCGCTTCGATCATCGGCAGCGACAAGGCATTGAGGCTCTTTTCCGCGTCCAGGCTGGCGATGCCGATGCGATAGCCATGTTGGGCAGGGCGTTCTTCAAATTGCACGTTCATGGGCAACCTTCGGTTGAGCTTCAAGCGGCAAGCCTGAAGCTAAAAGTAAAAGCGCTACGGCGTGGATGGCGAGCTTGACCGGCTGACCAGCACACTGAATCGCTTGCAGCTTGCAGCTTGCAGCTTGCAGCTTGCAGCTTGCAGCTTGCAGCTCTTGTCTATTTATTGCGCCACTGCGGGTCGCGTTTTTCCAGGAAGGCGTTGACCCCTTCGCGGGTATCGTCGGCATCGAACAAATCGACGAAACGCTCACGCTCCTCACTCAGCCAGGTGTTCGGGCTGCGCTCGCGGGCACCCTGAATCAGTGGCTTGATGGTGCGCACGGCCACCGGGCTTTGCCGCGCCACTTTGCTCGCCAGCAGCAGGGCATGGCCGCGTGCTTCGCCGGTGTCGACCACTTGTTCGACCAGGCCGATGCGCAGGGCGGTTTCTGCATTTACCCGCTCGCCGCAGAGGATCATGCGTTTGGCCCAGCCTTCACCCACCAGCCAGCTCAGGTGCTGGGTGCCGCCGGCGCAGGGCAGCAGGCCCACGCTGGCTTCGGGCAGGGCCAGTTGCGCATGCTGTTCGGCAATACGGATATCGCAGGCCAGGGCGCACTCCAGGCCGCCGCCCATGGCGTAGCCGTTGATTGCGGCAATCGATACGCCACGAAAATCGCGCAGCGCCTCAAAGGCTTCACCAAAACGCCGGGCCATTTCGCGGGCGCGGGCTTTATCGCCATCAGCAAACAGCTTGAGGTCGGCACCGGCACTGAAGAACTTGCCGCCTTGCCCGGTGATGACCAGGGCATAAATGTCATCGTCGTGATTGAGGTGCTCGACCAGTTGCTTGAGGCCAATCAACGAGTCGCGGTCCCAAGTGTTGGCCGGCGGTTGGTTGATGGTAATCAGCGCGGTATGCCCGTGCTTGTCCACGGTGAGCTTGTGGGTCAGGTCGAATACACCGGGCTTGTAGGGTTCGATGGCAGTGCTCATGGGTGTCCTCATCAGGTTGCCCCCCTCGCCCTTTGGGAGAGGGGCTGGGGGAGAGGGCAGCGGGTTATGCCGACCCTCTCCCTAAACCCTCTCCCGGAGGGAGAGGGGATTAAAAGCTACAGCAAGCGATCCAGCATGCCGCCTTGATCCAGCAGACGGCGCGCGATGATCACCCGCATGATTTCATTGGTGCCTTCCAGTATCTGGTGCACGCGGCTGTCACGCACCCAGCGTTCCAGTGGGTAGTCATTCAGATACCCGTAACCGCCATGCAGTTGCAGCGCCTTGTAGTGGTCAAGTTTTCCCGGACACCAAGATAGGTGTTTTATCGACCGATTCCCGCTCAAAGACGGAGGGTGGTCGGTAGCCCAGTTTTGAATGCAGGCGGGTGCTGTTGTAGAAGCCCACGATGTAGTCGGTGATATCCCGAGTCG
>CAMCJM010000104.1 GCA_945874835.1 Pseudomonas synxantha | reverse complement strand
TCGACCGCATCACTCACCACTGCGACATCCTCGAAACCGGCAACGACTCATTCCGCTTCAAGCAACGCAAAAAGGCGGTGAAAAGCACCTGAGCAACTGGAAACTTTTGGACGCTGTTGCCTGGAAAGTTTTGGATGCTGATTGACACTTATGGCTTATTGCGTGATGCGCAGTCCACATGAGCCCCATTTGTCCGCCAGATGATCAGCCTTCATATGCCAGTGCACCTCGGATGAGTTAGAATTCGCCCCCTCTTTCTACTGCCCAGCTGTTTTTTTCAGGGGAATGCCATGTTCAGCCGTGATTTGACTCTTGCCCGTTATGACGCCGAATTGTTTGCCGCGATGGAGCAGGAAGCCCAACGCCAGGAACATCACATCGAGCTGATCGCCTCGGAAAACTACACCAGTCCAGCGGTGATGGAAGCCCAAGGTTCGGTGCTGACCAACAAGTACGCCGAAGGCTATCCAGGCAAGCGCTACTACGGCGGTTGCGAATACGTCGACATCGTTGAGCAGCTGGCCATCAACCGCGCCAAAGAGCTGTTCGGCGCCGATTACGCCAACGTCCAACCGCACTCCGGCAGCCAAGCCAACAGCGCGGTCTACCTGGCCCTGCTAAACGCCGGCGACACCGTACTGGGCATGAGCCTGGCGCACGGCGGCCACCTGACCCACGGGGCCAGCGTCAGCTTCTCCGGCAAGGTGTACAACGCCGTGCAGTACGGCATCGACACCGTCACTGGCCTGATTGACTACGACGAAGTTGAGCGCCTGGCCGTTGAGCACAAGCCGAAGATGATCATCGCCGGCTTCAGCGCTTACTCGCAGGTTCTCGACTTCCCGCGCTTCCGCGCCATCGCCGACAAAGTCGGTGCTTACCTGTTCGTCGACATGGCGCACGTAGCGGGCTTGGTAGCAGCAGGCGTGTACCCGAACCCGGTGCCGTTCGCTGACGTGGTAACCACCACCACCCACAAAACCCTGCGCGGTCCGCGCGGCGGCTTGATCCTGGCGCGCGCCAACGAAGCGCTGGAGAAAAAATTCAATTCCGCCGTCTTCCCAGGCGGCCAGGGTGGCCCGCTGGAGCACGTGATTGCAGGCAAGGCCGTGTGCTTTAAAGAAGCCCTGCAACCCGAGTTCAAGGCTTACCAGCAGCAAGTGATCAAAAACGCCCAGGCCATGGCCAGTGTGTTTATTGAAAAGGGCTACGACGTCATCTCCGGCGGCACCGAGAACCACCTGTTCCTGCTCAGCCTGATCAAGCAAGACATCACCGGCAAAGACGCCGACGCCGCCCTGGGTCGTGCCTTTATCACCGTGAACAAGAACAGCGTACCGAACGATCCACGCTCGCCGTTTGTCACCTCGGGCCTGCGTATCGGCACCCCAGCCGTCACCACCCGTGGTTTCAAAGAAGACGAATGCCGTGCGCTGGCTGGCTGGATCTGCGAGATCCTCGCCAACTTGGGCGACGAAGCGGTTGAAGCCCGCGTACGTGAGCAAGTTAAAGCGGTCTGCGCCACGTTCCCGGTTTACGGCAACTGAGTTTCAGCGCTGCTTCACGCGAAAAACCCGCCTCCATGGCGGGTTTTTTATGCACTGGCTAACGGCGCCAACAGATAAATCAGGCCATCGGCAGCAGCCTTGGCTATAGTGAACCAAACCTCGAAGGAGTTTGTTTGCATGAGCGAAACAGCCAATGACCGTCGGCGCTTTCAACGAATCGCCTTCGATGCCCCGACCGAGATCATGCAGGGCGATCAACGCTGGGCCGTAGATCTGCTAGATGTCTCGTTGAAAGGGCTGCTGGTCAAGCGCCCCGCCAACTGGAATGCTGACGCCGATCAGCCACTCGAAGCCGCCTTGACGCTGGCAGACGACACCCAAGTCAAGATGGATGTAGTCCTCACCCGCAACCAGGGCGATCTGCTCGGCTTTGTCTGCCGGCATATCGAGCTGGACTCGATCAGTCACCTGCGCCGCCTGGTCGAACTCAACCTCGGCGACGAAAGCCTGCTTGAGCGGGAACTGGCTGCACTGGGCCAAGAAGACGAGTAACCGTGAAAGAGGCTCAGGCCTCCTTTCTCAGTCTCTGCAACCCGCTATTCGAACAGCGCATCCAGCGCTTGCTCCAGGCGCGTCACGGCAACCACCTGCAAACCCGGCGGCGGATCTTTGGGCGCATTGCCCTTCGGCACGATGGCGCGCTTGAAGCCGTGCTTGGCCGCTTCTTTTAAGCGCTCCTGACCGCTCGGAACAGGGCGAATCTCGCCAGACAACCCAACCTCACCGAACACCAGCAAGTCATGCGGCAACGGCTTGTTGCGCAAGCTGGAAATAACCGCGGCTATCAGCGCCAAGTCAGACGCGGTTTCCAGCACCTTGACCCCACCGACCACGTTGAGAAATACATCCTGGTCATAGGTCGGAATGCCGCCGTGACGGTGCAACACCGCCAGCAGCATAGCCAAACGGTTCTGATCCAGCCCCAACGTCACACGCCGCGGGTTAGCCATATGACTGGTGTCGACCAACGCTTGCACCTCCACCAACATCGGCCGTGTGCCTTCCCAAGTGGCCATGACAATACTGCCGGGGACTTCTTCCTGGGCGCGAGTGAGGAAGATTGCCGAGGGGTTGGTGACTTCCTTGAGACCTTTATCGGTCATGCCGAACACGCCCAGCTCGTTGATCGCGCCAAAGCGGTTCTTCACCGCACGCAACAGACGCAGGCGGCCATCGGACTCACCTTCGAAATACAGCACGGTGTCGACCATGTGCTCCAGTACGCGCGGCCCGGCCAGCGCGCCTTCTTTGGTTACATGGCCCACCAGAAAGATCGCCGTGCCGCTCTGTTTGGCAAAACGCACCAACAGCGCTGCACTCTCACGCACCTGCGACACGCCGCCAGGCGCGGAGGACAGTTGTTCGGTAAAGATGGTTTGGATCGAATCAATCACCATCACCTTGGGTTTTTCCAGGCGCGCGGTGGCGATGATGCTTTCGATGCAGGTTTCGGTCATCACCTTGAGCTTGTCTTCGGGCAAGCCCAAACGGCGCGCGCGCATCGCCACCTGCTGCTGGGATTCCTCACCGGTGACATAGAGCGCGGGGAAGCGTTGCGCAATATTGCACAGCGTTTGCAGCAGGATGGTTGATTTGCCGATGCCGGGGTCACCGCCGATCAGCACCACAGAGCCGTCGACCAAGCCGCCGCCAAGCACTCGATCCAACTCGCCGGAGGCGGTGGAGAAGCGCGGCATTTCCTCGACACTGACTTCAGCCAGGGTTTTGATTTGCGCATGCTCACCGGCCCAGCCAGCGCGACCGCTGGAGGTTGCGGCGTTGGCTTCAAGCAGGGTTTCGACCAAGGTATTCCAGGCGCCGCACTCGCCGCACTGGCCTGCCCATTTGGGGAACGTTGCACCGCACTCGGTGCAACCATACATACGCTTGGCCTTGGCCATGCCGGACTCCTATAAGAACTAAGCCCGGATCATACGAAATAGCTGGATATATTTACAGCTCAATGACATGTGCCGCTGGCATCTGGCGCGAAACATAACTGCACGAAAACTGCCGAGCCAGCGGCCATTCAGGCCTTAAAAGACGCTTAGGACTTGCAAGCGTTACCGCATCCGCAACACTGACCTGCCGCACGTTTGAGTAAACGCGCCACCTCGTCTTTGAGCCCTACACGCTCCTGTTTGAGCGACACCAGCGCGTCGTCGTTGAGCAGTTCATTACCCGCCTCGATACGGCAGATACGCTTGTCCAGCGACTCGTAGGTTTCGGCAAGCTTGGCAAAGCCAGCATCACTTACGCGCAGGTCATGCAGCGTGCTACGCAATTCAGGAAAGTCTTTGATCAGAGGATGATGGTCAACGTGCATGCTGGCACCCCTGTGCGATGGTCTGTACTTGCAGACTATCCCCAGCGCCCCGGCCACTAATTGATCAGGGTCAAGACAGCATCGCTATGGCGCGCTGTGCAGGTAGGTGGCCAACTCGTCCTTAAGCGCTACCCGCTGCATTTTCAAACCCAGCAGCAGAAATTCATCCATGGCGACCCGGCCGCTTTCTACTTCATAGATACGCTTATCGAGCCCTTCATACTCTTCAGCCAAACGCACGAAATGCCCATCACTGGACATAAGGCGGCATAACTGCGCCTGAAACTCAGGAAATTCACGGCTGAGTGGATGATGTTCCAAAGGCATACAAGCCTCCTCACTGCGGGTCAAAATTGAGACTAGCTCAACGCGCATGACCCTGCCGGGCGCTGGCAATATTGATCAGGACAACGTGCGCCAGATCTCAGTCGAAGCCACCCCGCAGATGTGCCGCAAACTCAACATCCGGGTGATTGCCGAAGGCATTGAGAGCCTTGCCGAACTGCACACCCTGCAAGCCATGGGCATGGAGTTATTTCAAGGTTACTTACTGGCCAAACCCGGCTTTCAATCGCGGCCTGATATCCACTGCCCAGCCTGAGTAGCTGGCAAGGCGCACGGACTGCATTACACTCTGCGGCACATCACTTATCAGGGAGCGCAACATGAGCATCATCAGCGAATTCAAAGCTTTTGCCGTCAAAGGCAACGTCGTCGATATGGCTGTCGGCATCATCATTGGCGCGGCCTTCGGCAAAATTGTTTCGTCCTTCGTTGGCGATGTGGTGATGCCGCCGCTGGGCGTATTGATTGGCGGCGTAGACTTCTCCGACCTGGCTATCACCCTAAAAGCGGCTGAAGCTGATCTGCCTGCGGTGGTACTGGCCTACGGCAAGTTTATCCAGACGATTATCGACTTCCTGATCGTAGCCTTTGCCATCTTTATGGGCATCAAGGTGCTCAACCGCCTCAAGCGTGAAGAAGAATTCGCGCCTCAGACGGCACCCGCACCGACCAAGGATCAGGAACTGTTGAGCGAAATTCGCGACTTGCTCAAGTCCAATCAGTCCAACCAATAACCGACACCAGGCGGGGGCCAATAGCGGCCCTGCCTGTACATGATTTGTTGCAGCTTGTTTAAGATCCAATCACAAGCGATTGGCCTGCTCGTGTAATCTGGTTTTCCCTTGGACTCCCAATTACCTCAATGACCCTCTTAATTGCTTTCGCAGCTCTCTCCATTCTCGTCTCGTTTATCTGCTCGATTCTCGAAGCGGCGCTTCTGTCATTAACACCCAGCTATATCGCTCAGCAAAAAACCACTCGACCCAAGCTGTATGAGCGCCTGAAAGTACTCAAGGACAAGATTGACCAGCCGCTGGCGGCCATTCTTACGCTCAACACGGTGGCCAACACGGTCGGCGCTACTGGCGTAGGCGCGCAGGTAACCGTGGTGTATGGCGATGGTTACCTAGGCATCGCCTCGGCCGTTATGACACTGCTGATCCTGGTGTTGTCAGAAATCCTGCCCAAGACCATTGGCGCGCGCTACTGGCCAACCCTGGCACCCATTCTGCCCAGCGTGCTCGGCGCCATGATCTGGCTGCTCAAGCCGTTTATCGTGATGTCTGACCTGATCATGCGTCTTTTGGGCGGCAAAGAGCCTGAGCATGACATCCGCCAGGAAATTAAAGCGCTTACCCAACTGGGCCGCGAAGTGGGCAAGCTTGATGAAGACGAGCAGCGCGTCATCAGCAACATCCTCGACCTGCATGAGATCAAACTGCGCGACATCATGACCCCGCGCATTGTCTGTGAAGCAGCCTCGCCTGAAGATACGATTGGTGCCTTCAAAGCCCGGGTTAAAGAGAGCCAGTTCTCACGCTACCCAGTGATTGGCGAAGACGAGTCACCGCTCGGCATGGTCTTTCGTTATGACGCCCTGAGCGCAGAGGTCGACGATGCACCGCTGACTAGCATCATGAAGCCACTGAAAGTGGTTTCCGACAGCATGAACGTCGAGAACCTCATGACTCAGATGATGCAAGAGCGCCAGCACATGTGCCTGGTGTATGACGAGTTCGGCAGCTGGCGTGGTCTGGTCACCATGGAAGACATCATGGAGACCATCATCGGCAAACCCATTCTCGACGAAACCGATGACATCCCTAACATGCGTCGTTTCGCCAAGCGCCGCTGGGAACATCGCATCAAGGCTATTCGCGAAGAATAAGCCCCGCGCCTGCCTCAACCGACCAGAGGTGAAGCAGGCGTTCTCCCCTGACCTACCCCGCCTGCACCCAGCGCCCATTGCCACGCCATCAGATTGCTCACTGGCTGAGCCCGCCACGCCCCATACCTGAAACACATCAGCTGACCGAACATAAATTGCCCCCCCGCACAAGCCTGTTTTTTAACTAGACTGCAAATGGCTGTGAGTAATCTGCGTTAAAACAGCGACCGGCTGGTTGAATCCAATCCTCATCGAGTGGATCATCAAAGCAGGCGCATACATTGACCTGTAGCTGGCAGGATTCCCCCACTAGTTAAGGCCGATTCATGACCGACAATGCCGACGACGACCTGTTTAACTTCGACGCCGAAACTGGCCATGAGCCTGCGGACAACCCCCGGCACTTCTGGCATGTATTAATCGTCGATGACGATCAGGACGTTCACCAGTCCACCTGCTTCGCCCTGGCTAACACGCACATTCTCGGGCGGCCGCTCAAGTTCCTGCATGCTTACTCCGCCGGCCAAGCGGTCGATTTGCTTTGTGAGAACACTCAAGTAGCGGTGATCCTGCTGGATGTGGTGATGGAGTCCGAGCACGCCGGCCTGCACTTGGTAAAGCGCATCCGCGAAGAGATGGGCAATAGCGAAGCACGTATCATCCTGCGCACGGGGCAACCGGGTTACGCCCCGGAACTGGAAGCCATTCGCGACTACGACATCAACGACTACAAAACCAAATCCGAACTGACGCGCAACCGTCTCTACACCTCGCTCACCACCGCCATTCGCTCCTACGATCAAATCCACACCATCAATGCCAGTCGCCGTGGCTTGGGCATGGTGATCCGCGCCAGCAGTCAGCTTCTCGCTCGCCAAGGTGTGACTGAGTTTGCCGCCGGCATCATCACGCAGATTTGTGGCCTGTTCGGGCTACCGCCCGAAGGGCTGGTGTGCGCCTATGACCATGAGTTTCGCCGTCCAACGCGTTAATCGTGGCCGCCGCCGGCAACCTGACCAACTGCATCGATAACCAACTGGGCGAATTACCCGACCGACAAATCGCGGATGCACTTAAACAGGCACTCAGCGAGCGCCACAATATTTACGGCGACACCAGCACCACGCTGTTCTTTCAGGGCCAGGGTCACAACCACATGGCGGCCTACCTGCAAATCGAACGAACACTTGATGAGCTGGATAAACAACTGCTCGAAGTATTCTGCAGCAATATTGTGATCACCCTGGACAACGTCCTGTTGCTTAGCCAGCTCAAGGATCACGCCTACAACGATCAACTGCTGCATATCCCCAACCGCCTGGCACTGATTCACGCCTTGGATCGCGCCCTGGCCAGCAGTGTTGCCGGCGAGCTCACCTTGGCGCTGATCGACATTGATGGTTTCTCGGAATTTAACGACACCCTGGGGCACAAACTGGGCGACGCCATGCTGCAAGCCATGAGCACGCGATTGCAGGATGCCTTACCCAGCAGCAGCTTGCTCGCACGCGTAGATGGCGATGTATTCGGCATTCTGGCCGAGCACAGCACGCTCTGCCCGCAGCAACTGCAAACACTGCTGCATGACCCCTTAGAGTTTGCCGACCTGACCCAGCGCATCACCGCCACCATTGGTCTCGTGCGCCTGGATCATGTCGATGGCAAAGGCAGTGACGCCCTGAAAGCCGCCAGCATTGCCCTCAAGCACGGCAAACAGCAGGAGCGCGGCAGCATCAGCAACTTCAGCCACCAGATGGAGTTCGAGACCCGCGCCCGCGTGCAACTGCTGCAAGACCTACGCTTAGCGTTTGAGCATGAGCGCCTGTTTGTCGTCTACCAGCCGCAGTTCAACCTGCAAAATGACCAACTGGTTGGCGTCGAAGCCCTGCTGCGCTGGCGCACCGAAGACAACCGTTTTGTCTCGCCGGCCGAGTTTATCCCACTGGCCGAAAGCTCAGGATTGATCGTCGCATTGGGCGAGTGGGTGTTGCGTATGGCCTGCCATGATCTGGGTACGATCAACCAGCACAGCCAACGCCCGCTGCGTATGGCCATCAACGTTTCAGTGGCGCAACTGCGTCATCCGGGCTTTATCGACATGCTTAGCGGCGTACTGACTGAAAGCAATGTGCAACCGCACTTGGTCGAGCTTGAGATCACCGAATCCATGGCCATGCTGGACGCTGACCTGATGACCGTGCTGATTGACCAGATCAAGGCGCAAGGACTGAGCTTGGCCATAGACGATTTCGGCACCGGCTTTTCCTCGCTCAGCTACTTGGAGCGTTTGAACGTAGATCGTTTGAAAATCGACCTTAGCTTTATTCGCCAACTGGAGCAGAGCGAGGGCGGTCGGCGCATTGTTGAAACCATTATCCAGCTGGGTCAGAGCCTTGACCTTGAGGTCATCGCCGAGGGCATTGAGCAGCAAAGCCAAGCCGCACTGCTCAAGCAAATGGGCTGCCATGAGGGTCAGGGTTACCTGTTTGCCAAGCCCTTACCCATGCATGACCTGCTGGCGTTTATCGCCGCGCATTCAAGTGAGTAAGCCATGTCTCGCGTCCAACTCCGCCTTTTCGCCCTGATTGCACTCTCGCTGCTGGTTACGGCGTGCAGTGATCCAGAGCCCATTCGCCTGGGTTTTATCGCGGGCCTCTCCGGGGCCAACGCATACTTTGGGGTTGCCGCTCGCAATGGCACGCAACTGGCCGTTGAGCAACACCATGCCGATACGACAAAGCCAGTCCGCAGTGTGCAACTGATTATTCGTGACGACGAATTAAGCCCTGAGCAAGGCAAAAAGATGTTAGCGCAACTGCTCGAGCAACGCGTGCATGCAGTCATCGGCCCGATGACCAGCAACGTTGCCATGGCGCTGGCACCCATGGCCACAGAAGCCGGCGTGCTATTGATGGGCGGCCCAGTCAGCACTTACCTGCTCAACAGCCGCGATGACCAATTCTTCCGCACCATTGGCAGCAATAACGAGCCCGCACGTTTGATGGCCGCCTACCTGCGGCAACAACACGACGTCGTGCGCGTCAGCCTGATTGTCGACAACCGCAACAAGGCCTACACGGACTCCTGGGCTGGGCACTTCAACACGCGCTTAGCGGAGTTGGGTGGCAGCATTGTGCAAAACACGGCATTCGACTCATCCACCGCGCCCGATTACGCTCAAGTGGCCAGCCAGGCACTTGAGCAAAACACTCAGGCGGTGATGCTCATCACCAGCGCACTGGATGCGGCGCTGCTGATCAATCAACTGCGCCAGCAGCAGGACTCACTGGTTATTGCTGCGGCAGAATGGGCCGGCAGCGGCAAACTGATAGAGCTGGGCGGCAATGCGGTCGAGAACGTAATCGTTGCGCAGTACATCAACATGCAGGACACCTCGCCGGCCTTTAGCGCATTTCGCGATGCCTTCACCAAGCGCTTTGGCGAAGCCCCAGGCTTCCCGGCAATGACGGCCTATAACGCCACCCGCGTGGTGCTCCAAGGGCTGGGCGAACAGCGCGATGAGGAATCACTGAAACAAACCCTATTGCGCTTACGCCAGTTTGAAGGCGTGCAAAGGGCCATCGAGTTCGATGCCTACGGCGACACCAATATCCCCACCTACATCACCTATATCCGTAATGGCCAATACCTGTATGCGGATTAAATCCCTACTGACCGGCCTGATCACCACCACGCTCCTGGCAGCCTGCAGCGAGCCGAGCGCGCCCGAACAACCGATTCGGCTCGGGGTCATCGTCGACAGTTCAGGGGCCAGCGCTAGCTTGGGCATTTCCGGGCGCAACGGCGTGCAACTGGCCATCGAGCAACAAAATGCCCTCGGCGGCATCAAGGGCCGCCCAATTGAAATGCTGCCGCATGACGACGGCTTTGATCCGCAACAGGCCATACTGGCCGCAAAAGTGCTGATCGACAGCCAGGTCGATGCCGTATTAGGGCCGATGACCAGCAAGCTCGCCGAAGCATTGACGCAGCCATTTACCGACGCGAACATTCTGCTGATGGGCATTACGCCGTTGTCGCCCCTATTGGCAGGCAAGGACGATATGTTTTTCCGCACCCTTGGCCACCAAAATCATGATGCCCGTGACATCGCCAATCACCTGCACAAGCGCCTCAGTATTACCCAGGTCAGCCTGGTGGTTGAACTGAGCAACGCCACCTTCACCACACCTTGGATCAACGACTTCACCCGCTACTTCACCGAACTTGGCGGCCAGGTTGCAGCACCGGTTGCCTTTCAGCGCAGCGCAGAGGTGCGCTATGCCGATCTGGCCAACGCGGCCCTCACTCCCGGCACACAAGCCGTGATGATCGTCAGCAGCGCCCTCGACATGGCCATGCTGGCCTCACACCTGCGGCAAAAACAGCCTGATGTGGTTTTAGCAACGCCTGGCTGGGCAGCCGCCGACGATCTATTGGAGATGGGCGGCCAGTCGATTGAGGGACTGGTCACGGCGCTGGTCTTCGACATCCACGATCAAAGTGCCAAATTCACACGGTTTCGCAGCGATTACCAGGCGCGCTTCAGTCGCGATATTGATACCGCGGCTGTGACGGGCTACAACGCCACTCAAGTCTTGCTGCAAGCCCTCGCAGCCCGCCAACCCGACGAGCACCTCAAACAAACCCTGTTGCGCATCCGTCGTTTCGAGGGCCTGCAACAACCCATCGTCTTCGATGAGTTCGGCGACAACAACAACCGTATTTATTTGCGAGTGGTCAAGCATGGTCGCTTTATCGAGCCTGAGTAATCTGCTCAGGTCGCGCCCCCTTCTGCTAACCCTGGCCAGCCGCTTTATCCTTGTGGCCGCCTTGCCGATTGTGGCTGTCGCGCTGCTATTCCGGTTGTATTACGAGCCCCTGATACTGGAAGACATCAACGCCCGCCAGGGGCTTGCCGCCGATAACATCGCCCGGCAACTGGAGCGCCACTTTGCCATTGCCGACCGCGAGTTAGGCTCGCTAGCCAGCCTGTTCGACAGCTCCGCAAACCTGAACGAAGTACAAGTACAGACACTGCTCGACGCCTATACCGACACCTCGGATTTTTACGAAGCCATCTACCTGAGTGACGCCCAAGGGCGCATCCGAGCCATCGGTATGCCGGCAGACAAGCGGGGGCTGAGGCAGAACCTTTATGGCCTGGATGTATCGGCGCGAGACTTCGTGCGCAACGCTCAGGCGGAAAAAACCGGGGCCTGGTCCAACAGTTTCCTCTCCACGGTCAGCTCACGGCTGGCTGTCGCCCTGGCCAAACCGCTCGGCCAGCGCACCCTGATCGGTGAAGTGGCGATAAGCCCACTGCCCGAATTGGCACGCCAGTTAAGTCAGGACGGCGAGTTACAGGTATTGATTGTTGATCGCCAGCGCCAACTGATCGCCAACTCGCAAACCCGCGAAGTGAGTCAGCAACTGAACCTGGGGCATTTACCGGTTTTCCAAGGCACAAACTCACGCGTACAGCACTTACAGATCGATAATCAAGACATGGTAGGTCTGGCGCGCACCGTCAACGGCCCCGACTGGCAAGTGCTGGTGGTGCAACCTCGCGAGCAAGCCTACGCCCTGCTAAATGCCACTTGGCAACGCCTGTTCCTCTCACTGGTGGCTACGCTGGCTGTGGCAATGGCCATTGCCGCGCTCACCAGCTGGAGCCTGGCCAATAAAATCTCGCTGTTCAGCCGCCAGGTTCGGGAGATCGCCAACGGCCGTTACGACCTGCCAATGCAAAGCACTTCAATCCGTGAACTGAACACCTTAAGCACCAGCCTTAAACGCATGGTGGGCGCTATCCGTGAGCGGGAAGAAGCCTTGCTGGCCACCGCGCAAAGCCTGCGCGAAAGCGAAGACCGCCTGCTGGCCACGCTGGAGAATACGCCCAACGTGGCCATCCAATGGTTCGATGCCGAAGGCCGAGTGGCGATGTGGAACCATGCTAGGTTCTGTTGACGTATCAGCGGAGCCACAACAGGGTTGCAGCGAAGGCCAGCATAGACTTGAAATGACTGGCCTTTTTCTCAAAACGCGTAGCAATCCGCCGGTAATGCTTCAGTTTGCCGAACAGGCACTCCACGACGTGGC
>CAMCJM010000103.1 GCA_945874835.1 Pseudomonas synxantha | reverse complement strand
TCATTCCCTATCCGCGCGAGCTACCTATGCATCCGTACCCCATAACTCGCTTCGGCGTTAAAACCCAAGGCAGGAGCCGTATGCGGTAATTCCGCACGTACGGATCTGTGCGGGGGGTGGCAGGCGACTGCCATTCCTACCGCGACCGTTTATGGAGCGGCAGTTGCGCCGATTGATCGCGTCGCTTTAAGGCTAAAGCGCCATGGCGTGATGGGCAATTTATAGAAATGCGACATACAGGCTAGCTGTCACGACGCCCCGACCGACATGGGTCGCTGGCGTTGGGGCATTGCATTATGGTGCGCACCTTATCGGCGCGCTCTCACAAAAGGGCAATAACGCCAGTGTGAGTGGCCTGTGACCCGGCAGCCAGCTTGTCCTGATCATGAGTCGGGTAACGCAGTATTTTTCTGACTTCCTGCTTTGGTACTGTTCTAAATGAAAGCGTTACAACGACTGGATATTCTGGCGATCGGTTTTATGACTTTTGCGCTGTTTTTGGGCGCAGGTAACATCATCTTTCCACCCAGCGCGGGTATGGCTGCAGGCGAAAATATTGGTTTGGCGGCGTTGGGGTTTCTTCTGACAGGCGTAGGCCTGCCGCTATTAACCATCGTAGCGTTAGCCCGCGTTGGCGGCGGCATGGATCGTCTGACCGCACCTCTGGGTAAGCATGCCGGTATGCTCTTTGCGGTTGCGGTTTATCTGGCAATCGGCCCTCTGTTTGCGACACCGCGCACAGCGGTGGTGTCATTTGAAATGGGCGTCGCGCCATTCACTGGCAATTCCAGCACGGCTTTGCTGCTTTATACGCTGGCGTATTTTGCGGCTGTGCTGTTTTTGGCCCTCAATCCTGGCCGCTTGGTTGATCGCATCGGTAAGTTCATCACCCCGGTGCTGTTGGCCGCATTGCTGGTGTTGGGTGGTGCTGCGCTGCTGATGCCTGTCGGTGAGATTGGTCAGGCATCCGCTGACTATCAAGAGGCGCCATTCGTGCAGGGTTTCCTGCAGGGCTACTTGACCATGGATACTCTTGGTGCGCTGGTCTTTGGCATCGTAATCGCCACGGCCATTCGTGATCGCGGTGTAACAGATGGCAGGCTGGTCACGCGTTACTCGGTCATGGCTGGCCTGATCGCGGCGGTTGGGTTGTCGCTGGTTTACCTGGCGCTGTTCTACTTGGGGGCTACCAGTCAGGCGGTTGCTGGCGAAGCGCAAAACGGTGTGCAAATTCTCACAGCCTATGTACAGCACACCTTCGGTACAGTCGGTAGTTTGCTGTTGGCGGTGGTGATTACTTTGGCCTGCCTAACCACGGCTGTTGGTTTGCTGACGGCCTGCGGCGAGTACTTTAGTGGCCTGCTGCGTGTGTCTTACAGAACGATTGTGCTGGTCTTTGGCTTGTTTAGCTTAGGGGTGGCCAATCAGGGGCTCACACAGCTGATCAGTTTTTCGATTCCGGTTCTGGTCGGCCTTTACCCCTTGGCGATTGTGCTGGTTGCACTGAGCTTGCTTGATGGCTTTTGGCGCTCATCGGCACGGGTGTTCCGCCCGGTGATGGCTGTGGCGCTGGCATTTGGTGTAGTGGATGGCGTAGCTGCTGCAGGCTGCAGTGAATTTATCCCGTCGTTCTTTAGTGCCATGCCGCTGGCGGATCAGAGTTTGGGGGGGCTGATACCTGTGCTGCTGACGTTGGCGGTCGCGGTTTGCGTAGATCGCCTGTTGTCTGTGCCGGAAAAAGTATTGGCCTAATACGCTTGCTGATCCTAAGAGGCCGCTCACTGAGCGGCCTTTTTGTTGGCCAGGCGAAAGCCAGGCCTGTCTATAATCGGCGCGAGTTAACAAGGAGCTGCCATGTCATTTAACGACTACTACTTGCCCCATCTGATAGCCGTGGTCTGGTTTGTTATTTGCTGGGTGGGATATACCCGCTACGCGCAGGCAAAAGGTCGTTCCACGCCGTGTTTGGCCAGTGTGCTGCATTTGTACCGTGAGGATTGGATGCGCCGCATGCTGCTGCGCGATAACCGTATTGCCGACGCTAATGTGATCGGCAATCTGGAGCGCAATGCCTCTTTTTTTGCTTCCAGCACGCTGATCATCTTGGCCGGTATTCTGACGGTGTTAGGTGCATCTGATCGTGCGGTTTCATTGTTGGCCGATTTACCTTTTGTGCAGGCTGCCAGCCGTGAGATGTCTGAGGTGAAGTTGTTGTGCCTGGGCGTGGTGTTTGTTTACGCCTTCTTCACGTTCAGTTGGTGCATGCGCCAATACAACTTTGCCGCTGTACTGGTGGGCTCTGCCCCCATGATTGGCGAGCGGCATGTTACCGAGCAGGAGCGCAAAGCCTTTGCTGAGCGCACGGCACGGGTGATCTCGATGGCGGCTAATCAGTTTAACCAAGGGCTGCGCGCCTATTACTTTGGCATGGCGACCTTGGCCTGGTTTATCAATCCCTGGTTTTTCATGATGGTAAGTACGGGGGTTGTGTTGGTGCTATATCGGCGAGAGTTTCACTCGGATGTGCTGGAAGTCATGGTCTACACCCAGACCCCTACGTTTGACCCACCCAAGGAGAGAAATGAATGAGCATTGCCTTTTGGTGCATTTTTATAAGTGCATTGCTGATTTTTGTGGCCAAAGCGCCTGTGGCTAAAGCCATGATCAAAGAAGGTGGGGGGCAGTACGACAACCGTCATCCGCGTGCCCAGCAAGCGCGCTTAACCGGCTTTGGTGCTCGCGCGCTGGCAGCGCATCTGAACAGCTTTGAGGCGTTTCCATTGTTTGCGGCCGGGGTGTTAATGGCCCATGTGAGCAACAACCATGGCAGCTTGGTCGATATGTTGGCCGTGACCTTCGTGGTCGCTCGGGTGTTGTATCTGATCTTTTACTGGGCTGATTTACACTGGCAGCGCAGCGTGGTTTGGGTGGTTGGATTGCTGTGTAGCTTGCTGCTGATGCTGACACCGGTGCTTTGATTGGCTGCGGTGTTGCGGCGGTATAAATGAACAGGCCCACTTACGTGGGCCTGTTTGCATCGGTTTAGCGCTTACTCAGCGTCAACTGCATCTTTAATTTCATCGCCCGCTTGTTTGATTGCGTCACCTGCATCATCGGCGGCGTCTTCTATCTGCTCGCCAGTGGTGGGCTCATTGCCGGTCAACTCATTGGCTTTTTGCTCAATGGCTTCGCCACTTTCCTCAATCGCATCGCCCATCGATTCTACCGCCTCAGCAGCAGACTCCTTGGCAGACTCAACTTTATCTTCCGGGGTCTTATCACATGCGGCCAGGCCGAGCATGGCAGCAAGCAGCAGGGCATAGGTAAAGGGCTTTTGCACGGTTGTAACTCCTTTTTAGTAATAGTCAGGGCATGGTCTCTCATGCTCTGTATTAAACAGTTTTATTGCCGTTAAGTTCTTTAGAGCACGCTGTGGCTGCGCAGACCAAGATGCCGTAAGCGTATCCAGCGAGTATGATGCACGCCCTTTGTAGTGGTGTTTTAGGGTTTAAATCATGAGTGATTCGCCGATTTTCGAGCGTGCGCAGCGTTTTCTTTCGGTGTTGCGTCATTGCCAGGTGCTGGGCATTGGGGTTCATAGCGCCAAACCTGAGGGGCTTATTCTGCGCCTGCCCTATAGCCTGCAGATTGTGGGTAACCCTGAAACCGGGGTGATTCACGGTGGCGCGATCACCACGTTGATGGACACCACCTGTGGTATTTCCACTGTCTGCGTGCTTCCCGAGTTTGAGATTTGCCCGACCCTGGACCTGCGCATTGATTACATGCGGCCCGCTGAGCCGAACAAGGATGTCTTTGGTTTTGCCGAGTGCTACAGGGTGACTGAGAACATCATCTTTACCCGTGGTTATGCCTACCAGGACAACCCTGAAGAACCAATTGCACATGTGGTGGGTGCATTTATGCGCATGGGCAAACCAACTGACCTGCAAGCAACTGCGAAAGGGGTCGGCCAATGAATACGTTCGACCTCAATCAACTGGTACGTGACGCTCATGAGCAGAACAACTACGACCCGCTGATCAGCCTGATTCCCTATGCCAAATTGCTTGGTATTGAATGCCTGCGTTTGGGCGATGACATGGTGTTCCGCCTGCCTGCCAATAAAGACTGTATCGGTAACCCGATGTTGCCCGCTCTGCACGGCGGAGTGATTGCCGGTTTTATGGAGCACTCGGCGATGTTGCACCTGCTGATGTTCATGGGTATTCCACATTTGCCGAAAATCATCGACTTCTCGATAGATTACCTACGCGCCGGTCTTTATCGTGACACCTTCGTGCAGTGCCAGGTCTGGCGTCAGGGGCGACGTGTGGCCAACGTGGCGATTACCGCCTGGCAGACCACTCAGACGGAGCCGATTGCCACCGCGCGTGCGCACTTCAAGGTCGATGAGCCTTGATGGTCAAAGGCTTTGCCGCTTAACGCTCAATTAACCATCGCTTAAGGATGCCCATGGATGCGCTGATGATACTGGGAGGTTTGCTGCTGATACTGGCCGGATTGGTTTGGCTGGTGATGCGGGCATTTGCCACCGGCCTCCTGTGGGGGTGGGCCAGTTTTCTTCCGCCATTTACTTTGCTCTACATGCTGCGTCATTGGCGCAGCGCAAGGCCCGCTGTGGCTTTGGTAGGGCTTGGGTTTATCCCGTTGATTGTTGGCTTAGCCTTGATGGCCAGTCATGACTCGCAGCGACTGGAGGCCATTTTTAGCCTCAAGTGGCTCAAGCCAGAAGCGCAGTCTCGCGCTGACTTGGCGATTGATCTGCGTGGTGTGCTCAATGGACGGCCTTTTGCGCCGCAACAGGGCGAGTTGCTTGACGGTGTGCTGAGTTTGCGCGAGGGCCAGGATTTCTTTGCCCAGAGTGAATTGATCATTCGTCTGCCAGCGCCCAGTGCAGGGCCGGTTAGGGTCGATGTGCTGCCCACTGATGAAGGGCGCTTGCCTGAAGTGGAAATCAGTTGGCTGTTGCCTGAGCAAGACTTGCCAGAAGCGCGACGCTTGAGCCGTGGTTACACCCTGCATCTGGATCTACAGCCAGTGGCACCGAATAAATATGTGGGTGATTTGCACCTCGTACTGCCTGCACAGTTCAAAACCACCCTCAGTGGCCGGGTGGAGTTATTCAGTAATGGCTTGCGTTATCGCGATGGCAAAATAGATCGCCACGTCGACTCAGTCGATACCATCGCTCACGTAATTCTGGATTACCTCGAACGGCGCTTTGCCTCGCGGCGTGTGCAGGTTCAACCCATTGCCAATCTCAATTTCCCTCTGCTGAGCATCGATCTGGACGTAGAGGCGCAGATCGACGGAGAGAAGCAACGCTTGCCGATTATGCTGAGCAAGCATCAGAGCCGCGGTTGGCAGGTTGCAGCTGACTCTTTCCCGCCGTTGCCCGGCGTCGCAGTGGCAACGGCAGTGATAGCTAAAACGGCTGACGTCGAGGTTACGCCCGAGCGCGTCAGTCGCCCCCTTGATCGTCGCTTACGCTTCAGCCTTGAAGGACTGTTGCGCAACCCCATCCGATACCAAAACCTCAATATGCGCGCGCTGACCGAGCGGGGTAACAGTGCAGAGGGGCGTTTCCAGGGGGTGGATGCTGATGGACGCATAATTCTGCGACAGCGCATGAGTGCTCAGGGCGAGGTCAGTTACAGCCTGCGCCCTGAAGAAATTACGCGGATCGAGTTGTTGGAACCCTAGGGTTTTGCCGTTGCGGTTGGCCCGTGCTGGTAAATGCCGACAGTGCCGGGGCTTGAAATTCACACATATGCCCCCACCTTGATGACACCCGCCGTATTGCGGCTTCGTCAACAACGTGGAGTAAGAGAGCATGAGTGTGGAAACTCAAAAAGAAACCCTGGGCTTCCAGACCGAGGTGAAGCAACTGCTGCACCTGATGATCCATTCGCTGTATTCGAACAAGGAAATCTTCCTTCGCGAACTGATTTCCAACGCATCGGATGCCACCGACAAGCTGCGCTTTGAAGCACTGGCCAAGCCCGAACTGCTCGAAGGCGGCGCTGAGCTGAAAATTCGCGTCAGCTTCGACAAAGACGCCAAGACCGTCACCCTCGAAGACAACGGCATTGGCATGAGCCGTGAAGACGCCATTACCCACCTGGGCACTATCGCCAAGTCCGGCACCGCTGACTTTATGCAGCACCTGACCGGCGACCAGAAGAAGGATTCGCACCTGATCGGTCAATTCGGTGTGGGCTTCTACTCGGCCTTTATCGTCGCCGACAAGGTTGACGTGTACAGCCGCCGCGCTGGCAGCCCGGCCAGCGAAGGCGTGCACTGGTCGAGCAAAGGCGAAGGCGAGTTCGAAGTTGCCACCGTTGAAAAGTCCGAGCGTGGCACGCGTATCGTTCTGCACTTGAAAGCGGCTGAAGACGAGTTCGCCGATGGCTGGCGTCTGCGCAACATCATCAAGAAATATTCCGATCACATTGCCCTGCCGATCGAATTGCCGAAAGAATTCCATGGCGAAGAGAAGGACAAGCCTGCGGAAGTTGAGTGGGAAACCGTCAACCGCGCCAGCGCCTTGTGGACCCGTCCGCGTACCGAGATCAAGGACGAGGAATACCAAGAGTTCTACAAGCACATCGGTCACGATTTCGAGAACCCGCTGAGCTGGAGCCACAACAAGGTCGAAGGCAAGCTGGAGTACAGCTCGCTGCTGTACGTTCCGTCCCGTGCGCCGTTCGACCTGTATCAGCGTGAAGCCCCGCGCGGCCTGAAACTCTACGTGCAGCGCGTGTTTGTGATGGATCAGGCTGAGTCGTTCCTGCCGCTGTACCTGCGCTTTATCAAGGGTGTGGTCGACTCCAATGACCTGTCGCTGAACGTCTCCCGTGAGATCCTGCAGAAAGACCCGATCATCGACTCGATGAAATCGGCGCTGACCAAGCGCGTGCTGGACATGCTGGAGAAACTGGCGAAGAACGAGCCTGAGCACTACAAGGGCTTCTGGAGGAACTTCGGCCAGGTGCTCAAGGAAGGCCCAGCGGAAGACTTCGCCAACAAGGAGAAGATCGCCGGCCTGCTGCGCTTTGCTTCCACCCGCAGCGAAGATGGCGAGCAGAGCGTTGGCCTGGGCGAGTACATCGCGCGCATGGCCGAAGGTCAGGACAAGGTGTATTACCTGACTGGCGAATCTTACGCGCAGGTTAAAAACAGCCCGCACCTGGAAGTCTTCCGCAAGAAAGGCATCGAGGTGTTGCTGCTTACCGACCGCATCGATGAGTGGCTGATGAGCTACCTGACCGAGTTCGACGGCAAGCATTTCGTCGACGTGGCGCGTGGTGATCTGGATCTCGGCAAGCTGGATTCGGAAGAAGACAAAAAAGCCCAGGAAGAAGTTGCCAAGGCCAAAGAAGGCTTGGTCGAGCGCCTGAAAACCGCGCTGGGTGAGCAGGTGGCTGAGGTGCGCGTGTCGCATCGCCTGACCGACTCACCGGCGATTCTGGCCATTGGCGAGCAAGACCTGGGCCTGCAAATGCGCCAGATCCTCGAAGCCAGCGGGCAGAAGGTGCCGGACTCCAAGCCGATTTTTGAATTCAATCCAGGCCACCCGTTGATCGAGAAACTGGATGCCGAGGCTGACGAAGAGCGCTTTGCCGACCTCAGCCACATCCTCTTCGACCAAGCCGCATTGGCCGCCGGCGATAACCTGAAAGACCCGGCTGCTTATGTGCAGCGTTTGAATAAGCTGCTGGTTGAACTGTCAGCCTGATACCTGAGTTAAACCACTAAGCCCGCGTAAGCGGGCTTTTTTCGGTGCGCCCGGCAGGGCGCATTCACTCAAGGGTGAAAGTCCCCCGCACACCCGTCAAGGGGAAGTGCTAGCTAGAGGCGAGGGGTTCGCGGGCGACTGCGAGTCTGAGGGAGGCCCGAGGTAAATCGCTGCACATCAGCGTTATTTGAGGTCGTATCAGGGGCTTGAAGAGGGTAAGTGCACAACGTGGTTGTCATGCTCCTGTCATGCAGGTGTCATAGGCTCGCGCGATCTCAACGAGGAGCGAATCATGCAATTTTTCCGTTTAAGTGCGTTGACCGCATGCGTGTTGATCAGTGGGCTGGCGCAAGCCGAGGTGCGTGTTCAGGGTGCGGTCGAACATGGCATTTTTATCAGCGACTATCAGGACTTCCAGGCCGGTGAGCGCGTACTCACGCGCAGCAACCAGTCCATTGAGCAAACCGAGGTGATTCCCGCCAAGCTGGGTACTAAATTCGGCATGCGTTATCGCCTGGCTGGCAAAGTCGCCGACGATGCACCACTGACGCTGCTGTACCTCACCCCAGGTGTGATCACGCCTGACGGCAGGCGCCACGACAAGTTTGTCGTCACACAGAAACTGGTGCCCGACGCGCCGCAAGATGTCATGGCCTTTGAATTCAGCGAGGCGCATGAAGTCGTGCCAGGTGAATGGCACTTTATGGTCTTCCAGGAAGATCGCAAACTGCTGGAGCAGCGTTTCGACGTGCGTTAAGCCTCGCTTGTTTACCTAAGGCTCGGTTGCCCAAACGCACGGGCCTTATGCGTGCAGCGTTCGGGGCGGTTATTTATTAGCGTAACGGCTCAGTGCATTGCGCAGCATGCAGTAAGGCCTGACACGCTGCTGAGTGTCGGAGACACAAACAAGAAGGCCGCCTCAAGGGCGGCCTTCTTGTTGTTCGGCAGTGGCTTACTGGCCAGCCCAGCGCTTGAGCACGAGGGTGGCGTTGGTGCCACCAAAGCCAAAGCTGTTGCTCATAACAGTGTCGATCTTGGCGTTTTCAACGGTTGTACGTTGAATCGGCAGGTCGGCAATTTCTGGGTCGACTTCGTCAATGTTGACCGAGCCAGCAATGAAATTACCTTCCATCATCAGCATGCAGTAGATGGCTTCCTGCACGCCTGCAGCGCCCAGCGAGTGCCCAGACAGGCTCTTGGTCGAGCTGATGGCTGGTGCCTTGTCGCCAAATACTTCGCGTACCGCGCGGCTTTCAGCAAGATCACCGACTGGCGTTGAGGTGCCGTGGGTGTTCAGGTAGTCGATGGGGGTGTCGACAGTGGCCAGCGCTTGTTGCATGCAACGTACTGCGCCTTCACCGCTCGGGGCGACCATGTCGTAACCGTCGGAGGTGGCGCCGTAGCCGACGATTTCAGCGTAGATTTTCGCGCCGCGCTTGAGTGCGTGTTCGAGTTCTTCAACTACCACCATGCCGCCACCGCCAGCGATGACAAAGCCATCACGCTTGGCGTCGTAGGCGCGCGAGGCCTTCTCCGGGGTGTCGTTGTACTGGGTGGAGAGGGCGCCCATGGCGTCGAACAGGAAGCTTTGGCTCCAATGTTCTTCTTCACCGCCGCCGGCAAACACGATGTCTTGCTTGCCCAGTTGGATTTGCTCAACAGCATTGCCAATGCAGTGAGCACTGGTGGCGCAGGCTGAGGAGATCGAGTAGTTCACGCCCTTGATTTTGAATGGCGTGGCCAGGCAGGCAGAAACGGTGCTGCCCATGGTGCGCGGCACGCGGTATGGGCCCACACGCTTGACGCCTTTCTCGCGCAGGATGTCCATGGCTTCCATCTGGTTGAACGTGGAGGCCCCGCCGCTGCCTGCAATCAAGCCGATGCGTGGGTTGGAAATTTCTTCGGCGCTGAGGCCCGCGTCTTTGACGGCCTGTTCCATCGACAGGTAAGCGTACGCAGCCGCGTCACCCATAAAGCGGTAAACCTTACGGTCAATCAGCTCTTCCAGATTCAGGTCAATTGAGCCGGAAACCTGGCTGCGCAGGCCCATTTCGGCGTACTGAGGGTTGAAACGAATACCGGGACGGCCAGCGCGCAGGTTGGCAGAGACGGTTTCTTTGTCATTGCCCAGGCAGGAAACGATACCCAGGCCGGTAATCACGACGCGACGCATGCGATAAGTCCTTTAGAAACTGTCGGTAGAGGTGAACAGACCAACGCGCAGGCCTTCTGCGCTGTATATCTCGCGGCCATCGACGCTGACGGTGCCATCGGCAATCGCCAAGACCAGAGAGCGGGCGATGGTGCGTTTAATGTGGATGTTGTACGTGACTTTTTTGGCGGTCGGCAGCACCTGACCAAAGAATTTCACTTCACCCGAACCCAGTGCGCGGCCACGGCCAGGGTTACCCTGCCAGCCGAGGTGAAAGCCGACCAGCTGCCACATGGCATCTAGGCCCAGGCAGCCTGGCATGACCGGATCGCCTTCAAAGTGGCAGGCAAAGAACCACAGGTCTGGGGTGATATCGAGCTCGGCGACAATTTCGCCCTTGCCGTATTTGCCACCGGTGTCGCTGATATGCGTGATGCGATCGATCATCAGCATGTTCGGCGCGGGCAGTTGCGCATTACCTGGGCCGAACAGTTCGCCACGGCTGCAGCGCAACAGGTCTTCCCGGGTGAAGGCGTTTTGTTTGGTCATGCGAGCTCCTCAAAATATCCCATGCGCCAAGGCTGGGCGAATCGTCCTGGCTGGCCACGCAATCTGTGCGTGCGCCAGCAGCCTAGTCGTAGACTGTTGCGTTGTGGTGAAAGTCACAGCCTTGTGAGCACACTTGCACTCCGTGCTCATCGGGCTGTCATCGCCAGCAAGGTGCTTAGCCTGCAGCAGTTCATGCGTCTTGACCACCCGTCAAAGGTCGAGGGCCTATCCAGCGCTGCAATATGTGCTGCAAATCGGCACGTTTAAAGGGTTTGGCCAGGTAGTCATTCATGCCGGCATCCAAGCAAGCTTCGCGGTCGCCCTGTAAGGCGTTTGCCGTGAGGGCAATGATCGGCACGTCGGCGCAGGCTGGCAGGCAGCGGATTTGCCGGGTGGCCTCATAGCCGTCCATAACCGGTAGGCGGCAATCCATCAGAATGGCGGCGTAGCTATGACGTTTGGCGTGACACACCGCCTGCGCGCCATCGCCCACCAAGCTGACCTGGTAGCCGAGGCTGCGGAGCATGGCTTCGATAACTGTCTGGTTGACCGGGTTGTCCTCAACCAGCAACACCGATTGGCCATGGCCACTTTGCGTAAGGTGGGCGCTGTTGCTGTCGACTGCGACGGTTTGTTGGGAAAACGGCAGGGGGATTTCCAAGGTGAAAATTGAACCTTGTCCTTCCTGACTTGCGGCCCGCAGGGTGCCGCCCATGCGTTCGGCCAAGGTTCGTGCAATCGGCAAGCCCAGCCCTGTACCGCCGTAACGTCTTGAAATAGACGTGTCTGCCTGCTGGAACGCATCAAACATATGTTCAAGGCGCTCAGGCGCAATACCAATACCGCTGTCATGGACCGCGCAGCTGAACCACAGCACCTGATCATCCAGTGCTTGCCATGTGGAGTGGACACGGATGGTGCCCGATTCGGTGAACTTGATGGCGTTACCAATCAAATTGACCAGAATTTGTCGGATGCGCGTTGGGTCACCTTGCACCTGCAGCTGATCCAAGCCGCTTTGAACTTCTAGTTTGAGCTGCAAACCACGCTGCTGGGCGCTGTGTTGGAACACCTGAATGGAGTTGTGCAGCAGGTCCAGCAGGCTAAAGGGAATGCGCTCCAGCTCCAGTGCGCCGCGCTCAATGCGTGAGAAGTCGAGAATGTCATTGATAACCTTGAGCAGGTGTTCTGTGGACTCAGTTGTCAACGCGGCGTACTCGACCTGCTCTTGAGTCATCTCAGTGGTTTCGAGTAGCTGCAACATGCCCAGCACGCCATTCATGGGGGGCGCAGTTCGTGGCTCATCATGGCCAGAAAATCTGATTTAGCACGGTTGGCCAGCTCTGATTGTTCGCGTGCCTGAATCAATTGCGCCATGGCCCGCTGCTGTTCGGCGCTGGCGCTGGCCAGGCCTTGGGCGAGGTTATTAATGTGGCGGGCCAGGGCCTGCAGTTCTCCTTCGCCGATCTCAGGCAGCGTGGTTTGGTAGTTCCCGGCCTGAATGGCGCTGACGGCTTTGCCCATTTCACTCAAGGGTTGAGACAGATGGCGGGCCAGGCGGCGGGCCAGGAAAAAAGTTAAAGCCAGGGCCAAAAAGGCGAGCAGGGCGGCTTTGAAGAGGATTTCCTGTTGTCGCGTGTTAAGGAAACGCTGAACAAATCATGTTTTCTAGCCCAGAGCGCTGCGTAACCGATTTTTCAAAAAGCCAAGGCTCGTTAATCAGTCAATTCGAGGCAACTCCTGTGCATCGCACGGATTTTTCCGCGCATTTGGCCCGTTTCCGGGGCT
>CAMCJM010000102.1 GCA_945874835.1 Pseudomonas synxantha | reverse complement strand
TTCATTCCCTATCCGCGCGAGCTACCTATGCATCCCTATCCCATAACTCGCTTCGGCGTTAAAACCCAAGGCAGGAGCCGTATGCGGTAATTCCGCACGTACGGATCTGTGCGGGGGGTGGCAGGCGACTGCCATTCCTACCGCGACCGAAAGGATGGCCTTGCCCTGGGTCTGTTTGATGTAACGGGACACGCCGGTAATGGTGCCGCCGGTGCCAACACCCGAAACCAGCACGTCAATCGCGCCGTCGGTGTCGTTCCAGATTTCCGGGCCGGTGGTCTTTTCATGGATGGCCGGGTTGGCCGGGTTGTTGAACTGCTGCGGCATAAAGTAGGTGTTGGTATCAGACGCGGCGATTTCTGCAGCTTTATCAATAGCGCCCTTCATGCCCTTGGGCGGCTCGGTCAGCACCAACTCAGCACCCAGCGCCTTGAGCACCTTGCGGCGTTCCAGGCTCATGGAGGCGGGCATGGTCAGCAACAGCTTGTAGCCACGCGCCGCCGCAACAAACGCCAGGCCAATGCCGGTGTTGCCGGAGGTAGGCTCAACAATGGTCATGCCGGGCTTGAGCACGCCGCGCTCTTCGGCGTCCCAGATCATGCTCGCGCCGATGCGGCACTTCACCGAATACGCCGGGTTACGCCCTTCGATCTTGGCCAGAATGGTCACCCCAGCCGGCCCCAGGCGGTTGATACGAACCAGAGAGGTGTTGCCGATGGCTTGGGCGTTGTCTGCGAAGATGCGGCTCATGGCGAAGTCCTTGAAGCGATTGAAGGAAAGGTACGCAGCCTAAGTTGACACTCGCCTGCCGTCCAGTTCGGTGACAGCGCTGACGTGACTCGCCATTCAGTGACTGAATAAGTCGTCCGCGTTCACAGCGCCACGGCTCAGGCGGTATAGTCTGCCTTTCTAAATACTGAACTCGCGGGTATGGCCCTGCGCGTTACCGTTCGAGGATTTACCGATGAAGTTCGAAGGCACCCAGTCCTACGTCGCCACCGACGACCTCAAGCTCGCGGTTAATGCCGCCATCACCCTGCAGCGCCCACTGCTGGTCAAGGGCGAGCCAGGCACTGGTAAAACCATGCTGGCTGAGCAACTGGCTGAATCATTCGGCGCTCGCTTGATCACCTGGCACATCAAATCCACCACCAAGGCTCATCAAGGCCTGTACGAGTACGACGCGGTCAGCCGTCTGCGCGACTCGCAGCTGGATTCGGACAAAGTTCACGATGTGCGCAACTACATTAAGAAGGGCAAGCTGTGGGAAGCCTTTGAGTCTGAGGATCGGGTCATCCTGCTGATCGATGAAATCGACAAGGCCGACATCGAGTTCCCTAACGACCTGCTGCAAGAACTCGACAAGATGGAGTTCTACGTTTACGAGACCAACGAGACGATCAAGGCCAAGCAGCGCCCGATCATCATCATCACCTCGAACAACGAAAAAGAACTGCCGGACGCCTTCCTGCGCCGCTGCTTCTTCCACTACATCGCCTTCCCTGATCGCGCGACCCTGCTGAAGATCGTCGATGTGCACTACCCCAACATCAAAAAAGACCTGGTCGCTGAAGCGCTGGACGTGTTCTTCGACGTGCGCAAAGTACCGGGCCTGAAGAAAAAGCCGTCCACTAGCGAGCTGGTTGATTGGCTGAAACTGCTGATGGCCGACAACATCGGCGAAGCCGTTTTGCGCGAACGCGACCCCACCAAGGCCATCCCGCCGCTGGCCGGTGCGCTGGTGAAGAACGAGCAGGATGTGCAGCTGCTTGAGCGCCTGGCGTTTATGAGCCGCCGCGCTAGTCGTTGATTGCCTCCCCTCTCCCGCTTGCGGGAGAGGGGCCGAGCAACCGCGTGTCGCCTGCCCCACCCTCTCCCTAGCCCTCTCCCTCAAGTGAGAGGGGATTGTCCCCAGATGCCACGAGGATGCAGCCATGCTGCTCAACCTATTCAATGAAATGCGCGCCGCCAAGGTGCCGGTGTCGGTGCGCGAGCTGCTCGACTTGATCAACGCGTTGAAGCACAACGTGGTGTTCGCCGACATGGACGAGTTTTACTTTCTCGCGCGCACCATTCTGGTCAAGGACGAGCGTCACTTCGACAAGTTCGACCGCGCGTTCGGGGCCTACTTCAAGGGCCTGGAAAACCTCAATCAGCACATCGAGGCGTTGATCCCCGATGAGTGGCTGCGCAAGGAATTCGAGCGTTCGCTGACCGATGAGGAACGCGCCAAGATCGAATCCCTCGGCGGCCTGGACAAGCTGATCGAGGAATTCAAAAAGCGCCTCGAAGAGCAAAAAGAACGCCACGAAGGCGGCAACAAGTGGATCGGCACCGGCGGCACCAGCCCGTTCGGCTCCGGCGGCTACAACCCGGAAGGCATCCGCGTGGGTGACGCCGGTAAGCGTCAGGGTAAGGCGGTTAAGGTCTGGGATCAGCGCGAGTACAAAAACCTCGACGATCAGGTCGAGCTGGGTACGCGCAATATCAAGGTGGCCCTGCGCCGCCTGCGCAAGTTTGCCCGTCAGGGCGCTGAGGACGAATTGGATCTGGGCGGCACCATCGACCACACCGCCAAAGACGGCGGCCTGCTGAATATTCAGATGCGCCCGGAGCGGCGCAATGCGGTGAAGTTGCTGATTCTGTTCGACATCGGCGGTTCGATGGACGCCCACGTCAAGGTGTGCGAGGAGCTGTTTTCCGCCTGCAAAACCGAGTTCAAGCACATGGAGTATTTCTACTTCCATAACTGCGTGTACGAGTCGGTGTGGAAGAACAACCTGCGGCGCACGTCTGAGCGTTTCTCCACGCAAGACCTGCTGCACAAGTACGGCGCGGACTACAAAGTGGTGTTCGTCGGTGATGCGGCCATGGCCCCTTATGAAATCACCCAGGCCGGCGGCAGCGTCGAGCACTGGAACGAGGAGCCGGGCTACGTCTGGATCAAGCGTTTTATGGAGAAGTACAAAAAGCTTATCTGGATCAACCCTTATCCCAAAGACAGCTGGAGCTACACCGCCTCGACCAACATCATGCGTGAGTTGCTCGAAGACCAGATGTACCCGCTGACCTTGAGCGGGCTGGAAGAAGGCATGCGCTTTCTCTCCAAGTAAACAACGGGCCTTCGGGCCCGTTTTACTTAGTCAGCCGTGGCCGTCAGGCAATCGACCAACTCAGCGGCAAAGCCCGACAGCAGCGCCCGCTTACGCACACAGACTTTCAAATCGCGCTGCGCCCAGGGTTCTTCCAGCTCAATGATTGGCAACCCGCGCTCGCTCACCGCACTGCGCGGCACCAAGCCAATGCCCACACCCGCCGCAACCATGCGGCACACGGCCTCAAAGCTGCGCACCTGAATCCGCACCACCAAGTGCCGGCCCAACGCCGCAGCGGCGTTCATGGTGAAGGTGTGGATGGCCGAACCGGCATGCAGCATCACAAAGGGATACTCCAGCACCTGCACAAACGGGCATTGCTTGCGCGCGGCCAGCGGATGCTCGGCAGGCGCGATCAACACCAGCCGGTCGGCCTTGTACGGGATCAGCTCAACGTCGGCCCCTTCCATAGCCCCCGCCACCACACCCACTTCCACTTCACCACGCGCCACCGCCATCAACACATCCGGGCTGGTGTGCTCTTCGAGGGAGATACTGACTTGCGGATGACGCTGCAGAAACGTCGCCAGGCTGTCGGGTAAGAACGTGTGTGTGGCGTGGGTGTTGGCCCACAGGCTGACATGCCCGCGCACACCTTTGGCATAGGGCGTGAGGTCGGCGTGCATTTGTTCAAGCTGGGCAAACACCTGCCGCGCATGGCGCAACAAGGCCTCGCCAGCACGGGTCAGGCTGACACCACGCGGCTCGCGCAGCAGCAACGGCGTACCAATCGAGGCTTCCAACAGGCGCATGCGATGGCTGGCAGAGGATGCCGCCAGGTGCACCCGTTCGGCACCGCGGGTGAGGTTTTTTGCCTCGGCGATGGCGACAAATAAACGCAGGTCAATCAGGTCGTACTGCATAGCGTTTGTTAAATCCGAACGGTAAGTTATGGAAAAGCCAATTCCAAAGCGATTCTAGCCCTCGCATCATTCGCTCCAGAACAACTCTTTAGGAATTTATTCGCAATGCCTTGGAAATCCTGGTCAGCCGACCGCATCGGCATCGCGCTGGCGATCCTTGCCGCCTTTGGCTTTTCGTTCAAAGCCATCTTCGTCAAGTTGGCCTACTCGGCCGCACCGGTGGATGCCGTCACCCTGCTCGCTCTGCGCATGAGCTTTGCCCTACCCATCGCCCTGTGGGCCACGCTGTGGCTGTGCCGCGCCGCGCCGCCGCTAACCCGCAAGGACTGGGGCATGCTGCTGGCCCTGGGCCTGCTGGGTTATTACGGCGCGAGCATTCTCGATTTCATCGGCCTGCAGTACATCTCGGCAGCGCTGGAGCGGCTGATTCTGTTTATCTACCCAACCATGACCGTGTTGATCGGTGTGCTGTTTATGGGCAAGCGCCTGGAGAAACGCCAGATCGCCGCCCTGCTGCTGTCTTACGCCGGGATTGCCCTGGCCTTTGCGCACGACTTGCATGTGGCCGAAGACCTGCACAGCGTGTTGATCGGTGCGGCCTTTGTGTTCGGCTCGGCGTTGTCTTATGCGCTGTACAGCGCCGGGGCTGAAGTGGCGATTCACCGGCTGGGCACTATTCGCTTTGCCGCGTTGGCGATCATCGTGTCGACCTTTGCCACGCAACTGCATTTTCTCGCCACACAGCCATTCAGCGCGCTGCAGTTGCCGGTTGAGGTGTACGCCTACAGCGCGGCGATGGCGATTTTCTCCACGGTGCTGCCAATCTTCTGGCAATCGGCTGCGCTGCGTTTGATTGGCTCGGCGCGCACGGTGTTGATCGGCACGCTTGGGCCGGTGCTGACGATTGTGTTTGCCTGGGCGCTGTTGGCGGAGCCGGTGTCACTGGCCCAGTTGGCGGGTGCGGCGTTGGTCGTGGCGGGCGTGTTGCTGGTATCGCGGCGTAAAAAATTGCCGACTCTGCCGACTGTTAACGAGGCTGCTTGTATTCAAGGCAGCAAGCAAGCTTAAGAAAGTCCATGTACCCATTGCGTGTTGCGTGGCGATAAGGCGTAGGTTGGCGTTGAGCGCAGCGAAGCCCAACAGATTGCAGCATGTCTCGTTGGGCTTCGTCGCGCTGCTCCTCAACCCAACCTACATACTGGGCGGGGCTTAATTGTCGCGGCTAAAGCCCCTCCCACAGAGCCGCCCCACAGAGCCCCTCGCACAAGACCCAAAGGCTGAACGTAAACCCTAACGCCAATGGCGCTGCTGCACCTTCTGGCTGCGGCCCACACCCAGCAGCATGCCGAACAGCACCAGCAGGCTTTCGACCAGCCAGGCCAGCGACAGCGCGCAGACGATGCCCCAAGTGATGGCCTCGGGCGCGAGCAGCACTTGGTAGCGATAAGCCGCAAACGTCTGCTCCATCAGTTCGTGATCTGCCGCTGTGGCCAGATGCCAGAGCTGCGCATACCAGGGGCCTTGCATGGCCTTGGCTTCGCGCTCAAGAAACGCTGAGCGTTCAACCAGCGTACTCAGGCTTTGTGCGTCGCTGCGCATCACCGGGTCAGCACTGGCCTGGTAGTGGCTAACCAGCGCCACCAGATCGCCCTTGAAAAAGCGCTGAGCCGTTTGCCGAAAGCCGTTAAGACCCACCTCCGACTCCATGCGCTGCGCTTCCACGCGTTTACTGTAGTCATCGATAAAACCGGGTACCTGCACCCCCACCAACAAGCCCAAGGCAAACAACGCTAAACGCAGATAACTTCTCAACATAGCCCTTCCCCGTTCAGTCCGTTAAACCCTGCGCGATGCACTCACCGCCACGCCATAAACGCCATTCGCCTTGCTGGAAGAGCGTCCAGTGCTCATTGGCCGTTAACGGCTCGGTGGCGATTACCGTCACCACGTCATTGGGCGTGGTTTGCGCCTGAAAATCCACCTGCATGTCGGCATCTTTCAAATGCGCCGGGCCAAAGGGCGCGCGCCGGGTGATATGCACCAGCTTGCTGCTGCAAAAACTGAACAGCCAGTCGCCATCACTCAGCAGGCAATTGAATACGCCTTGCTGGCGATAGCCTGCGCAAGCCTCGACCAACGTGGGCAATAATTGCTCCACGCTTACCGGCTCGGGAAAAGCCTGACGCAGGCGATTAAGCAGGTCACAAAACGCCGCTTCGCTGTCAGTGTCGCCAATCGGTCGATAGTGGCTAAAGGACGACGCAAAGTCGGCCAATTGACCGTTATGCGCAAAGCACCAGTTGCGCCCCCACATCTCGCGTACAAACGGATGGGTATTGGCCAGACAAACGCGACCGACATTGGCCTGACGTATGTGGCCGATGATCACTTCACTTTTAATGGGGTAGCGCTGCACCAGCTGCGCCACCTCCGATTCACTGCTGGCCTGCGGATCTTGAAACAGGCGCAGGCCACGGCCCTCATAAAAGCCAATGCCCCAACCATCACGGTGCGGCCCGGTGCGCCCACCGCGCTGCATCAAGCCGGTAAAGCTGAACACAATGTCGGTCGGCACATTGGCACTCATGCCCAACAATTCACACATGACGTAAAGCCTCTCGTAGTTGCTGCGCCTCACGGGCCAAACGCGCTTCGATGCGTTTTCGCCCCAGCGGTATAAAGCGAATTAACGCGCGCCAGAGCAATGCCAAGCCATCACCTTTGCGCCGGGGAATCAGGTGCAGGTGCAGATGGGGCACATGCTGGTTGGAGGTCGGTCCATCATTAATCAAGAAGTTGATGCCTTCGCCGCCATAACCGGCTGCACGCAAGGCCGCAGCAATGCGTTGGGCCAAGGGCAGTAAGTGCTCAGCGCTGGCGCTCTGCAGATCCTTCAGAAAAGGGGCGTGCTCGCGGCTGACAATCAGCACATGGGCCGGTCGCAACGGGAAAATATCCAACAACACGATAAAGCGTTCATCCTCGTAAATACGCTCCGCAGGAAGCTCGCCCGCCGCAATAGCACAGAACACACAACTCATTGTCGCTCCTTTATCAGCATTACTTGCCCGCCATGGCGCTAGCTAGAGCAAGCGCTTGGGTTAATCCACAGAAGCTGTGGATAACTTGGTGGATAACATGGGTGCAAGCGCCCCAACCGCCTATGCTGCGGGGCCCGGAGTTAAACTGGTGATTTTTTCACCAGCACAAAAAATCTATATTTTTCATTGACTTATAAAAGCATCACAAAGAATCAAGGGCTTACGTCACGCTCTATAAGCAGCTTGACAAGGCGCATCGCAATTGTGCACAACTCGCCAGCCCCGCCCCTTCACCTGCCCTTTTTCAGGGCGTAAACGGCCCACACACCATGCGCGCTAGGCCGGGCGCGGTAGCTGCCCATCCAGCCAAAAGGCCTCAACCTGAAACAGCTTGGGCGTGTCGGGAATCTGCGCATTTTTGAAGGCCACGTATTCGGCTGTGGTTTCACACAACCAGCTCAGCAGGTTACGCGGGCGTTTATCCGCCAAGGCGGCAGGCACATACAAGGCCACGTTATTGCCGCCCAACGGGCAGCGCGCAGAACGGTACTCGAAAGCCTCAACCCCAGCTTCGCGCATGGCGGCCCCCAAGGTTTGCGTGGCACGGTAATCACTCACATCTGCAAGCTGAGGGTGATACTCAGCAAAGGGCGCATGCTGTAACTGAATGCCGGACTCAACCTGATAACGCGCCTCAAAGGTGCAATGCTCAGAAAGGATTCGCCCACTGGGCGGCGCGATACGCATGCCATCCCACAACAAAAACCGATAGTAAGCCGCCTCAGCCATGGCCGTTTCCAAGCGCAATGCGCCGTAAAACAGGCTAGGTTCGTGCACCCGGCCAAAGCGTGAGCCCCAGCGCAGCGGTGGATAGCGAAACGGGGTTTTAAGTAAATAGTGCAAGGCCTCGGCGCTGGTCGGCACTGGCGGTTTGCTGGTTTCCAGCAACTGTTCCAGCAGGGCTTGCTCGGCCAGGGTATCGACCAGTTGCAGGGTGGCCACCTGAGCCTGGCTTTCCACCAGACGCACCAAGCGGCCGCGCAAAGGTTTGATGTGCTGCTGGCCGTGGCAGTTTTGCCAGATATCCATGGCGATTGATCCTAAACGGGGGCTAACGAGGCGAGATGACTGACGACGCAGGCGCTAGCCTTTACCGCGAATCGCATCCAAGTATTCGACGACCCTGACTAATCCCTGCACCTGCATCATCAGTGATAAGGGCGGCGCGTCCAGATGGCGATTGTCTGTGCGCAGAAAATGCTGCATGTCGGCCAGGTTGCCGCCAAACAGGGCAAACAATGAGCGATAGATGCGGATTAGCAACAGAGCCAGCTCGCCGGTTTTACTGTGTACACGCAGCCCGCCCTCCGCCCAGCGCGAGATGGCGCTGCGGTGTACGCCAATGATGTCAGCCAGTTCCTGCTGGGTCAGGCCCAGTTGTTCGCGGGTCGACAGCAGCGCTTTGGTCAGCACCGCGTCGGCGTCGACTTCCGGGCGAATCAATGCGCTCATCACGGCTCTCACTTTCACAATGTCTATTTACAGCAAAAATACCACTAAACGCTGCAATTACACAGCGCAGAATAACCGTTGATTGGCAGCCCGCTATACATGGGTTAACGCCCCGTCACGCAACTCCCCCACTATGGATCAGTGCTTATGCCCAGCCGGCGCACCTGGCTGCGACTTATCAGTTGCCTGGTTTTACTGCTCGCGCTGCTCGGCGCTTACGGCTACCTGAGCCTAAGCCGCCTACTCGAACGCGAGCAGATCGAACAACTCGAATGGCACGGCCTGAGTCTGTCCACTCAGGGCATCCAGCTTGACCAGCTGAGCCTGCGCCACCCCAGCGGCGCATTGCAGCTGCAACAGGTGCGATTGCACTGGAGCGGATTTAGCTTGTCACTGCCCTTCTGGCGGCAAGTGCATATCACCAGCCTGCAACTGAATCTGCCCGATCAGCCTGAACCTGCATCTGAGAGCCGCCCGGATTATGCGTTTTCGCTTGAGCAGCTCAGCGCCGTTATCAGTCGACTGCCGCAGCACGTAGCGATTGATGCGCTGCAGATCACGCTGCCCTGCGCCGATACGCGCTGCCAGTTGTTGGGCGATCTGTTGCTGCGCAAAGAAGCAGCGCAGCTTGATGTGCAAATAAACCTGCAACATCAACAGGAACACCTGCGATGGCACGCGCAGCTGCAAAGCGAGCCGACGCGTGCAGCCTTGCAGCTAAGCCTGGCAGTTAATCAGCACGTACAATTGCAACTCAGCAGCAGCGTGCAACAGAACGCCTCGGGGCAACTCTGGCAAGCTGATTTGACTGGCGATCTGCAACAAAGCGCGGTGCTGCAAAGCTGGCTAAGCCAGTGGCTGCCCAGCGCCACAAGCACACTGCCTAATGCGCCCGCGGCGGCGCAGGTGAAAGCGGGCTGGCGACTGCAGCTTGCACCCGGCCCACTTAATTGGGCGCTCCTGCAACAAGCCAGCGGCCAGTTGCACGCGAGCGCCAACCTGCCAGAGCCGTGGCCAATTCCCACCATCGGGCAACTGCAAGGCCGCTTCGATCTGGCTGCTCAAGCGCTGGATGGGCAGTGGTTAGCCGACAGCCTGAACGCCGACCTTAACCTCAAGCAGATTGCTCCTGGCCTTATCAGCGGTGTACCGACCGAGCTGTATCCCAATGCGCTGGAGTTCACCATCCAGGCCACCGAGACACCCGACAACCGACAACCGACTGCAACGCTGGTGGGTCGCGCCCAGCCCTTGCAATTGCGGTTTAAGGGCCAGGGCCGTAGCTCATTCGAGCTAAAAGGTACGCTGGCCCTGGCTAATGGTTTGCCCTGGGGCTTGCAACTGCTGGGTGGCAGCCTCAGCGCCACCACCCCGGCATTTCAGCTGAATGGCTGGGCAATCGGCGCACTGCAGGGGCAATTGCAACTCGACGCCTTTGTAGATGCACAGCGGCTGGATCTGCGTTTAAGCAAAGGCTCGCAACTCAGCCTGCAGCATCTGCGCTTTGCAGATGTGCACGCGCAGCAACTTAAAGCCAGCAGCAGCGGGCTGCACATGCAGGCCCAACTGGCGGCAGGCTCGTTTCTCGATTGGCAGTTAAAAGGCCCGCTCGACCTCAGCGCACAGGTGCAGCATGGGCAATTGCAGCCCCAGCGCTGGTATTGGCAAGGCCCGTTGACTGCCAATCAACAGCAGGCGGCGCTAAACGGCACCCTGCGCAACGATGCAGGTTTGCAGCTCCAGCTGCAGGCGCAACACAGCAGCGCCGAGGGCTTGAGCCTGCATGCGCAATTGACCGAGCTGTTTCTGCGCAGCGGCAACCCCTTAAAAGACAGCTTCACAGCCTGGCCAGCTTTGCTGGAGCTGAATAACGGTCGCCTGAATGCCCACGCCAGCCTGACCCTGGCCCGCAATCAGGCGCTGCCCACACTCACACTCGAACTCACCAGCAAAGGGCTTGGCGGGATTTATGACCGCACCGCGCTGGAAGGCCTGGACAGCAGACTGAGTGTGCGCACAGACCGCAAACAACTGCAGCTGGAATTGCACGAGCTGCACCTGGCCCAGGCCAACCCCGGTATACCGCTGGGCCCGGTGCAACTCAGCGGCAGCTAAAGCGCTGCACTGCAAACACCCGCACAAGGCCAACTGCAGTTACGCCAGGCCGAGACAGCCCTGATGGGCGGCACGCTAGCGGTGATACCGGGACAATGGAGCCTGGCCAGCGAACCGCTGCTAATGGCCATGCACGTACGAGGGCTGGAACTTGAGCAGCTGTTTATCCTCTATCCCACAGAGGGTTTAGCCGGTACAGGCACCCTCGATGGCGACTTGCCGCTGCAGATCAGCAGCAAAGGCGTCACCATCGAGCAAGGCCAGCTGAGCGCTCGCGTACCGGGCGGTAGGTTGCAGTTCCACTCTGAGCGCATCCGCGCGCTGGGGCGCAGCAACCCGGCCATGCAACTGGTGACGCAATCATTGGAGGACTTTCGCTTCACGATCCTGAGCAGCCAGGTTAACTACGATCAGCAAGGCACGCTCAACCTGGCCATGCGCTTAGAGGGACAGAACCCGGCCATCAAACAGGGCCGTCCGATCCACTTCAATATCAACCTGGAAGAAGACATTCCGACCCTGCTGGCCAGTCTGCAACTGACCGACAAAGTCAGCGACATCATCAAGCAACGTGTGCAACAGCGTATGCTGCAACGCAATGCAAAACCGGCCCCGACAGAGCCATGACCAAGGAGAAGCGCCATGCGCTTGCGTAGTTTTCTCGCCGTCCTGCTACTGGGGCTGCTCAGCACGGCCTGCACCCCGACGGTGCAGTTGGCGATGCCCAATGAGCCGATCAACATCAACCTCAATGTGAAGATTGAGCACGAAATCTACATCAAGGTGGATAAAGCCCTGGACAGCATGTTCAGCGAATCCAGCGGATTGCTCTAAGGAGCCCGAGCATGACCCTCTATAAACGCCTTGCCAGCCTGTTGCTGCTGCTCAGCCTGAGCCTGCCAGCCGTAGCCCTGAACCTTAACGAAGCCATGTCCGCCCTGGGCGACGCCAAAGCCAGCGGTCAATTGGGTGAAATGCCCAACGGCTACCTTGGTGTTGTCACTGGCGGTGGCCAGGCCGCCGAAATCGCGCAGCTGATCAACCAGGCGCGCCGCGCCGAATACCAGAAGCTGGCCGCGCAAAATAGCATCAAGCCCAGCGATGTGGAAATCATTGCCGGGAAGAAGGCCATGGACAAAACCCCCGCCGGGCAATACATCCAGCTCGACGGTAAATGGCAACGTAAATAGCTTGCGCTGTTACTTCACAGATAAAACCCGCGAAACATTATCGCGGGCATAGGACTGACCCCTCGCACTTACCGCTGCTGAATCACCGGCTGCCCCGCTTTAGGTTTGAAGTACAGGGTTATGGAGTGGCGTCAGCGCACCTTGATGCAGCGCGCTGAAGCGGTTTAGTGCAAGCCATACCGCTTGAGCTCGCTACTGTTCAGCACCTGCATGCGGCGTGGCTCGGTGCTGTTGATGCGCTCAATCAACGCCAGCGGAATCTGCATGCTGTTGAAATACGCCACCTGGCTGGCTCGACTGACGCCGCCTGAGGCGCTGTGCACCGAATCGCTGCCAGCGTAGTAAGGCCGGTGAATACCGACATGCCCGCGCACGGTCTTGCGCTTGCCGGCAGCCAGCAGGTACACGCAACTGCCTTGGCACACGCCAGTCGATGGCACCAGCGAATCGAAGCCGGTTTCGCGCAGTAATCGGCCCATGCGCATGGCTTCACTGACGTTGCCGCCAATGCTGTCGAGCATGACGATTTTCCGGGCAAAGCTGCCGGGATTTTTGCGAATGCCCTTAAGCAAGGCTTCGTAATCTCCGAGCGCAATCTCCTCCGAGACTTTGACCACGAGCATCCGACCCTGGGTTTT
>CAMCJM010000101.1 GCA_945874835.1 Pseudomonas synxantha | reverse complement strand
TGACTTGGGGGTAGAGGCGATGTTGTGAGTCAGTTCCAGTGCTCGAGCGAGACGCATAAAAAATCCGATGCCAATACAGGCATCGGATTTTGATTTCTTGCGGCCAAAGGTCAAGCAGGGAGGCTTAACTGATCGGCATTAGGCTTGTGCCGGGCTTTTTCTTGCCTGCAATAGAATCATAACGGCAACGCATAGGTGCCCGTTACATGCGCCACCAACTCATCTTCATTACCCTGCGAATAGACCGACACTTCGCAGACAGCCTGCCGACGACTTAGCCTTAATATCTGCGCATGAGCCAATAGATCAACCGGCTTAGGCTTAACCAGAAAGTTGATATTCAAGTTCGACGTAACGGCCATTTCCACTCGTCCGAGCCGGCCTAGCACCACCGCATACATAGCCGCATCCGCCAACGCCATAATGGTTGGGCCGGACAAGGTGCCGCCGGGCCGCACCAGCTTGCTGTGAAACGGCACTCGCGCCATTGCCCCTGCAGCGTCCAACTGGTCGATACACAAGTTGATGTCCTCTGCCATCGGCAACCCCGCCCGAATCAGCGCTTGCACCTGCTCTGCCGTCAAAATCGACATATTCCCCTCCTTAATTCGCACCCCATAGATCTCAAGTTATACGCAGCGATTTTTACGCCCCTTTATAGGAGCCAACTTGCTGCGGCCCGACGTCTCGGCGATGCACTTTCTCAGCCTTGATCGCCAGCAAGCTTGCGCCTACAGATGTGGGCGTTCATCGCTGCCTATCCGCTTACCTGCATTAGCGCTGTGCCGTTCTGTACGCATCTGTACAAGCACCGTACAATGCGGCCCATTCAAAATCTCTTGCAACCGACAGAACAGCCAATTATGCGTACCAGCCAGTTCCTGCTCTCGACTCTTAAAGAAAACCCTTCCGACGCCGTGGTGATCAGCCATCAACTGATGCTGCGCGCGGGAATGATCCGCAAGCTGGCTTCCGGCCTTTACACCTGGCTGCCCATGGGCCTGCGCGTGCTGCGCAAGGTTGAAAAAGTGGTGCGCGAGGAAATGGACGCCGCTGGCGCACTCGAAGTGCTGATGCCAGGCATTCAGCCAGCTGAACTGTGGCAGGAGTCCGGCCGCTGGGAGCAGTACGGCCCCGAACTGCTGCGCATGAAGGATCGCCATGGCCGCGATTTTTGTGCAGGCCCGACCCACGAAGAAGTCATCACCGATCTGGCGCGCAACGAGCTGAACAGCTACAGGCAGCTGCCGATCAACCTTTACCAAATCCAGACAAAATTCCGTGACGAAATCCGTCCGCGCTTTGGCTTGATGCGTGGCCGCGAGTTCATCATGAAGGATGCTTACTCCTTTCATACAGACCAAGCGTCCTTGCAACAAACCTACGACCGCATGCACCAGGCTTACTGCAACGTATTCACTCGCCTAGGCCTGAACTTCCGTCCGGTGCAAGCGGATACCGGTTCTATCGGCGGCACGGGTTCCCACGAATTTCATGTACTGGCTGATTCTGGTGAAGACGATATCGCCTTCAGCAACGCCTCCGACTACGCCGCCAACATCGAGAAAGCCGAAGCTGTACCGCGTGAAGCCGCCCGCGCAGCAGCGACCGAGGCCATGCGCCTGGTCGAAACACTGGACACCAAAACCATTGATGCACTGGTACAAGGTTTTGCCTTGGACATTGAGAAAACCATCAAAACCCTGATTGTCCACGGTGCCAAAGAAGGCACGCTGGTAGCACTGATTGTGCGCGGCGATCACGAACTGAACGAAATCAAGGCCGCCAACCTTGAAGAAGTCGCCAGCCCGCTGGTCTTTGCATCGGAAGACGAAATCCGTGCGGCCGTCGGTGCCGGCCCTGGCTCGCTTGGCCCGGTCAACCTGCCAATCCTGTGCATCATCGACCGCTCGGTCGCCTTGATGAGCGACTTTGCTTCCGGCGCTAACATCGACGACAAACATTACTTTGGCGTTAACTGGGAGCGTGATCTGCCACTGCCGAAAGTCTGCGATTTGCGCAATGTGATCGCCGGTGACCCGAGCCCGGATGGCAAAGGCACGCTGGAAATCAAACGCGGTATTGAGGTCGGGCACATCTTCCAACTCGGCACCAAATACAGCCAGGCGCTTAACTGCCAGGTACTGGGCGAGAACAGTAAGCCAGTTATCCTGACCATGGGTTGCTACGGCATTGGTGTGTCCCGTGTTGTCGCGGCTGCCATTGAGCAAAATAACGACGAGCGCGGCATTCTCTGGAACGACACCCTAGCCCCCTTCCAAATTGCCTTGGTGCCACTGCGCTACGAAACCGAGCAAGTGCGTGAGGCCACCGACACGCTGTATGCCGAACTGACCGCCGCCGGTTTTGAAGTGTTGCTCGATGACCGCGACAAGAAGACCAGCCCCGGCATCAAGTTCGCCGACATGGAGCTGATCGGCATCCCGCACCGCATCGTAGTCAGTGACCGCGGCTTGGCCGAAGGTAATCTGGAATACAAGAGCCGTCAGGAAACTGAAGCCCAGGCAGTGCCCGTCGCTGACATCCTGAGCTTTATTCAGGCCCGCATCAGCCGTTGATCTCAAGAGCCATCATGTTCAAGCGAAACACCCTCAGCCTTATCGCCACCCTCACGGGTGGCATGTTGTTCCTCAGTGGTTGTGCCAACCAGTTGCCGCAACGCAGCGAGCATGAAGAACGCATCGAGCGTAAGTTGCTTGATCACAACCTGCTAATTGAGGTGGGTGAACCGCGCGTTTTGGAGTTACCTCAGCGCCGCGTTCGCGTCTATGAACAGAAGACGTTCGAGGTCACCGCGTTCGATGTAACACGCCGCTATGACCGTTACACACCTTATCAACCTTGGCGTGAGCTGTATGAAGTGCCTCTAGGTGCGCTGGCGGTGGTTGGCGGTATAGGTGCTAACGCGTTGAACGTGGTGCTGCTCGGCAGCCTGCCGGATACAGCAACCAAGGACTGGATCAGCTATGGCTTTGCCGGCCTCAACCCAGCCATGAACGTTGAGTCCAATGGTCGCTCGCAGCAAAGCCTGGCCAGCCTCGAAGAGCGCCGCCAGGATGCGCGCATGGAATATTCCAGCCTGCCCTGGGCTGAAAGGCCGGTGCAGGTGAGCTTTGGCAAAGAAAGCCACGAGCTTCTAACCGACCGCAACGGCATCCTGCGCCTTAACCTGCTCGACAGCCCGTTTGCCGATAAGGACGTATCACGCATCAGCACGCTGCTGTTAACCGTAGAGGATGAACAAGGTTCGGCCCGTGCCGACGCCTCCTTGCTGGTCAGCCGCACCCTGCGCGGCAAGCTGCAGGAAGCCCACGAGCTGATTTATAACGACCTTGAAAGTGATGACGTGGCCCAGTGGGTGCATCGGGTCAAACGTCTTTCCGAGCTGGGCCTTGAAGAAGAAGCCAGCGAGCTTGAGCAAAGCTTGATTGAGCTGACACGCAACGACCCAGAGCTGCAAAAGGCGTTTCTGCGGGCGCTGACTCAAGATGCCGGCAGGCTGGTTGCCGACCCTGGCAACAATTAACCGCGCCATGCTGCAAGGCGTGGTGGGTATAGCGCTCTCACTGCTGCTGAGCTGCGCAGTCGCTGCGCCGGTTCGTCAGGCGCCAGAGCCCGAGCTACGGCAGTTGCTGCAACACACCGTGGCGCAAGCCGACAGCTTCGACGACCGTTTTGATGCCGAGGTGTGGCTGCTGGACATGTCGACGCGCATGCGCCGCTTCATTCCCGACGCGCAAGAACGCCTGACCTTCTTGCGTTTGGTGCATCGCGAAGCCACACATGCGGGTTTACGTCCAGACTTGGTGATTGCGTTGATCCATGCCGAAAGCCATTTTAATCGCTTCGCCATTTCCTCAGTCGGGGCGCAGGGCATGATGCAGGTCATGCCATTCTGGAAGGCCGAGCTGGGTCGCCCGCAGGACAATCTCACCGATAACGCCACCAACCTGCGCTACGGCTGCACCATTCTCAGCTACTACCTGCGCAAGGAAAATGGCGATCTCAATCGCGCTCTAGCGCGCTACAACGGCAGCCTGGGCAAACATGCTTACCCGGCCAAAGTGGTCGGCTTCTGGCACGATTTCTGGTATGTGAAGCCCTAGTCATGCGCACTAGCCTTCAGCTTTAAGCGCCGCTAACCGCGCCTTTAAACCCTCAGCGCTCTGCTCCCCTAGCAACCGCTCACGCATGCGCCCTTGAGGATCAATCAGATACGTAACCGGCAACACTTCATTGCGCGGCAGCTGGAAGCGCTCCGCCGGGTCTTGTGCGAGCACGGTGAAGGTGATGCCCATTTCTTCTGTGGCCTGGCTAAGCTTTTCATCCTGCAGGGCATCGAAGTTGACCCCTAAGACCCAAACAGACTGATCTCGAAGCTCTATATCCAGCTCATTGAGCTCAGGAATTTCAGTGCGGCAAGGCGCGCACCATTGCGCCCAGTAATTAATCACTAACCACTGGCCTTCAAGGCGCTCAACCGCTACCTTTCGTCCATGCTGATCGACGCCAATGTCTTGCGCACAGCCGGCCAGGATAAAACCCAAGCCGAGTACTGCGAAACCACGAATGATCGCCTGGAAACGCATGACCATGCATTTGCCTCCTGAATTCCTAGGGTTGATATGACATTAGATGCCTTGCGCCTGGAAGTGCCAGACATCCTTGAGACCGACGTCGCATCACTGGCCGACCTCAATACACAGCTGGCCCAGGCACGCACACTGTCACCCGAAATGGCCTTGCAGCATGTGCTCGCCCTGCTGTTTAAGCTAAACCGCAGCGCCATGACCTTACTCGAAAGGCAACGCGCGCTGCAAAGCTTCAGCGATCAATACTGCCACTTCAGCAAGGCTTATCAGGGCGACACGCCCCCCAGCGCATTTTTTGTACACCTGTGCAATGAATTAGCGGTGGGCTTCAAACGCTTGTTGCTGCAAATTCTGCAAGGCCGCCAGCCATCCAGACCGCATCTGGCGTGGTGCTTGTACATGGCCCAGCATTTTTTAGCGCAAAGCCTGCTGCGTCACTACCAACTTTATCAGGAGCCACCCGCCAGCCTGTGGCGCGACAGCCACCTACTGTATTGGCTTGGCGAGCATCAGGATTGCCTGGACGAACCCGTGGCGGCAGCATTTTATCCGCAACCGGCCATAACCCTGCGCGGCCTGTACCAGCAGATGTTGCTGCTGGCTTTGAGCAACCCCTTTCATCTTGCCAGCGGCGAATGTGCGCTGTTATTTGGCGCGCTCTCGCCGCTGGCCGGTCTGGCGCGTTTGCTGCCATGGGATGAAGACGAAGAGATTGAGGGCCAGATTGTCGACCTGAGCGAGCCGCTACCCTACCTCTCATTTGCCCAGCAGCCACAAGGCAACCCGGATTACTTGCGCCGTTTTGAGCTGGGTGCGCTGCTGGTGGCGCTGCATGAACCCGCACCGTTGCAAAGCAATGCCGAGCGCCAGGTATTGGAGCGGGTGCAGCAGCATTGGCTTGGCCGCCAGCAACGACGCCATTCCAGAGCGGACCAAAGCAGCGCCTGTGAACTGGTGATCGGGCTGGTCAATATCCATGCGCAATTGCTTGAGCAGCGCCCCCCGCGCAGCCCAGCAGTAACCCTAGATGCCAGCGCGGGCGGCGCGCGCTTACTGTGCACCGCCGAGCACGCTTCGCAGCTAACGGTGGGCCAGTTGGTGTTATTGACCCACAGCGACAGCCCCACGCTGGCATTGGTGCGCTGGCGACATCTAAACGGTGAAGGCCTGCACCTGGGCCTGCGTTACCTTAAAGGTTTACCCCGCCCCGTGTGGCTACGCCGAGCGCCCAGTGCACAAACCCACCCAGGCGTTCTGCAAAGCACGCCGGAACCCGGCAATGGCTGGCACCATGGTTTGTTGCTGCCTAACGGACAGTTTGTTGAAGGGGAAAACATCTGGCTGCAATTGGCCAGTGCGCATAACCAGGCGATCCTGCCGCTGCCGAACGCCAATCTGGTGACGGCCTCGGTCACGCGCTTTCCGATGCAACTGGCTTAAACGCTGAAACTGCGAGAGCGGTCACGCGCAGTATCGGCCAAGCGCACAGTTTGCCGGGGTGGTCAGTTTTATAATTAATCGCACACACCCATGACGCGATTCGTTATTACCCGGACACTCCCATGAGCAACGCCCACGACACCTTGATTGGCAACGTACCCGCAACCATCGTCAGCCTCGCCCGCTTTCAGGTCACCCCTTACGAAGGCCGCGTGGCCGAGTTCAATATTGCCACCTGGCTGCACCTGCCTGGCTTGGCCAACGCGGCGGTGTCTTTGCTCATCAGCTTCCAAGACGGCGCGGCCCGACGCGAGGTGGTGATTGACCACGGCAAGGTCAATACACACGGCAAGATTTTGCTATCGAGCGTCGCACGCTTGCCGGTTAAGCAGAAAATCGAGCAGATGCAGGTGCGCTTGCGTTCGACCTTACCCGCTGGCGGCCTGGTGGTTGAAGAACTGTTTGTTCAAGCGGTTGAGCCACCTCAACTCGACACGCGACAAGCGTTGGCCTAACGGATCGCCTTCAGCCCCCACCCTTTCTGGCCACGCGCTTTGGCTATTTAACGCGAGCGCACTTCACCAGCCGGGCCATGCTGCTCGCCCTGCTGGGGGGGGGTATCGCAAGCAGCGCACTCCGCGGGCGGCTCAAGCGCCGCATCACACCCGGCCAACGATTGCGGCCATTGGCTAAAGGTCAGGCCTGTAACGCGATTCAGTCGCTCAAGCGCCTCGCCGGGGTCACGCTGGTGCAGATAAATCACTTTTTTGGGTTTACTGGCATAACACCTTGATGCTCCACGAAGCCTTACCCTGCTGACAGACTGATTATGTCTGGCATGACATAGCCAGAAGTGTGCCAGCCGCTGTTGAACCTTACTTCGCCGCGCCACAGCCTGCGCGACGCTCAGGCAGCTGCATTAGCGCGCCCTAAACTGACGCTTTACGTCACTCGGCTAGCGAGTTAAGGGCTGTGTGGCTGCAGCCATTGCGCCAGGTCTGTCGCAAACAAAGCCACCTGTTCGTTGTGTAAACGCTGCAAACCCGCGCGCAACGGCGGATACCAGGGCTCATCAAGCTGCTCAGGCAAACGCTCTATCGAAGGCAATGGCCAGGGGCTGTGGCTAAGCAGTTGTTGCACCGAGTAGTGGCTAAGGTCGCGGCTGAGCACCCAGCAACCAGCGCCCGTTGAGGCGACCAGATGCTGCTGTTCAAGAAAACTCAGTATCTCTTCCCACTCATGTTCGGCCAATTGCCAGCCTTGGCGCTGCACATCACTCAGGCGAATGCTCAAACCCACCTGCTGGCGCTCATATAAAATCCGCAACACCACAAACACCACCAGCAAGCGAGGCAGCGCGCGCTTACGCCACTGCTGAGAAACACCCAGGTTGCAGACCAATTGCGCGCCGAACAGCACAATCAACCAAGACAGGTAAATCCACAGCAAAAACAGCGGCACAGTGGCAAACGCCCCATAAATCAACTGATAACCGGGGAACAGGCGCACATAGAGGCCAAACAACATCTTCGCCACTTCAAACAAGATGGCTGCAAACAAGCCGCCTAACCACGCATGACGCAACGGCACCTGGGCATTGGGCACCGTTGCATACAACAGGGTAAACGCCGCCACGCTAAACAGCAGCGGCATGAATTGCAGTAATGCCTGCACCCCGAGCAACGCATCCGGCCCGGAAATCAGCGACAGCGAGGTGAAGTAGGTGCTGATGGCAAAGCCGCCACCAAGTAACAACGGCCCAAGGCTGAGAATCGCCCAATACAGTAAAAAGCTCGACACACCCCGGCGCGGCTGGCGCACACGCCAGATGCCGTTGAAGGCTTTCTCGATGGTTACCAGCATCCAGAACGCCGTTGCCGCCAAGACCACCACCCCGATCCAGGTCAGCTGGCGGGCCTGTGTAGTGAAATCACGCAGATACTGCTGCAAGGTTTCACCGGCTGACGGCACAAAATTGCGGAAGATAAAACTCTGGATCTGCTCGCCGGTGTCCTGAAATGCCGGAATAGCCGACAACATGGAAAACGTCACCGTCATCATCGGCACCACCGCAAACAACGTGGTGTACGTCAGTGCGGCGGCATTATTGGGGCCTTGGTCAGCGAGAAACCGCTGCAGCAAAAAACGCCAGAACCCTAGCAGGTTGATCACGCGTTGCCGCATGCACGCTCCCTAATCATTTGCACACCCTGCGCGAGCATGACGCAGGCGCTGTAGCGGTAAGCGGGTAGAATAGCGGCCATCAAAGGCAACAGGCGACCCCAAGATGACCGATCTGACCCTTTACCATAACCCGCGCTGCTCGAAATCACGCAGCGCCCTGCAGTTACTCGAAGAACGCGGGCTGACGCCGCACATCGTGCGCTACCTCGAAACACCGCTGGACGCTGAACAGCTGCGCGAATTATTGAGCCAGTTAGCCATCAGCGCCCGCCAACTGCTGCGCAGCGGTGAAGACGAATACAAAGCCCTTGCCCTGCACGACATGCAATTAAGCGAAGCCCAACTGATTGCCGCCATGGCCAGCCACCCCAAGCTGATCGAGCGTCCCATTCTGGTTGTCGGCGACAAGGCCGTTATCGGTCGCCCACCTGAGAAGATTCTGGAGATTCTGCCGTGAGCGCCCCCTACATTCTGGTGCTGTATTACAGCCGTCATGGCGCCACCGCTGAAATGGCCCGGAAAATCGCCCGTGGCGTAGAGCTGGGCGGCCTAGAAGCGCGCCTGCGCACTGTGCCGTCGGTCTCTGCCGAGTGTGAAGCCGTCGCTCCTGAAATTCCGGCTGAGGGTGCGCCCTATGCCAGCCTGGATGACCTGAAAAACTGCGCCGGCCTTGCCCTCGGCAGCCCGACACGTTTTGGCAACATGGCCGCGCCGTTGAAATACTTTCTTGATGGCACCAGCGGTCTTTGGCTGACCGGCGCATTGGTGGGTAAACCGGCGGGCGTTTTCACGTCTACCGCCAGCCTGCATGGCGGCCAGGAGAGCACACTGCTGTCGATGATGCTGCCCTTACTGCACCACGGCATGCTCATCACCGGCCTGCCCTATAGCGAGTCCGCGTTGCTGGAAACACGCGGCGGCGGCACACCCTACGGGGCTAGTCACCACGCGGGCAACGACGGCAAACGCGCCCTCGATGAGCATGAAACCGCCCTGTGCCGCGCCCTCGGCCAACGCTTGGCGCAAACCGCCGTAAAACTGGAGAGTTCCCGTGGCTAAAACCGCCAAACCCCTGCCCTCGCTTGAGTGGCTGCAACCACGACTCACACTCAGCCGGATCGCCAGCCTGGTGAGCTTTTTGGGCCTGGGCGCCCTGCTACTGACGTGGAACCTCGGCTTCGCCAACGTGCCAGACAAGCTGCTGTGGGTCATTCTCGGCGTGCAACTCGCCCCGCTGCTGCTGCTGGCCCCCGGCCTGATCCTTGGCAACGCACGCGCCCACGCCTGGGCCTGTTTTGTGGTCAATTTGTACTTTATCCAGGGCGTACTGGCTGCGTTTGACCCGAGCAAAGCGCTGTACGGCTGGTTGCTAACGCTGACCAGCTTCAGCTTGTTCTGCGCCGCGTTGATGTACACCCGCTGGCGTTTTCAGTACGAGCGCAAGCTGGCGGGAGAGGCCTAGGCCACCCGGCCCGCTCAATCGCTTGAACGCGTTTAGGCGGGCGTTACCAACCCAGCGTTTCTTTCAGAAAGGGAATGGTCAGCTTGCGCTGCGCTTGCAGCGAGGCTTGATCGAGGCGTTCGAGCAACTCGAACAGCGCGTTCATGCTGCGCTCACCACGCGTGAGGATAAAGCGCCCGACCTCATCACTCAGGTGCAAACCTCGGCGCGAGGCACGCAGTTGCAGGGCGCGCAGTTTGTCTTCATCCGACAGTGACTGCAGTTGGAACACCAGCGCCAGGGTCAGGCGTGAGTGCAAATCGGGCAACTTGATGGGCAATTCACGGGGCGAGGTAGCGGCGGCCAGCAGCAGGCGGCGGCCACTGTCGCGCAGGCGGTTAAACAGATGAAACAGCGCCTCTTCCCACTCGCGGTTGCCCGCCACGGCGTCCAGATCATCAAGACACACCAGCTCACACTGCTCGAGATTGTCGAGCAGCGCCGTGCCGTGTTCGACCACCTCGGCCAACGGCAGGTACACCGCCGGTTCGCCGCGTTGTTCAAAGCGTAAACAGGCGGCTTGCAGCAGATGACTGCGGCCCACACCCTGCCCACCCCAGAGATAAATCAGGCTTTCAGTCCAGCCGGCATCGGCTTCGCACAATCGCTCGACATAGCCCAAGGCGGCCGCGTTGGCACCAGGGTAGTAATTGGCAAACGTGGCGTCGTCACGCAGACGCACACCTAAAGGCAGTTGGATGGGTGTCATGCTGGATTGGACGGCTCATCGGAGCCGCCGACTGGCTCACCGTAAAGGGAAGAAAGTTTATAGAAATCATGCAGATGGCGCACCAAAACCATGATCACCGCAACCACCGGCAAGGCCAGCAGAATGCCGGTGAAGCCGAACAGCTGACCACCGGCCATGATGGCAAAGATCACCGCGACCGGGTGCAGGCCGATCCGGTCACCCACCAGTAACGGTGTCAGCAGCATGCCTTCAAGCATCTGCCCGACCACGAAAACGGCGGCAATGCCCAGCAGTGGGTAAGGATCGAGACCGAACTGGAACAGACCAGCTGTCATCGCCGCCCCCACCCCGACGACCACACCCAGATACGGCACGATGCTGGCCAAGCCCGCCAGCACACCAATCAACAAGCCAAGCTCCAGGCCAATGACCATCAGCCCGGTGGCGTAAAGCACGCCTAACCCCAGCATCACCAGCAACTGACCACGCAAGAAGGCCCCCAACACTTCGTGACACTCGGCAAACAACTGCACCACAAAACCTTCACGCCCCCGCGGCAGCAGGCCGCGCAACCTGGCCAGCATCAGGTCCCAGTCGCGCATAAGGTAAAAGCTCACCACTGGAATCAGCAGCAAATTAGCCACCCAGGCCAGCAGCGCCAAGCCAGATGCAGTAGCGGTAGAAAGCAATGTACCTACGAAGTCGGTGGTTTTACCCATCTGCCCGGAAAAAGCGGTTTTCAGTTGATCAAAATGCCAAAAGCCATCACTCAACCCGAATTGCAATTGAATCCAAGGCAGCGCCTGGGTTTGCAGCCAGTCGAGCACCTGCGGAATCATTTCGTACAAATGCACCAACTGCTTACCCAGCATGGGCAGCAAGACCAGCAGCATAATCACCAGAATCAAGGTGATCAGTGCAAACACCACCACCACGCCCCATGTACGCGACAGCTTGTGCCGCTCAAGCCGATCCACCAGCGGATCGCCCATATAGGCCAGCAAAATGCCGATCAGAAAGGGCGAGAGAATCGGGGCCAACAGGTAAAGCAAACCGCACAACAGCAGGCCAGCAGCTATCCATATCCAACGCTGTGAATCGATCATGTTCTGCACTCCATCGCTACACGGCCTGGCCAAGCAGCTTTGCATAATAAAACCGCAGCCTTGCGCGGCGCTTTAAAGCTTGCGGGAATAAAGGCGGCAGTCTACCAGCGAAACTTCAACATATTGTTTACCGTCGCAGGCTCAACAGCCGGGACAGGCGGTTGCGTCACAGCCTGATTAACATCCACCGCCAGCGCGTCTGTCGGTGCTGCCGCTTCAGCCGGGACTTCCTGCAAACGCGCCAAACCGAGTTGGGCGCGCAGTTGCTCGGCATTGGCCGTGACATTAAAGGTCAACGTATCACCTTCAACCTTTAGCAGTTGTGCGGCAAAGGGTTCGAGAATGCGCTGCAACTCGGCGTAACGCGGCAGATCGACGCCTTGTACCTGCACCGTCAACCCGGTTGCAGCGCCAGGCGCTACGACAAAGCGTGGTGCCAGGCGCTGGTTCACGGCCAGCAAGATGGCATCGGCCAGCACTGCTTGATCGGCACCCTGCGCGCTGCCTTGCTCAAGCACATCGCCAAGCCACAGACGCCATTGCGCCTGCCATTGACCGTTGGACTCACGCGCCACAACGGCTAATAGCGCATCGGCGGCGTAACGCTCGGACGCTTCACGCAGAGCGCCCGGCTCATCGGCAATAAGATTCTCCGGCACGGCGACCAACTGCTCGGACAAATCAGCCAAAGGCAAGCGCAGCGGCAAACCACGGTGTTGGGCGGCCTGGGTAAACGGTGTCGCCGCATCCTGGCCATCGCCAATCAGGCGTGTACCGTCGCTGGCATCGCTGAACCACCACAGCAAAATGCTCGGCCGATTCGCCCCCCACAGTGCCAAGCCAGCCTGACGCAGGCTGCGCTCGGTGCTTAGCGGATCGAAATCAACCAGCAGCCGATCGCCTTCGTAACCGAACTGGCTGACGATTTGTTGCGGGTCCTTGCGCAGGGCGGCCAGCGCCGGGCTTTGCACGGCCTCGGCACTGCCTGTCAGGCGCAATACCAGGG
>CAMCJM010000100.1 GCA_945874835.1 Pseudomonas synxantha | reverse complement strand
AGGCGCAATACCAGGGTGTCCAGCGCCCGACTAAGGGCGGCCGCACGCTCTTCAGGTTGTTGGCCGGCGAGCGCCTCACGCACCTGATACAGGTCGGCAACCGGTGCAGCAAAAGCAGGAAGTGCAACACACGACAAGCAGGCTAGAAGCACACGGGGGATCAAACGCATGGACAAATTCTCGACGGACGGAAAGTAACGTGCCCGGCAGATTAACAAGAGTCAGCCTCAGCAGACAGCCGCCTAGCCGATAACACCCGCATTAATCGGCGAACGGATGCGCTGCGGCAGCGTTATCCGCGCATTGCTGACCCATCCACAGGTCAAACAGCCCTCGCTGCCTCCGACACCTACGCGGGTGGCCGCTGCCGGGTAAGCCTGATAAAATCGCGCGCCTTCGCAGACCGTCGCCGTTGCGCGATGGTGCCAACCCGAATTCCCCCTAAAGGCCTGGATCTATGAGCAAGCAACCCTCCATCAGCTACAAGGACGCAGGTGTAGACATCGACGCGGGCGAAGCCCTGGTCGAACGCATCAAGAGCGTTGCCAAGCGCACCGCACGTCCGGAAGTCATGGGTGGGCTGGGCGGCTTCGGCGCGCTGTGCGAGATCCCGGCGGGCTACAAGCAACCGGTACTGGTTTCCGGTACCGACGGCGTGGGCACCAAACTGCGCCTGGCGCTGAACCTGAACAAGCACGACAGCATCGGCCAGGACCTGGTCGCCATGTGCGTTAACGATTTGGTGGTGTGTGGCGCTGAGCCGCTGTTCTTCCTCGATTACTACGCCACCGGCAAGCTCAACGTTGACGTTGCCGCCACCGTGGTCACCGGCATTGGCGCAGGCTGCGAGCTGGCGGGTTGCTCCCTGGTGGGCGGTGAAACCGCTGAAATGCCGGGTATGTACGAAGGCGAAGACTACGACCTGGCCGGCTTCTGCGTCGGTGTGGTGGAAAAAGCTGAAATCATCGACGGTTCGAAAGTTGCCGCAGGTGACGCCCTGATCGCCCTGCCGTCCTCCGGCCCGCACTCCAACGGCTACTCGCTGATCCGCAAGATCATCGAAGTGTCGGGTACTGAAATCGAAACCACCGAGGTCGACGGCAAGCCGCTGACCGACCTGCTGATGGCGCCAACGCGTATTTACGTCAAACCGCTGCTCAAACTGATCAAGGACACTGGCGCAGTTAAAGCCATGGCACACATCACCGGCGGTGGCCTGCTCGACAATATCCCGCGCGTACTGCCAAAAGGCGCACAAGCATTGGTCGACGTGGCCAGCTGGACGCGCCCGGCGGTGTTCGACTGGCTGCAGGAAAAAGGCAACGTGGACGAGCATGAAATGCACCGCGTGCTGAACTGCGGCGTCGGCATGGTTATCTGCGTGGCCCAGGATCAGGTCGAGATCACCCTGCAAACCCTCACCGCTGCTGGCGAGCAACCTTGGGTCATTGGCCAGATTGGCACCGCGGCTGAAGGTGCAGCCCAAGTCGTGCTGAACAACCTGAAGCAGCACTGATGCCAGCACTGTGCAATGTGGTGGTGCTGATCTCCGGCTCCGGCAGCAACCTGCAGGCGTTAATTGACAGCATCAGCCACGACGGCAATCCGGCCCGTATCAGCGCGGTGATTTCTAACCGCGCCGATGCTTTCGGCCTGCAGCGCGCCCAAGACGCCGGTATTGCCACCGCCGTGCTCGACCACAAGCAGTTCGACGGCCGTGAGGCCTTTGATGCGGCGTTGGTTGAGGCGATTGATGCGTTTGATCCGCAGTTGGTGGTGCTGGCTGGTTTTATGCGCATCCTCACCCCTGCATTCGTGCGCCACTACGCGGGTCGTCTGCTCAACATCCATCCGTCGCTGCTGCCGAAATACAAAGGCCTGCACACCCATCAACGGGCGCTGGACGCTGGCGACAGTGAGCATGGTTGCAGCGTGCATTTCGTCAGCGAGGAACTCGATGGCGGACCACTGGTCGTACAGGCAGTGGTAGCGGTACAGCCGGATGATTCGCCCAGCAGCCTGGCGCAGCGCGTACACATTCAAGAACATGTGATTTACCCGCAGGCGGTGCGCTGGTTTGCCGAAGGTCGCTTGCGCCTGAGCGCACAAGGGGCCGAGTTGGACGAACAACTGCTACCCAGCACCGGACACCTTATTCGAACGTAAACGGGAGACACCATGCGTCGCGCCTTATTGTTCGCACTTGCACTGATCAGCCTGCCAGCAGCGGCTGTTGAGCTCACTCCTTTTGCCGCCAGTTACACCGCCGACTGGAAACAACTGCCCGTCAGTGGCAGCGCTGAGCGCAGCCTGCAAGCGCTGGATAACGGCCTGTGGAAGCTGAACTTCGAAGCCTCCATGCTGGTTGCCAGCGTGACTGAGGAGAGCACGTTGCGTGTCGAAAATGACGCGCTGCAGCCATACAGCTACCTATACGAACGCAACGGTTTAGGCAAAGGCAAGAAGGTTGAACAGCGCTTTGACTGGCAAGCCAAACAGGTCATCGGCAGTGACCGCGACAAACCGGTCAAGCTACCGCTCAACCGCGGCCTGCTGGACAAGTCGACCTATCAACTGGCGCTGCAGTACGACGTTGCCGCCGGCACCAAGAGCATGAGCTATCAGGTGGTCGATGGCGACGAGGTGGAAACCTATGATTTCCGTGTGCTGGGTGAGGAAGTCGTACGTACCAAGGCGGGCCTGATCGATGCGATCAAGGTCGAGCGCGTGCGCGACCCCACTAAAAGCAGCCGCAAGACCATTCTGTGGTTCGCCAAAGACTGGGATTTCCTCCTCGTGCGCTTGCACCAGGTCGAGAGCGACGGCAAGGAATACCAGATCATGCTTAAAGAAGGCACGGTCAACGGCAAAGCGGTTGCAGGTCGTCAGGACTAAAGCCAAGCCTTCTGTTGGGCTTCGCTGCGCTCAACACCCACCTACGCGCTGCATGGCATTCGCCAGCGGCAGTAGGTTGGGTTGAGGCGCGCAGCAACGACGCACAACACCGCTTGCAAATAGCGACTGGTTTCGCGGCACTGAACATCCACCCATGCCATACAACATGCCATGGCATAACAGCTGCAAAAAAGCCGAGCGACTCGCTCGGCTTTTTTACGCGCCGCATGTGGCGAATCAACCAAGCCCCATCACCACATCAAATCATCCGGCACCTGATAGGCGGCATAGGGATCGTCGGCATCCGGCGCTTCGGTTGGGGTGTTGAGCAGCACCACACGCTGAGCGTCACGCTCCTGGATTTTCAGCGCGGCCTCACGCGGGATCACTTCGTAACCGCCGCCGTGGCGCACGATAGCCAGCGAGCCGCTGCTGAGCTTATTGCGCATCAGGGTGTTGACCGACAGGCGTTTGACCTTTTTGTCGTCGACGAAGTTGTAGTAATCCTCGGTGGTCAGTTTGGGCCGGCGCGAGACTTCGATCAGCTGTTTGATCTGCGCGGCGCGAGCTTTCTGCTCGACCTTTTCCTGTTGCTGACGGTTCAGCTCTTGGTCACGGGCGGCCTTTTCAGCCATGGCCTGCTGAGCGGCGAGCTTTTGCGACTCGTCTTTCTCGATGTGGCCTTTTTGCTCCAAACGCTGCTTTTTCTGATTTTCTTTGCTGGCCTGCTTGACCTGCTTTTCATTGACCAGCCCGGCTTTGAGCAACTGATCGCGTAGTGAGAGAGCCATAACCTACCTTTCCAACCATCAATATTAAGTGGGCGTACCCAGCGGAATCGTAACGCGACATCCACCCTATGGGCTCAGCAACTTGGGGTTTGTTTTTCCAGCTTTTTGGCTTCACCCCAGAGCGCGTCCAATTCTTCCAGGGCGCAATCTTCCATGTTGCGCCCTGCGTCGCGCAATGCCTGCTCGATAAAACGAAAGCGTCGCTCGAACTTGGCGTTAGCCGCACGCAAGGCGCTTTCTGGCTCTACCTTGAGGTGCCGCGCCAGGTTGCTGACGACAAACAGCAGGTCGCCAATTTCTTCGGCGATGGCGTCCGCATCGTTCTCGCTCATGGCTTCGAGCACTTCATCCAGCTCTTCGCGCACCTTGTCCACCACCGGCAAGGCCTCGGGCCAGTCAAAGCCGACCTGGGCGGCGCGTTTTTGTAACTTGATCGCCCGACTCAGGGACGGCAGCGCCACAGGCACATCATCAAGCAGCGAGAGTTGCTCGGGGGCTGCGGCCTTTTCGGCACGCTCCTCGGCCTTTATCGCTTCCCAGCGCTGTTTGACCGCGGCCTCATCCAGCTTGGGTACATCCACTGCGCCATACAGATCGCCATCGGCAAACACATGGGGATGACGGCGAATCAACTTGCTGGTGATGCCATCGACCACCTGGGCAAAATCAAAGCGCCCTTCTTCGCGGGCCAACTGGCTGTAATACACCACTTGAAACAGCAGGTCGCCCAGTTCGCCGGGCAGATGAACAAAGTCGCCGCGCTCAATGGCATCCGCCACTTCGTAGGCTTCTTCGAGGGTATGCGGCACGATGCTCGCGTAGTCCTGTTTGAGATCCCATGGGCAGCCATGTTGAGGATCGCGCAGCCGGGCCATCAGGTGCAGTAGATCATTGAGTTGGTACATAACAAATCCCGGTAATACGCATCCGTAGGATGGGTTAGCGGCGCAGAGTACGGATTACGCGGCGGTGATAAAACTGCGCGCCGCGTAACCCATCGGACCGAAGATGGACAAAACACCGGACAGCATGGGTATCGCTACGCTCAACCTGCGCGGTCCGACCCATCCTACAAAACTCAATTGGCCCGATGGCGGCGGGCTTCGATAATATTCGGCAGCTGGCTGATACGCCCCAACAAGCGCCCCAGCGCATCCAAGCCAGGAATCTCCACGGTGATCGACATGGAGGCGGTGTTGTCATCCTTGTTGGAGCGGGTATTAACCGCCAACACGTTGAGCCTTTCGTTGAGCAGTACTTGGGTCACGTCGCGCAACAAACCGGAGCGGTCGTAGGCTTTGATGATGATGTCCACCGGGTAGGTTTGTACCGGCACCGGCCCCCAGTTGACCTGGATAATCCGCTCTGGCTCACGCCCGGCCAACTGCAACACGGAGGCGCAATCCTGACGGTGAATGGTCACGCCGCGGCCCTGGGTGATGTAACCGACAATCGGATCGCCCGGCAGTGGTTGGCAACAGCCGGCAATTTGCGTCAACAGATTGCCCACGCCCTGAATTTGAATATCGCCACGCTTGCCCGGTTTGTAACCCAGCGCTTTGCGCGGAATCAGCTCAAGCTGTTCGTTGACCCGATCTGGCTCAAGCAACTGCTGTGCAAGATTGGCCAACTGGGTCAGACGCAGATCGCCTGCACCCAACGCGGCGAACAAATCCTCGCTGGTTTTCAGGTTGGCTTTTTCGGCCAGCTTGTCGAAATCCACATGGGGCAAGCCCAGGCGGCCCAACTCACGCTCCAGCTGAATCTTGCCGGCCGCAACGTTCTGATCGCGGTCCTGCAGCTTGAACCAATGGACGATCTTCGCCCGTGCGCGGCTGGTGGTGACGTAACCGAGGTTGGAGTTCAGCCAGTCACGGCTTGGTGTGCCGTGTTTGCTGGTGATGATCTCCACCTGCTCACCGGTTTGCAGGCTGTAGTTGAGCGGCACGATGCGCCCGTTGATCTTGGCACCGCGGCAGTTGTGGCCGATTTCGGTGTGCACGCGGTAGGCAAAATCCAGCGGTGTTGCGCCCTTGGGCAGGTCGATGGCATGACCGTCGGGGGTGAACACATAAACCCGGTCCGGTTCGATGCCCACGCGCAGTTGTTCGGCTAAACCGCCGATATCACCCAGTTCCTCGTGCCACTCCAGCACCTGACGCAGCCAGGAGATTTTCTCCTCGTAATGATTGGAGCCAGATTTGACGTCGGTGCCCTTGTAGCGCCAGTGCGCGCAGACGCCCAACTCAGCTTCTTCATGCATGCCCTGGGTGCGAATCTGCACCTCCAGCACCTTGCCTTCCGGGCCGAGTACAGCGGTGTGCAGCGAGCGGTAGCCGTTCTCCTTGGGGTTGGCGATGTAGTCGTCAAACTCCTTGGGAATGTGCCGCCAGAGGGTGTGCACGATACCCAGTGCGGTGTAGCAGTCACGCACTTGCGGCACCAGCACGCGCACAGCGCGCACGTCATAAATCTGGCTGAACTGCAGGCCCTTGCGCTGCATTTTGCGCCAGATCGAATAGATGTGTTTGGCCCGGCCGCTGATGTCAGCCTTGACCCCAGTGGCCTCCAACTCGGTACGCAGCTGACCCATCACTTCATTGATGTAATGCTCGCGATCCAGTCGACGCTCATGCAACAGCTTGGCGATCTGCTTGTACTGCTCGGGTTCCAGGTAGCGGAAGGACAAATCCTCCAACTCCCATTTGATATGGCCAATGCCCAGGCGATGGGCGAGTGGCGCGTAGATGTCGAAGACTTCGCGAGCCACGCGCTGACGTTTCTCGTCGTCAGCTTCCTTGACCGCGCGAATGGCACAGGTACGCTCAGCCAACTTGATCAGCGCCACACGTACGTCATCAACCATGGCCACGAGCATTTTGCGCAGGTTTTCCACCTGCGCTTGCGAGCCCAGCACCAGCGAATCACGCGGGTTCATCGACGTACTGATGGCCGCCATGCGTAGCACGCCGTCCACCAGTTTGCCCACCACCGAACCAAAACGCTGGTGCACCATGGGCAAGGTCACCTTGCCTTCGCGCACGCAACGGTAGATTACGGCCGCGACCAGAGAATCCTGATCGAGTTTGAGGTCAGCGAGAATTTCGGCAATCTCAAGGCCCGAGCGAAAGCTGGAAGCTCCCTCGGTCCACAGGTTCTTCGCCGCGTTGGCTTGCTGCTCGGCCTCGCGGGCAAACTCGCAGGCCTCACGCAAGGCATCGCGGTCCAGCGCTGGGTCGACGCTCAGCACGTGATCGAGCCAAGCTTCTAGGTTAATACTGCCGTCATCGTTGATCGGCTGATGTGCTCTGACCTGAACCATCTTGCTACCTTCCCTACGGTGCGCTGCACGCCCACCGAACAAGCGCCAGCTTCTTTGAGCCGGTCGGTTTAACCACTAAAGACGCGATCCCTATACGCCCGTTGCAACCAGATGGGGGTTCCCCCAGCAAAACCAAGTTGCGGTGCCACATTTTACTGCCTGACAAACAGCGCCATCGCCTCCACATGCGCCGTCTGCGGAAACATATCGAGGATACCCGCGCGTTCGAGCCGATAGCCTTGCGCCTGCAATTCGGCACTGTCACGCGCGAGGGTGGTCGGGTTACACGACACATACAGCACGCGGCTGACACCCAAGGCTGCCATCTGCTGCACCGCCTGCAAGGCACCGTCACGCGGCGGGTCCAGCAGTACCGCACTAAAACCACCTTGCGCCCAACGGGCTTCGGCCAGCGGGTTGGACAGGTCGGCCTGGAAAAAGTGCACATTGCTGAGACCATTGCGGGCGGCATTCAGCGCCGCGCGCTCGACCATCACCTGCACCCCTTCCACCGCCACCACCTCGCGCACACGCTGGGCCAACGGCAGGGCAAAATTGCCCAGCCCGCAGAATAAATCCAGCACCCGCTCATCCGCCTGTGGTGCCAACCATTGCAGCGCCTGCGCCACCATGGCGTCGTTCACTAGCGGGTTGACCTGAACAAAATCGCCCGGCTGATAACCCAACTCAAGGCCATAGGCATCCAGGCGGTAACTCAGCGGCTGTTCAGTGTGAAACGGTTGCGGCTCAGCACTGCCCTGTAACCACAACTGCGCCTGCTGCGCCTCGCAGAAGGCGTGCAGGCGCGCCAAATCAGCCTCGCCCAAGGCGGCGGTGTGTCTTATCAGCACAGCATTGACCGTGCCGCTGAACAACTCGACATGACCAATGGCTTGCGGTTTATCCAACTCACGCAGCACATGAGGTAACGCGCGCAGGATCGGCTGCAAGGGCTGTACCAGCACCGGGCAATCGCTGATAGCGATGATGTCCTGGCTGGCCGCCGCACGAAAACCAACCTCAAGCTGCTTGGTCTTATTGTCCCAGCGCACGGCAATCCGCGCGCGGCGGCGGTAGGCCAATTCCGGGCCGATCAGCGGTTCGGCCCATTCCTGCGGTTCCAGCTTAGCCAGACGGCTGAGTTGCTCGGTGAGCATGCGCTGTTTCAGGGCGACCTGATCAGCATGGGGCATGTGCTGCAGGCTACAGCCGCCACAGACCTTAGCGTGTGCACAGGGTTCGGCACGCCGCTCAGCACTGGCGCTGAAAATACGTTCAACCCGCGCTTCGACCACCTTGCCATGGGCGCCCAACACGCGCGCTTCGATTTGCTCACCGGCCAGAGCGCCGCTGACAAACCAGGTGCGCCCCTCGACGAACGCGATGCCACGACCATCATTGGCCAGGCGCTCGATGGAGAGCTTCTGCTTCTTGCCCACCGGCACCTGAGGCGCACGGGAACCACCGCTGGGTTGAAAGCGCAGACCGCCGTCTTTCTTGGCCATCAGTGGCTCGCCGCGTCGTAAACGCCACTGGACAGGTAGCGGTCGCCCCGGTCACAGATGATTGCCACCATCACCGCGTTCTCCACTTCTTGCGACAGGCGCAGCATCGCCGCCACCGAACCGCCAGACGATACGCCGCAGAAGATGCCCTCTTCACGGGCCAGACGACGCATCACGTCTTCGGCCTCCTGCTGGCCCATGTCGATGATGCGATCGACGCGCTCGGCCTGATAAATCTTCGGCAGGTATTCCTGCTGCCAGCGGCGGATACCGGGAATGGTCGCGCCTTCCATCGGCTGCAACCCGACGATTTGCACCTCGGGCTTCTGCTCTTTCAAAAAGTGCGACACGCCCATGATAGTGCCGGTGGTGCCCATGGAACTGATGAAATGGGTGATTTGCCCGCCCGTTTGCTGCCAGATTTCCGGGCCGGTGCTGGTGTAATGGGCAATCGGGTTGTCGCCGTTGGCGAACTGATCGAGCACTTTGCCCTTGCCGTCAGCTTGCATCTGCAGGGCCAAGTCGCGGGCCTCTTCCATGCTGCCCACCAGAATCAACTGCGCGCCGTAAGCGGTCATCGCCGCCTTGCGCTCGGCGGTTGAGTTGTCCGGCATGATCAAAATCATCCGATAACCCTTGATCGCTGCCGCCATGGCCAAGGCAATCCCGGTGTTGCCGCTGGTGGCTTCGATCAATACATCGCCGGGCTGGATATCACCGCGCAACTCGGCACGGGTGATCATCGACAACGCGGGACGATCCTTCACCGAGCCGGCCGGGTTGTTGCCTTCCAGTTTCAGCAGCAGCGTGTTGGAGGTTTTTCCTGCCAGGCGTTGCAGACGCACCAGAGGCGTGTTGCCGACGCAATCGGCGATGGTTGGGTAATGCTGGCTCATGGCGAACGAAAGAATCCAGAAGCAAAGAAGGCCGCCATGATAACGGCAAACCACGCGCGGCCACATCGGCTAAAACATATAGAAACCAGCCGACCCAACCCACTAGCAGAAAAAGCAGCCGACAAGGACTTACAGTGCAATTCTGGCTACGGCTTGCATGGATGGATCTCCCCCACACGGAAGATCCCTTTAAGCACTGGGATGGTTACTTTCCCTGGGTCAGCATCAGTGCATTCAGTAATGGCCGGTAGCACTGAGCAGAACGCTAACCACGCCTAATGGGAAGATTTTAATAAACCGCCGTGAGTAAACTCACTCAGCATCTTTCGAACAGTGCAGTGGCAGCTCAACCCAAAAGATGCTGCCTTTTTGCGCGCCACTGACAAAGCCAATGCTGCCCTCCATACGCTCAATCAGCTCCTTGCTAATCGCCAAACCAAGACCTGTGCCACCTTTTTGCCTGCGATCGCTCGAATCGGCCTGAGAAAACTTCTCGAATATACGGGTAGAGAACTCTGCAGGTATTCCCGGACCCTCGTCACTCACCAGAATGCGCACGCGATCATGCGCAAGTTCACTGTAAAGACGGACTGTTCCGTGAACCGGGGAGAATTTCAGAGCATTTGAAAGCAGGTTACTCAGCACCTGCTGCAAGCGCTGGATGTCCGCCAATACGAAGAGGTCAGGGCAATCGGTATGCCACAAGTGAACATCAAGTTGATGAGCGAAGCCTTGATGGCTGGCGGCGCATTCTGCGAGAAGGTCATTGAGTTTTATGGGTTGCAGGTTAAACGGCATCTTGCCGGCAATCAGTTTGTCCATATCCAGCAAGTCATCGATCAACTGGCGCAGGCGACGGCTATTGCCTTCAGCAATCGCGAGCATCTCTTTAATAGAATCAGGCACAGCCCCCAGTGCGCCGCCATTGATCAAACCAAGAGCCCCCGTGATAGAGGTCAGTGGCGTGCGCAGTTCATGGCTGACGGTGGACACAAACTCATCTTTTAACCGCTCCAGCTGCTTACGCTCAGTGATATCACTGATAAAGCCATGCCACAGGATGCTGCCATCCGAGCGACGCTGCGGGGCTGCACGCCCTTCCACCCAAATGACACCTCTGCTGGGGTGCAACACACGGTACTCCTGGTGCCATACGTCCAGACTGGCAGCCGATTCGACAATACTCGCGCTTACCGAGTTGAAATCTTCCGGGTAAATTCTGGAAAAAGCCGCGCTGGCACTTTCATTAACCTCATCGGGTGTGAGGCCGTAGATCATCTCGATGCCTTGACTTGCATAAGGAAAACAGCTGCGCCCATCCTCGAAAAGCTGAAACTGATAAACCATACCCGGGAGCTGAGCTGCCAACCGCTGTAAGCGTTGCAGAGCCTCTTCGCGATAGCTCAGGTCATGCACCACACACAGATAGCCAAGATCGCTGCCACCTTCCATACAGATAGGTGAAAAATTACACAGCACCGGAATTGATTGCCCCGCGACATGACGAACCTGTACTTCATGCAGTTGCGATTGGCCATTGGCATGAAAGGTACTGGCTGATGAGGTGGGCTTGGTTGGCTGGTGATCATCCTGGCAGAGCAACAAATCCAGCGGGCGCCCGATCAGATTCGGGGCGCTAAAACCCAATAAGGCTGTAACACCAGGGCTGACTTGTTGAATCAAACCATCAGGATCAACCACAAGCACCGCTGTGCCAGCACTGCCTAACATGGCCTTTTGCAAAGCGGCTTGTTCACGCTGTTGCCGTGCCTGCAAGCGCAGTTCAAAAAGCTGCACGGTTTGCTGGGCAAGCATTTTCAGGCTCTGCCGCTGCTGGTCATTGAGTTGACGCGGCTGACGGTCGATCACACACAAGGTGCCGAGGTTATGCCCATGCCCATCACTGAGCGGCATACCGGCATAAAAACGGATATCCGGGGCATTGTTGACCAATGGATTTTCACTGAAACGCGGGTCAGACAGCGCGTTCTCTACTTCTAAAAGTTCGTCGCGATTAATCGCGTGGGCACAAAAAGCCAGCTCACGCGGCGTCTCACTTGCACCCAACCCAACACGGCTCTTGAACCACTGTCGTTCGGCATCGACCAGTGAAATCAGCGCAATGGGGGTGTTGCAAATTTGTGCCGCCAATGCAGTGATGTTGTCGAACATGGCTTCAGCTGGGGTATCCAGCAACTCAAACGCCAGCAGTGCGGCCAGCCGACTTGGCTCATTAAGCGGAATTTTTGGCTGACTGGGGTGCTGACTCATGGTGTTGCACTCCGCGTCAAAACTGAATGAATGGGAATTTCAAACCAAAAGGTACAGCCATGCCCCTCGACTGAATCGAATCCGATTTTACCGCCCATACGCTCGACCAGCTCTTTACTGATCACCAAGCCGAGCCCTGTACCGCCCTTCTGCCGCGTGTCACTGGCGTCAGCCTGAGAGAACTTACTAAATAGCAGTGGTTTGAAATCAGCGGAGATGCCCGGGCCTTGGTCGCTCACACTGACCCTTACCTGACTGGTTTGTTGCTGCAGGCTCAACTGCACAAGGCCACCCGCTGGGGAGAACTTTGCCGCATTGGAGAGAAGGTTAGCCAACACTTGGGCCAAGCGCTTTTCGTCAACGTTCACCAAACAATGCACAGGCTGACCCGTCAACTGCAATACCACCTGATGTTGTTCGGCGTAGGGCTGGTTATAAGCAATCGCCTGCTCCAGCAAAGGCCAAAGCAGCTTGGCTCGCAGGTCAAAGTGCATTTTGCCAGCCAACAGCTTATCCATGTCCAGCAGATCATTGATCAGGTCCTGCAGACGCTGGCTGTTGGCCTGGGCGATCTCCAGCATGCCACGCATCGCTTCAGGCACTGGCCCCAGAGCACCGCCATTAATCAGCCCCAGGGATCCAGCAATGGCGGTGAGGGGCGTGCGCAGTTCGTGACTGACAGTGGCCGTAAATTCGCGCTGCAGACGCTGTAGGCGCTGGCGCTCACGTATGTCGTGAATATGCAGAATGCACACCTCAACATTATCCACAGCGCCAAGAAAGGCAGCGCTGCACTCTACGGAAATAAGCTGCTGCTGATGATCGAGCAAATGCTGCTCCCAGCTACGGCTGCCGCCCTGATTGACGGCCTGCAGGTGCTCAATTGCGTATTTCGGCCCACCGTGACCGGCTGTTTCGGTAGATCGTGACCGGCCATTTCGCTAGGTTCTGTTGACGTAAGCCACCGGCTAGAATCTGGCTTTTGCCATGACCGACAGAAGCCAGTTAAGCGATACCGAGTGGGCTCATATACAAAGCCTGCTGAGTGCCACAAAGGGGATACGGCTACTGAACGCACCCAGTTGT
>CAMCJM010000099.1 GCA_945874835.1 Pseudomonas synxantha | reverse complement strand
GAATTCGAGACTGAAATCCCAGACGAACAAGCTGAAAAAATCACCACCGTTCAGGAAGCGATCGACTACGTTACCGCTCACGCGTAAGACGTATTCGTCGGATCCCGACTCGGAAAAGCCGCACTCCCTTACAGGTGTGCGGCTTTTCTTTAAGCGCATTCCAAGCGTTGAAAACTAGAAAAGGAGATTGCTGTGTCGCGTAGACGCGTCGTGGTTACCGGTGTGGGCATGCTGTCGCCATTGGGTAGCGATGTGCCGAGTAGCTGGCAGGGCATTTTGGCCGGGCGCAGTGGCATCGGCCTGCTTGAACATATGGACCTTTCCGCTTTTTCCACTCGCTTTGGTGGTGCGGTAAAGGGCTTTAATGTTGAGGAGTACTTGTCCGCCAAAGAGGCGCGCAAGCTCGATCTGTTTATTCAATATGGTCTGGCGGCTAGTTTTCAGGCCATGCGCAGTTGTGGTCTTGAGGTCACCGATGCCAACCGTGAACGCATCGGTGTGGCCATGGGCTCCGGTATCGGCGGCCTGACCAATATCGAGAACAACTGTAAATCGTTGCATGAGCAGGGGCCACGGCGTATCTCGCCGTTCTTCGTGCCTGGCTCGATCATCAATATGATTTCCGGGTTTCTGTCGATCCACTTGGGTTTGCAGGGGCCTAACTACGCCATTGCTACGGCATGCACCACGGGTACGCATTGCATCGGCATGGCGGCGCGCAACATTGCCTATGGCGAAGCCGATGTGATGGTGGCTGGTGGCGCTGAGATGGCTGCCTGCGGCCTGGGTATGGGTGGCTTTGGTGCCGCCCGTGCGTTGTCCACGCGCAACGATGAGCCCACCCAGGCCAGTCGCCCGTGGGATAAAGACCGTGATGGGTTTGTCTTGTCGGACGGCGCGGGCGCGTTGGTGCTCGAAGAACTCGAGCATGCCAGGGCGCGCGGTGCGACTATCCATGCTGAGTTGATCGGTTTCGGCATGAGTGGCGATGCCTACCACATGACCTCGCCACCCGAAGACGGCGCTGGCGCCGCGCGTTGCATGGTCAATGCCCTGCGTGATGCCGGTATCACCCCGGATCAGGTGCAGTACATCAATGCCCACGGTACGTCGACTTCGGCTGGCGACAAGGCTGAGGTTGCGGCTATCAAGTCGGTGTTTGGTGAGCATGCGTATAAATTGGCGGTCAGCTCGACCAAATCCATGACCGGGCATTTGCTAGGCGCGGCCGGTGCTGTCGAGGCGATCTTCAGTATTCTGGCGCTGCGTGATCAAGTAGCTCCGCCGACCATCAACCTCGACACGCCGGACGAAGGCTGTGACCTAGACTTTGTCGCGCATCAGGCCAAAGCCATGCCGATTGATGTGGTGCTGTCCAACTCCTTCGGTTTTGGCGGTACCAACGGCTCGCTGGTGTTCCGCCGGTTTGTCGATTGATGCTGTGTTGGGTGGATGGTCAGCCGGCAGCGTCACTGTCCATCAAGGATCGCGGCCTGGCCTATGGCGATGGGCTGTTTGAGACCATCGCTGTCAGTGCCGGCCAGCCCTTGTTGCTGGATCGGCACTTGGCGCGACTCGCTGATGGTTGTGTTCGCTTAAAAATCCCCGTTGATCTCGCCGCTGTGCGTGCGCAGTTGCTGGCATTCAGTCAGCAACTCGGCGAGGGCGTGGCCAAGCTGATCCTGACGCGCGGCGATGGTCAACGCGGTTATGCCTTGCCGCAGCCGGTACAGCCGCGTTTGCTGCTGCAGGCGGCAGCCAAACCAGTTTATCCGTTGGGCCATGCTGAGCAGGGCGTGCGGTTATTCCCCTGCGTGACCCGTTTGGCCGAACAACCTCTGTTGGCCGGGATCAAGCACCTCAACCGTCTTGAACAGGTCATGGCGCGCAGTGAATGGCAAGACAGCGAGCATGCCGAAGGGTTGATGCTGGATGTCAGTGGGCGGGTGATCGAAGGTGTCTACAGCAACCTGCTGCTGGTTAATGCTGGTGTTTTGTTCACGGCCGACTTATCGCGCTGCGGGGTTGCGGGGGTGATGCGGGCAGAGTTGCTGGCCCAGGCGGCGGCGCTGGGCATCGAGTGCCAGGTGCGCGATATCAGTGTTGATGAACTGTTGGCCGCTGATGAAGTGATGCTGTGCAACAGCGTCTATGGCGTGTGGCCGGTGCGTGCATTGCGCACCCACGACTGGTCGGTCGGCCCGCTCACCCGTAAACTGCAGGCCATTGCCTGCGACCTACTGGACTGCTGATTTGTGATTCGCAAAATTCTGTTGCTGCTGGAAGGCGGCATCTTGGTGGCTGCTTTGCTGATTGCGCTGGCCGCGTGGCAGCAGCACCGTGTACTGCATACGCCGCTCAACCTGACTGAAGAATATCTGGTCGACGTACCCGCTGGAGCAACGCCTGGTGGTGTGCTCAATCGCCTTGAAGCAGAAGGTGTGCTCGATCAGGCATTTTGGGTTCGTCTGTACTGGCGTTTTAATCTGCGCAACCAAGCCTTGCACAGCGGTGAGTACCGCTTGACACCCGGTATTACCGCGCTCGACATGCTGGGGCAGTGGCGGCGTGGTGAGGTGGTGCAATACAGCCTGACGCTGGTCGAGGGCTGGAACTTCCGTCAAGTGCGCGCGGCGCTGGCGCGAGACGGGCGGCTTGAACAGCGCTTGGCAGAACTCAGCGACGCTGAGTTGATGAAGGCGCTCGATTTGCCAGGTTTGAATCCTGAAGGTCGCTTCTTCCCGGATACCTACAGTTTTGTGCGCGGCATGAGTGATCACGATCTGCTCAAGCAGGCGCATGCTCGTCTGGAAAAAGTGCTGGCCGAAGAGTGGGCCGCGCGCGCCAAGGGTCTGCCCTACAAAGAGCCCTATGACGCACTGATCATGGCGTCCATGATTGAAAAGGAAACCGGTGTGGCCTATGAGCGGGCTGAAATAGCCGGGGTGTTTGTGCGTCGCCTGCGCATTGGCATGCGCCTGCAAACCGACCCTACGGTTATTTACGGCATGGGCGAACGCTACAAGGGCCGAATTACGCGGGCCGATTTGCGCGAGCCGACACCCTATAACACCTACACCATTGACGGTATGCCGCTAACGCCGATAGCCCTGGTCGGGCGAGAAGCGATTCACGCTGCGCTCAACCCGCTGGATGGCACCACGTTGTATTTCGTGGCCCGTGGCGACGGCACGCATGTGTTTTCTAATACACTGGAGCAGCACAATCGCGCCGTGCGAGAGTTCCAACTCAAGCGCCGTGCCGATTACCGCTCCAGTCCCGCTCCGGCGAAACCCAACAACGATTAAGGACAGCCTGTGAGCGGTTTGTTTATTACCCTGGAAGGGCCCGAGGGCGCTGGTAAAAGCACCAATCGTGATTACCTCGCCACCCGTTTGCGTGAGCAAGGCATTGATGTGCTGTTGACCCGCGAGCCAGGCGGTACGCCGTTGGCTGAACGCGTGCGCGAATTGTTGCTGGCACCCAGTGAAGAACCAATGGCAGCCGATACCGAACTGCTGCTGGTTTTCGCCGCGCGCGCCCAGCATCTGGCGCAGGTGATTCGTCCCGCGTTGGCGCGCGGTGCTGTGGTTTTGTGTGATCGCTTTACCGATGCCACATACGCGTATCAGGGCGGTGGTCGTGGTTTGTCCGAGGCGCGTATTGAGGTGTTGGAAAACTTCGTGCAAGACACCCTGCGCCCCGATTTGACGCTGGTGTTTGATTTGCCGGTGGAAGTGGGTTTGGCCCGTGCTGCGGCGCGCGGTCGACTGGATCGTTTTGAGCAGGAAGGTCAGCCGTTCTTTGAAGCGGTGCGTCAGACCTACCTGCGTCGCGCGGCGCTGCAGCCGCAGCGCTATTACATCTTGGATGCTGCGCAGTCCTTGGCTGGCGTTCAGCAGGCGCTGGATAACCTGTTGCCGCAGTTGTTGGAGCGCGTTCGTGGCTGAGGCGTATCCCTGGCAAGACGCGTTATGGCAACAACTGGCGGGGCGCAGCCAGCATGCCCATGCCTATCTGCTGCACGGCCCGGCGGGCATCGGCAAGCGAGCCCTGGCCGAGCGGTTGATGGCGCGCTTGTTGTGCCAGCGCCCGGATGGGCTGAACGCCTGCGGCCAGTGCAAGTCGTGCCATTTGCTGGCCGCCGGTACGCACCCGGACAACTACATACTTGAGCCGGAAGAGGCCGATAAAGCGATCAAGGTTGATCAGGTTCGCGATCTGGTCAGCTTTGTGGTGCAGACCGCGCAGTTGGCTGGGCGCAAGGTGGTTCTGGTCGAACCCATCGAGTCGATGAACATCAACGCCGCCAACGCGTTGCTGAAATCCCTCGAGGAGCCATCCGGCAATACCGTGCTGCTGTTGATCAGTCACCAGCCTAGCCGTCTGCTGCCTACGGTGAAGAGTCGCTGCGTGCAGCAAGCCTGCCCGCTGCCGAGTGAGGCTATGAGCTTGGCCTGGTTGGCGCAGGCGTTGCCGGGCTGCTCAAGTGAAGACCATCACGAATTATTGTTTCTGGCTGCCGGCTCACCGTTGTTGGCGGTGCAGATGCATGAGCAGGGCGTGAGCGCTCAGCGCGCGTTGGTTGTTGATGGGGTTAAAAAGCTGCTTAAACAACAGATTGCGCCTAGTCAGTTGGCTGAAAGCTGGAATGCGGTCTCGCTGCAGTTGTTGTTCGACTGGTTCTGCCAGTGGTCGCAGTTGATGTTGCGCTATCAGTTGACGCAAGACGAAGACGGCCTCGGTCATGCCGATATGCGCAAAGTGGTGCAATACTTGGCGCAGAAAACCCCGCAGAGCAAGGTGTTGAACATTCAGGAATGGTTATTGGCGCAACGTCAGAAGGTCATCGCTAAGGCTAACCTTAACCGTGTACTGCTGCTCGAAGCCCTGTTGGTGCAGTGGGCAAGTTTGCCCGGGCCGGGCTAGAATCGTCTATTAAGTGAATAAAATCAGGAATGCCGCATGAGTCTGCCTCCTAACTTGGGCCCGCGTAACGGGATTTTGTCGCTGACAATCAAAGACAAATCCGTGCTCTATGCCGCTTATATGCCCTTTATCAAAAATGGCGGCCTGTTTATTCCTACCAACAAGAATTACAAAATCGGCGATGAAGTCTTCATGCTGCTCAACCTGATGGATGAGCCAGAGAAGATTCCCGTGGCTGGCAAGGTGGTCTGGATTACCCCTAAAGGTGCTCAAGGCAACCGTGCGGCCGGTGTTGGCGTGCAGTTCAATGACGGCGACAACACGGCGCGCAACAAGATTGAAACCTACCTGGCGGGTGCACTGACATCCGATCGTCCGACCCACACCATGTAGCAGCGACAAGCTACATGCCCCAGGCTGCAAGTAGAAACAAAAGCTACGGCATTCTTGGCTTGAAGCTTGTGGCTTGAAGCTTGAGGCTTTTCTGATGTTGATTGACTCTCACTGCCACCTCGATCGCCTTGATCTGAGCGCCTACGCAGGTTCTCTCGATGCTGCGCTGGATGCTGCGCTGGATGCGGCGCGTGCAAGGGGTGTTGGTCATTTTTTGTGCATTGGCGTAAGTGCCGACAATGCGGGCGCTGTTAAAGGCTTGGCAGAGCGCTATGCTGATGTCGATTGCTCGGTGGGCGTTCACCCGCTTGACCTTGAGCCCGGTGCCGCGCCAGCGTTGGAGTGGCTGCTGGATGAACTGAATCATCCGCATGTTGTGGCCATCGGCGAAACGGGTCTGGATTACCACTACGAGCCGGAATCGGCCGCGCTGCAACAGGCATCTTTTAGGCTGCACCTGCAGGCCGCGCGCGTCACCGGCAAACCGGTCATCGTGCATACCCGTGAAGCGCGCGTGGACACCTTGGCGTTGTTGCGTGAAGCGGCGCTGCCTCAGGCCGGTGTGCTGCACTGTTTTACCGAAGACTGGGACATGGCCAAGGCCGCGTTGGATATCGGTTATTACATATCGCTGTCGGGCATCGTCACCTTCCGCAATGCCGATGCCCTGCGCGAGGTGGCGCGGCAAGTACCGCTTGACCGCCTGCTGGTGGAAACCGACGCACCTTACCTCGCCCCTGTACCGCACCGTGGTAAGCCAAATGTGCCGGAATATGTGCGTGATGTGGCTGAGTACCTGGCGCTGCTGCGCGGTGTGAGCCTTGAGCAGTTGGCTGAGCAGACCACAAATAACTTCAAGCGCTTGTTTCCCCTGGCTCGCGTGAACTGAGTCGGCGGCTTGAAGGTTGAGGTCTGGGTTGGCGTTTCTGGCCTCGCACCGGCACAGGCTGATCTGGCGAGGGCAGGCTGCCAGTCGGGGGGGGGAAGCGTCGCCTTATGTATCTCGCCCGCGCTTGGCGGTGGGGCTCGACGCTAACCCAGTGGTTGCCTGCAAGCGTCAGACGCAGAGCCAAAAAAAACCCGGACTCTGGGGGATGAGTCCGGGTTAAGACCATTAGGAGTAAATCAAGGCACGCGGTCTACGGTACCTTGCCTGATGGGACGCTTGGGGGGTACGTCGCACATCAGTACTCGTCAGTATTGGTGAAGATTGCGTGTCGTCCAGGCCATTTGGCGGCATTTTTAAACTGATTTGGAATACGCGACGCGCTGCTGAGTCCTCAAGCAGTGGCCAACTGGTGTGGTAGAGCCAAAGTGGCTGCGGATAACCACGCGCAGGCTACAAACAGGCAGGAGTCACGACTCCGAGGCGTGCATGTTCCGCGCTACAGTGTCGAACCACACCGACAACACGTTGTGGCCAAAGCGATAGGTCGGCATGGTTAAGGCGTCGTAGTTCGGGAGGGTAGAGGAAACTCTGCATGAGCGGCGTACATGGTCGGATGATCCGTGCAATTTGTCGCTAGTTAGGCATAATACGCGCCTTCGATTTTTTGACCCCTTAGTCCCTTTATGCATAAAGAACCCCGCAAGGTCCGTGAGTTTCGCCGCCGCGAACAGGAAATTCTCGACACAGCCCTGAAGCTCTTCCTCGATCAGGGTGAAGACAGTGTGACTGTGGAAATGATTGCCGACACGGTTGGTATTGGCAAAGGCACCATCTACAAGCACTTCAAATCCAAGGCGGAGATTTATCTGCGTCTGATGCTGGATTACGAGCGCGATCTCAACGAGTTGCTGCACTCGGCTGATGTGGATCGGGACAAGGAAGCACTGTCGCGCGCCTACTTTGAGTTTCGCATGCGTGATCCGCAGCGTTACCGCCTGTTTGACCGCCTTGAAGAAAAAGTGGTCAAGGGCAATCAAGTGCCGGAGATGGTCGAGCAACTGCACAAGATTCGTGCCTCCAACTTCGAGCGTCTGACCCAGCTGATCAAGGGCCGCATCGCCGAAGGCAAGCTGGAAGACGTGCCGCCGTACTTCCACTACTGCGCGGCTTGGGCGCTGGTGCATGGCGCAGTGGCGCTGTATCACTCGCCATTCTGGAGCAACGTGCTGGAGGACCAGGAGGGCTTCTTCCAGTTCCTCATGGACATCGGCGTGCGCATGGGCAATAAGCGCAAGCGCGAGGGTGATACACCGGCAAGCTGAGGTATTCATCCGGTGGATAAACACGCTGCTGCAAGGGGTGTGCCCTTATACTCGGCGCACCCCCTCGCTGGAGTTCCGCATGATCGTTGATCGCCAGGGCAGGCGCTTTCGTAACCTGCGTATCAGCCTGACCGCCGCCTGCAACTATGCCTGTACCTATTGCGTACCCGACGGCAAACGTCTGGTCGCCGCGCAGAATGAATTGTCAGCCGATGCCATGCTGCGCGGCGTGGCCTATCTGATTGAAGCTGCCGGCATTGAGCGCTTGCGCATTACCGGCGGCGAGCCGTTGGTCAGCCCCAAGCTCGATACGCTTTTGCGCGGTGTAAGCCAGTTGGGCTTGGCGGATATCAGCTTGACCAGCAACGGTCAGTTACTGGCGCGCAAGCTGCCCTTGTTGCTGGAATGCGGCATCCGCCGTTTGAATATTTCCCTCGATACCCTGGACGCTGCGGCGTTTCGCGCCATTGCCCGTGGCGGCGATCTGGTCAGTGTGCTCCAAGGCCTGCAGGAGGCGCGCGCTGCCGGTGTGCAGATCAAGGTCAACATGGTGCCGCTGCGCGGGCAAAACCTTGATCAGGTGCTGCCGATGCTCGATTACTGCCTGGCCAATGGCTTTGAATTGCGGTTTATCGAACTGATGCGCATGGGGCATTTGGCCCGTGATAATCAGGCTTTTCAGCGTCAGTTTGTCGGTATGCCTGAGTTATTGGCGTTGATTGGTAGCCGTTACGACTACGAACAAGCGGATGCACCACTGGATGCCACGGCGCTGCGTTATGCCATTCCAGGTGTCGGACATTTTGGCGTTATCGCCAATGAAAGCGTGCCGTTCTGTCGAACGTGCTCGCGTTTGCGTTTGTCGTCGACCGGTTGGCTGCATGGTTGTTTGTCGTCGAGTAACCGCCACTACGTCGGTGATCTGCTCGACAAGCCACGCCATCAAGCCTTGCCAGCACTCCAGGGGCTGTTGGTCAAAGCGTTGGGCGACAAGCAAGATGTGGCGTTTTCCGGCGGCGTAACCGTGATGAAAATTATCGGCGGCTGAGGTCGCCTGTGGTGTGAGCTAAAGCATGCAAACGTTTCCCATCAGTTACATCGAGCCGGTGTTTAGGCCGCCCAGTGAAGCCCACTCGTTGATCCTGCCGGTGACCAACGGCTGCTCGTGGAATAAATGCACGTTCTGCGAGATGTACTCACAGCCGCAAAAGAAATTCCGCGCCCGCGATGAGGCGCAGGTGCTCGAAGAAATCCGCCTGACGGGTGAACGGATGATTGTCCAGCGCGTCTTTCTCGCGGACGGTGATGCCTTGGTGATGCCCACAAGGCGGTTATTGACCATTCTTCAGGCGATTCGTCAGCACATGCCGGAAGTTGAGCGCGTGTCGAGTTACTGCCTGCCGCGTAACCTGGCCAAGAAATCGGTGGCCGAACTCAAGGAGCTGGCCGATGCCGGTCTGCGCATGGCCTATGTGGGCTGTGAGTCGGGCGACGATGAGGTGCTGGCGCGGGTTAATAAGGGTGAAACCTACGCCTCTAGTCTCAGTGCGCTGGATAAGCTCGGCGAGGCCGGTATCACGCGCTCGGTGATGATCCTCAATGGTCTGGGCGGCACGGTATTGAGCGAGCAACACGCGGATAACTCGGCGCGGCTGATGAATGCATCACAGCCAGAATTTCTCTCGACCCTGGTGGTGAGTTTCCCCACGGGCGAGGCGCGCTTTCGTCAGGGTTTTACCGACTTTCAACCGTTGAACCAGCACCAGCTCTTTGTCGAGGTTGAGCATCTGCTGCAGGGGTTGGAACTGCGAGACACGGTTTTTCGCAGCGATCATGCGTCCAACTACCTGGTTCTCAAGGGCAGCTTGGGGGCTGATAAAACGCGACTGTTGGCGCAGGTCAGGCAGGCCATCGAGCAGCCGCAGCAGGCTCATTTACGTCAGGAATGGCAGCGCGGTTTATAACCTGCGCGATGGCGTGAAAGCTGCTTTAAGGCTTTATCTGCCGGTTTTCTGTCGCCGGCTGCGGGGAGGCGCGATGCGTGGTGTGTTCTTGATAATGGTTGCGGCGTTGCTCAGTGGCTGCATGAAAGCCAGTGATCTGGCCGATGGGGCGCTGTATCAGCTGCGCGATGTCGGCGTGCTTGATCACAGCGATACCCGCCGAGCCAGTCCTTGGCGTTTGCAGGCGGACTCCTTCATTTATATCGCCCACGGGCATTTCGTGCCGCCGGGTGGCGCGTATCCACGGCCCAATGTAGTGGCGGAAGAGGCGTATAAAGGCTTTGTCGAGTACTTCCCCTTGGTACGCCGCGCCAAAGCCCCGCTGGGGCTGGATGAGTCGTTGGCTGAGGCGCGCGCAGCGGGTGCACATTATTTGCTGTATAGCCGTTTTGCCTATGCCGATGACCGCATCGGCACGGTTGAAGAGTGGGAGGATCAGGAGGCACTGGATCGTCTTGGCACTGATCGCGCGGTGATTCAGTTGATGCTGATTGAAACCAATACCCGTTTTCTCGTCGACACCACGCGTATCCGCAGTCGCGGGGGCTTTTTGACGCTGTATGACGCTAAGCCGGATGACCTGATCGCGCCGGCGTTGCATGATTACGCCAGACGATTATTGGGCCTGGGGCATTGAGTGATGACGGATACCAATAAAGCGGGTGACCTGTTAGCGCAGCTCCCGAAAGCCGAGGGTAAAGGCCTGCCGCCTGTCCATTTGTGGCACCCGGCCTTCTGCGGCGATATCGACATGCGCATTGCGCGCGATGGAACCTGGTACTACATGGGCACGCCGATTGGCCGCAAGCCGATGGTTAAATTGTTCTCCAGCATCATTCGTCGCGATGGCGACAAATATGTCTTGGTGACGCCGGTGGAAATGGTCGGCATCCAGGTCGACGATGCTCCTTTTGTGGCGGTCAGCCTGCAAGTGGAAGGGCAGGGCGAGCAGCAGTTGTTGCGCTTTACCAGCAATGTCGAAGAAGAAATCGTCGCGGGGGCTGAGCATCCCATCCGTGTAGCGATTGATCCGCAATCCGCTGAGCCTGCGCCGTATGTGCATGTGCGTAGCAATATGGAGGCGCTGATCCATCGCAATGTGTTCTACCAACTGGTTGAGCTGGCTGTGAACCGTGAGATCGACGGGCAGAATTGGCTGGGTGTCTGGAGCAGTGGGGTGTTTTTCCCGATCGGGCTGGAGCCTTAAAGGCTCAGTCGCAAGCTGCAAGTCATAAGCTAGAAGAGGCACTGGGTTGTTAGCTTCTAGCTAAAAGTCAAAGGCTCCCGAGGGAGCCTTTGGTGTTTTACATATTGGGGTAGTTAGGCCCGCCGGTGCCTTCTGGCGCCACCCAGGTGATGTTCTGCGCCGGGTCTTTGATGTCACAGGTTTTACAGTGCACGCAGTTCTGCGCGTTGATCTGGAACTTCTGCTCGCCATCTTCCTTGGTGACGACTTCATACACGCCAGCCGGGCAGTAGCGCTGCGCCGGTTCGTCGTACAGCGGCAGGTTTTTGCTCAGCGGAATGCTCGGATCGGTGAGTTTCAGGTGGCAGGGCTGTTCCTCTTCATGGTTGGTGTTGGAGAGGAATACCGAGCTGAGCTTGTCGAAGCTGAGTTTGCCATCGGGTTTCGGGTAGGCAATCTTCTGCACTTCAGCGGCCGGCTTCAAGCAGGCGTAATCCTGCTTGGTGTCGTGCAGGGTGAAAGGCAGTTTGCCGCCGAAAATGTTCTGATCCAGCCAGTTGAAGCCAGCCCCCATCAGTGGGCCGAACTTGTGCATCGCCGGGGCGAAGTTACGGGTGGTGAACAGTTCTTCGTACAACCAGCTGGCCTTGAACGCATCGACGTAACCGGTCAGCTGATCGCCGCCTTCTTTACCTGCAAACAAAGCATCTGCCACGGCTTCAGCCGCGAGCATGCCGGACTTCATCGCAGTGTGGCTGCCTTTGATCTTGGCAACGTTCATGGTGCCGAGGTCGCAACCAATCAGCGCGCCGCCGTTGAAGACCATTTTCGGCAGCGAGTTCAGGCCGCCTTTAGCCAGGGCGCGGGCACCGTAGGCGACACGCTTGCCGCCTTCGAGGTGCTGGGCAATCACCGGGTGATGCTTGTAACGCTGGAACTCATCGAACGGCGACAGGTGCGGGTTGCTGTAGGACAGGTCAATGATCAGGCCGACAACCACCTGGTTATTTTCCAAGTGATAAAGGAAGGAGCCGCCGGTGTTTTCTTTGGCGACGAGGTCCAACGGCCAGCCGGCGGTGTGCACCACCAAACCTTGCTCGTGCTTGGCTGGGTCGATGTCCCAGATTTCCTTGATGCCGATGCCGTAGTGTTGGGCATCAGCTTCGGAGTCCAGGCCGAATTGCTTGATCAGTTGCTTGCCGATGTGGCCACGGCAGCCTTCAGCGAACAGGGTGTATTTGGCGCGCAGTTCCATGCCGGGGGTGTAGTAAGCCTCTTTCGGGTGACCTTCACGGTCAACGCCCAAGTCGCCAGTCAGAATGCCGTACACCGCGCCGTTTTCGTTGATCAGTGCTTCTTGAGCAGCGAAGCCTGGGTAGATTTCTACGCCCAGATTCTCGGCTTGCTGGGCCAGCCAGCGGCACAGGTTGCCCAGCGAAATGATGTAGTTGCCATGGTTGTGCATGGTCTTGGGTACAAAGAAGTCCGGAACCTTGGTGGCTTTCTCGGCGTTCTTCAATACATAAATATCGTCACGCTTTACCGGCGTGTTCAGCGGCGCACCCAGCTCTTTCCAGTCGGGGAACAGCTCGTTCAGTGCACGAGGCTCGAACACCGCACCGGAAAGAATGTGTGCGCCGACTTCGGAGCCTTTTTCGACCACACAAACGCTGATCTCTTTGCCCGCTTCAGCGGCTTTCTGCTTCAGTCGGCAGGCGGCGGACAGACCGGAAGGGCCAGCGCCGACGATAACGACGTCGAATTCCATAAACTCGCGTTCCACAGGCTATCTCCTACTCAAGGCTCTCTAATTTTATTTGACGATCAGGCTCGTTCCGTGAGCGATGCTGGCGCATTATATCTAGACCCTGCAATCGGGCCAATACAAACGTTTGTTTGAATTTTCTGTAGGGCTGTTAGAATCTTACTAGGTTCTGTTGACGTATCAGCGGAGCCACAACAGGGTTGCAGCGAAGGCCAGCATAGACTTGAAATGACTGGCCTTTTTCTCAAAACGCGTAGCAATCCGCCGGTAATGCTTCAGTTTGCCGAACAGGCACTCCACGACGTGGCG
>CAMCJM010000098.1 GCA_945874835.1 Pseudomonas synxantha | reverse complement strand
GCGTCACTGCGTCGATCTCAGTAAGGAAACGATCACGCCGCGTCTGCTTCTTCTTGGCGGCGTACTCCAGCTCGGAAAAGCTTGCTTGCATCGGTTGAAATCTCATCCTGGCCCAATGGTTGCGATTATCTCAAAAGCAGGCCGCCGCTTGGGCAAGGGCGGGCGAATAAATCAGTGTTTCCCTAACGCGCATCAACTCACTCTTCAGCAACGGCACGGTTGATATCAAGCGCGACCTCAGCGAGAGCGAGGCTGACCAATACCTCAAAGCCCTGCAGAATGCTGGCGCCAACGTGCGCAAAGAGCAGGATTTCGCCGCCAGCTTAAGCCTGGTTGAAACCGACGATCACCCAACGCCCAGCGCGTCACAGAGCGCGGCCCCCACTGCGGGCACCAGCAGCACCAGCGACATGACCTGCCCGAAGTGCGGCCACCAGCAGCCCAAAGCACTGGAGTGCTCGGCTTGCGGCATCGCCATCGAGAAATTTATCGCCCGCCAGGCCATGCTCGCGGAAAACCCGCCCGAAGTCGTCAGCCCGGTGGTCTCTCCCTATGCAACCCCCAAAGCGACAGTGGCGGAGGTGTTGCCTGAGTTCGGCGAACTGAAGCCCTTCACCACGGATGGCCGCATCGGGCGTTTACGTTACCTGGCCTGGTCAATGGTGATGATGCTGGCGTGCATCCCGCTGTTTGGGGTCGCGGCCGGGTTCTTTTTTGTCTCGGAAATTCTCGGCGGCCTGTTGATCGCCGTCGTCGGTATAGCCGTATTGGTCGTGGGCGTGATGATCGGCGTGCAACGCCTGCATGACATCGGCTGGACAGGCTGGTTACTGCTGCTGACGCTGGTGCCGGTGATTGGCGGCGTGTTCTCACTGTTGATGTTTGTGATCCCCGGCAGCACGGCGGCCAACCGTTTTGGCCCGCCACCGCCACCCAACAGCACTGCAGTGAAGGTGCTGGCTCTGCTGTGGCTGGCCGTTATCGTGCTCGGTATTGGCGCAGCCATCGCGGTTCCCGCATTTATGGGCTATGCCGGCGCAGGCCTGTAACCCGCTCGCGCTGCAACACGGCAGCAGGGGTCGCAAGGCCCCACTGCGGAGAACGCTATGACTCGTTACGCGCTGATCACCGGAGCCTCCAGTGGTATTGGCCTGGCCCTGGCAGAAGCCTTGGCGAGACGCGGGCGCAACCTGATTTTAGTGGCGCGCCAGCGCGATGCCCTCGACAGCATTGCCTGCGAACTGACGCAACGCTTTGGCGTGGAAGTGCTGTTCCGCGTCTGCGATCTCAGCCAGCCGCTGCGGGTGAGTGGTCTGTTGCACGAACTCGAACACAGTGATTTTACGATTGATCTGTTGGTGAATAACGCCGGCATCGGCACCACAGGTGATTACGTCAGCCAGGACTGGGCATGCGAGCAACAACTGATTGAGCTGAATGTCTTGGCGCTGGCCCGGTTGTGCCACGCCGTTGGCACACTCATGGCCGGACAGGGCTGCGGGCAGATCCTCAACGTGGCCTCAATCGCCGGCTTTCAGCCCGGCCCAGGCATGAGTAACTACTACGCCAGCAAGGCATACGTGCTGCATTTCTCAGAGGGTTTACGAGAAGACCTCAAACCTTATGGCGTCAAGGTATCGGTGTTGTGCCCGGGGCCGACGCACAGTGCCTTCTTTCGACGGGCGCAGATGGATGCCCGCGCGCTGCAGAGCAGCAAATTGATGATGAGCGCTGAAGAAGTCGCGCTGATCACCGTCAAAGCACTGGAGAAAAACCGCGCAATCATCATCCCCGGCTGGCGCAATCGCCTGCAGGCCTTAAGCCCGAGGCTGGCACCTCGCTGGCTGGTCAGGCGCATCAGCGCCTACCTCAACCGCCGCTTCGGCAAACCCAGCCACTGACACCAACCCTCACCGGCCAACCGACAAGCAACACTAACCAGCACTCACCGTCCGGCCATTGGCCCAGGCGCGCAGAGCGGCCAGATCTTCCGCCATCACCACCGACAGCGGCGCTGTACTCTGGATGTTTTGCACCAACACCGCCTGACTGACCGCCACCTGCTGCGCCTGTGCGGCATACAGTGCGCTGACCACGGCCTGTTCAATTTCGGCACCTGAAAATCCATCACTGACCGCCGCCAACTGCGGCAGATCGAACGCTCCAGCGTCCAACTCACGGCGCAGCAGATGAATACGGAAAATCTCCGCCCGCACCTTGGCATCCGGCAGGTCGATGAAAAACAACTCATCAAAGCGGCCTTTGCGCATCAACTCTGGCGGCAATCGCGAGATCACATTGGCCGTAGCCACCATAAACACAGGGCTTTTGCGCTCGGCCATCCAGGTCAGCAGCGTACCCAAGACCCGCTGACTGACGCCGCCATCATGGTCGCCACTGGCCAAGCCTTTTTCGATCTCGTCCATCCACAGCACGCACGGCGACATCTGCTCGGCGAGCTTCAAGGCTTCACGCAAGTTACGCTCGGTTTCACCAAAGAACTTGTTGTACAGGCAGGCAAAATCCAGGCGCAGCAGGGGCAAGCCCCACAAGCCGGCAATCGCTTTTGCTGCTAGGCTCTTGCCACCGCCCTGCACCCCAACCAGCAGCACGCCCTTAGGCAGATCAACGCCTTTACCTTCAAGGAAGATGCTCTGTCGCTCGCCCAGCCAGCGCTTGAGGTTAGCCAGGCCGCCGACTTCGGCGAAACGCGCCGTGTCGTACTCGAAGCTCAGAACACCATCGAGATCGAGCAACTGGAATTTGGTTTTGTTCAGCTCAGGCAAGTCTTCCTGCGTGATGGCTCCGTCATTACAAATCACGTTGCGCGCCAGCGCACGCGCTTCCGCATGACTGAGGCCGCGCAGGTTTTTCACCACCTGCTGCAGGGTGCGATTATCGGTGCGCACACGTGCATTAAGGTTACGCGCACTCCAGGCGGTGGCTTCATCGCGGACGATGCTCATCAACTCGTCTTCAGAGGGCAACGACAGTTGGAAGCGTGAGGCATAGCGCTGCACCTCGACCGGCAGTTTGCAGGCATGCGACACCAGCACCACGGTCGGCTTGCCGGGCAACTCGCTCATGGCGATTTCCTTGAGCAGGCGCACCAGCTTGGGATTGTCATCCAGAAAGGGATGCAAATCGCACATCACGTACAGGGTCGGCAGTGGATCCGCCTTGATCAGACGCAGGGCGGTTTCCGGCTCAAGGGTCTCGCTGTCCACCGGGGCCTCAACGGCAAAACCCAAGCGCCTCAACCCTTCAGTCACCGACCACACTTGTAATGCCAGCCCGCGCCTGACGGCCAAGCCGGTGAGGGTTTCCAGCACCCGGGGCTCATCCCAGGACTCGATCAACAGCAGTTTGTTCTTGGAATCGAGCACCAAGCCCAGATCATGAATATCGTTTTTCACCCGCACTCCTTGTCCACTAAACTCGGCCCTTCGTTGAGCCACCCGGAGGCTGTCCATGGACTGCCTGTTTTGCAAGATCGTCGCGGGTGAACGATCCGCGTGCAAGCTTTATGAGGAGAAGCAGGTGCTGGCCTTTAAAGACATCGCGGCGCAAACGCCACTGCCTCTCTTGGCGATGCCTGGAAAACACATCAGCGCCCTGCTGGATCTGAGCACAGCAGAGACCGTGTTGGTCGGACAGACCGTGTACCCGATCAACTGGCCCCTGTTGACCAAGCAACAGATGAGAGGGCCACGAGATTGAAGCGTTTCGCCATCTTGGCGTTGTTCATCAGCGCATTGACCTGCACGACGCTGCACGCTAAAGAAGCCGGGCGCGTGTTCAGCGACGTCCTGCCCAACGGCAAGCCGGGGCCGTCAATGGTGATCGTCCCGGCGGGAAGTTTTCAGCTCGGCGATCACAGCGGCGCAGGCAACCACAACGAGCAGCCCCTAACACCAATTACCTTCGCAAAAGCCTTCGCCATGGGTCGTTTCGAAGTCAGCTTTGCCGATTGGCAGCACTATGCCGACGCAACGGCAACCGCCATGCCAGATAACGAAGGCTGGGGCTTATCGGCCCTGCGGCCGGTTATTCATGTGTCTTGGTTGCAAGCAGTGGCCTACAGCCAGTGGCTAAGCAAGGTCACCGGGCACCGCTATCGCCTGCCAACCGAAGCCGAGTGGGAATATGCCGCCCGCGCCGGCAGCACACAGGTGTACTGGTGGGGCGATCAACTCGACAGCCCGGAAACCCGACCCCGCGCACACTGCCGAGGCTGCGCCACCTCGCGCCTGATTCAGAGCAAAACCGAACGCACCGGCCAATTTCCCGCCAATGCGTTTGGTCTGTATGACACCGCCGGTAATGTCTGGGAATGGACCGCCTCACGTTTCGCCAGCCCTTTCGATGGCAGCGAGCAAGCCGTTACTAGTCTGCTCGATAAAAGCCCGAGAGCAGTGCGCGGTGGCGCCTGGAACAGCGGGCCCACGTATTTGCGCAGCAGCCAGCGTGACATGAAACAACCGCAGCACCGCGACTACGCTCTGGGTTTTCGGCTGATGCGCGAACTGCCCTGAGGCTGCGACGAAACGTCAACAGACCCGTTCTTTGACTTGGAGTAAACTGAACACCGAACCAGCGCCGGAGGTCCTTATGGCCAGCGAACGTCATTTTTCCCCTGTTGATCGCCTGCTCCTGCAAGCCGATGCCGCTCTGCGTACCCTGCTGCCGTTCAGTGGTCAGCCAACGCGACCGTCGCCCGCCATCGTGCAACCAGAAGCAGAACTGGACGAGCGCCAGACCCAGCACATCGCCGGGCTGATGCGCATCAACCATACCGGCGAAGTCTGCGCCCAAGCGCTCTATCAAGGTCAGTCACTGACAGCCAAGTTGCCGCAGGTACGCCAGGCGATGGAGCATGCCGCTGATGAAGAAATCGACCATCTGGCGTGGTGCGAGCAGCGCATCCGTCAACTTGGCAGCCAACCCAGCATTCTCAACCCGCTGTTCTATGGTTTGTCGTTTGGCGTAGGCGCAGCGGCTGGTCTGATCAGTGACAAGGTCAGCCTAGGCTTTGTCGCGGCTACCGAAGATCAGGTGGTCAAACACCTGGACGATCACCTGCAACAAATCCCCGAGCAGGACCACAAATCCCGCGCGATTCTTGAGCAGATGCGTGTTGATGAAGAACAACATGCCTGCAACGCCCTGGAAGCGGGTGGCTTACGCTTCCCAGCACCGGTGAAGTTCGGCATGAGCCTGCTGGCCAAGGTGATGACCAGCACCACCTACCGCGTCTGACACGGTTTATTGCAGGCACAAGAAAGGGCACCTCGGTGCCCTTTTCACTGCGCGCAACACTTGAGGCGACTTACTCACCCAGCTCGATGATTTCGTAATCATGGGTGATTTCAACGCCCCCACGGCCCAGCATAATCGACGCTGAGCAGTACTTCTCTGCTGACAGTTCAACCGCACGCTTGACCTGGGCTTCCTTCAAACCACGGCCCTTGACCACAAAATGCAGGTGGATCTTGGTAAACACCTTGGGCTCTTCCGTGGCGCGCTCAGCCTCCAGAAAGGCCTCGCAGCTTTCCACCGCCTGGCGGGATTTCTTCAGAATGCTGACCACATCGAAGTTGCTGCAGCCACCCAGGCCAATCAGCACCATCTCCATCGGGCGCACACCCAGATTGCGCCCACCGCTCTCGGGTGGGCCGTCCATCACTACTGCATGACCGCTGCCCGACTCACCGATAAACATGGCGTCACCGGCCCACTGAATCCGCGCTTTCATTACTCAGGCTCCGCCGTTAAAAAGGAAGGCAGCTTAGCACAGCACTTTTACCCTCCGAGAACCGGCCCAAAGCGACAAAATTTCCTGCTGAGTGTTAGCCAAGTCGCAAAACAACACCTAGTCTCAGACTGGTAGTTAAGCTGATAGCCGATTACTGGCACACTTGTACGAATAACTGCTATTAGAACGCGGCTGCACAACCGCTAACTTTTACACATTCGGGATTCGGGCATGGTAGCTATTACCCTCACACCTAAAATAAAAAATCTCGACAAGCTGCTCGCACATTGCCACCGCCGTCGCTACACCGCCAAAAGCACCATCATTTATGCGGGCGATCGCTGCGAAACGTTGTTTTTCATCGTCAAAGGTTCGGTCACCATCCTGATCGAAGATGACGATGGCCGAGAAATGATCATCGCTTACCTCAACCCCGGTGATTTCTTCGGGGAAATGGGCCTGTTCGAAAAGGACGGCACCGAGAAAGAACGCAGCGCTTGGGTGCGTGCTAAAACCGAATGCGAAGTGGCGGAGTTGAGCTACGCCAAGTTCCGCGAACTGACCCAGCAAGATCCGGACATCCTCTACGCCCTCGGCAGCCAGATGGCCGAGCGCCTGCGTAACACCACGCGCAAGGTTGGTGACCTGGCATTCCTTGATGTGACCGGCCGCGTGGCGCGCACCCTGCTTGACCTGTGCAAGCAACCCGACGCCATGACCCACCCCGACGGCATGCAGATCAAGATCACCCGTCAGGAGATTGGCCGCATCGTCGGCTGCTCACGCGAGATGGTTGGCCGCGTGCTTAAAGCGCTGGAGGAGCAAGGCTTGGTCAACGTCAAAGGCAAAACCATGGTGGTATTCGGTACCCGCTGAAACGCCCACTGCAGTGACAAAAAAGCCGACGCATGCGTCGGCTTTTTTCTGCGCGGCGGTTATCAGTCAACATCCAGCGAGCTGATGACCCGCTTGCGCTGGGGGAAGAACAGACGCTCAAGCTCGGCACCGGGGTTTTCCGCGCGCATAAACGCCTCACCCACCAGGAAGGCATACACCTCACTGATCTCCATCAATTCGACGTCAGCACGATTGAGGATGCCGCTTTCTGTCACCACCAAACGATCACGCGGAATGCGCGGCAGCAGATCCAGGGTGGTTTCCAGGCTCAACTCAAAGGTGTGCAGGTTACGGTTGTTGATGCCGACCAGCGGTGTGTCGAGGGTTTTCAGCGCACGCTCCAGTTCATCACCATCGTGCACTTCAACCAGCACATCGAGATCAAAGGCTTTGGCTGTGGCGGCCAACTCGGCCATCTGCGCGTCTTCCAGTGCCGAGACGATCAGCAACACACAGTCCGCACCCAAGGCACGCGCCTCGACAATCTGGTAAGGGTCGATCATGAAATCCTTGCGGATCACCGGCAGCGCACACGCCGCACGCGCCTCCTGCAGGTAGCGGTCAGCGCCCTGAAAGAAGTCGATATCGGTTAACACCGACAGGCAGGTCGCGCCACCCGCCTCGTAGCTTTGGGCAATCTCGGCAGGCACAAAGTGTTCGCGCAGTACGCCCTTGCTCGGCGAGGCTTTTTTGATTTCAGCGATCACCGCTGGCTGTTTGCGCTTGGCCTGCGTGATCAGCGCCTCGGCAAAGCCGCGCACTGGATTGGCGGCGCGGGCTTGCTGCTCAAGCTCAGCCAGTGACACAACGGCGCGGCGCGCAGCGACCTCTTCAACCTTGCGCGCGAGGATTTTCTCCAGAACGGTTGGAATACTCATCCGGCATTCTCCTCGTTGAACACGGCGGTAAAGGACACCAGTTCTTGTAATTTTTCCCAGGCCAGGCCCGTATGCAACGCATCGTGGGCCAACTGTACACCTTCTTTCAAACTGCTCGCCAGGTCCGCCGCATACAGCGCCGCACCGGCATTGAGGGCGATCATGTCGGCGGCTTTTTGCCCGGCGTCGGTCTTACGTTTGGTCAACGCATCGCGAATCAGCGCCAGCGATGCCTGCGGGCTTTCCACGGCCAAGCCAATCAGGCTCTGGCTTTGCAGGCCGAGATCTTCGGGAAGCACCTCGTATTCGCTGATCACACCGTCCTTCAGCTCCGCGACATAGGTGGCCGCCGCCAGGCTGAACTCATCCAGGCCATCACGCGAATGCACCACCAAAATATGCTGGCTGCCCAACCGCTTGAGCACCTCGGCCAACGGCCGGCAGAGCGCCTGACTGAAGACGCCCACCACCTGATGCTTAACCCCCGCCGGATTGGTCAGCGGACCAAGCATATTGAAGATCGTGCGCAGGCCCATTTCACGGCGCGGCACGGCTGCATGCTTCATCGCCGCGTGATGCACTTGAGCAAACATAAAGCCGACGCCGACGCCTTCGATGCAGCGCGCCACTTGCTCCGGCGTCAGGCTCAGGTAGACACCAGCCGCTTCTAGCAGGTCGGCACTGCCGCTGTTGCCCGACACCGCGCGATTGCCGTGCTTGGCAACTTTGCCGCCAGCCGCGGCGACAACAAAGCTCGCCGCCGTGGATACGTTGAAGATATTCGCGCCGTCGCCGCCAGTACCGACCACATCGACTACATGGTCGAGGGTCTGCAAATGCACGTGACTGGCCAGCTCACGCATCACCGAGACTGCGCCGACGATTTCGTCGATGCTTTCGCTTTTCATGCGCAAGCCCATGAGGAAGGCACCGATCTGCGCATCGCTGCACTGGCCCGTCATGATCTCGCGCATGACGTCCTGCATTTCTTCGGTGCTCAGATCTAACTGGCTGACCACTCGATTGAGGGCTTCCTTGATATTCATCAGCGCTGGCCTCCTTGTTGTTTGAGGAAGTTGGCGAACAGTTCGTGGCCCTGCTCGGTGAGGATCGACTCCGGGTGGAACTGCACGCCCTCGATATGCAGGGTTTTGTGCCGCAGGCCCATGATTTCATCCACCGAACCGTCTTCGTGCTGAGTCCAGGCGGTCATTTCCAGGCAGTCGGGCAGCGTCTCGCGCTTGACCACCAACGAATGGTAACGGGTAACGGTCAAAGGGTTGTTCAGGCCGGCGAAAACGCCTAGATCACGGTGAAACACTGGGCTGGTTTTGCCGTGCATCACCTGACGCGCTCGCACCACATCACCACCAAAAGCCTGGCCGATGCTCTGGTGACCCAGGCACACACCGAGAATCGGCAGCTTGCCGGCAAAGTGCAGAATGGCCTCAATCGACACACCGGCTTCGGTCGGCGTACACGGGCCGGGCGAAACCACGATGCGCTCAGGCTGCAGCGCCTCAATTTCGGCAATCGACAGTTCGTCATTGCGGATCACGTGCACGTCAGCCCCCAGTTCGCCGAGGTACTGCACCACGTTGTAGGTGAAGGAGTCGTAGTTATCGATCATCAAAAGCATGGTGCAACCCCTTATTCGGCAGTCTGTTCGGCGAGGGCAACGGCGCGGAACATGGCGCGACGCTTGTTCAGGGTTTCTTCCCACTCCAGTGCAGGCACCGAGTCGGCAACGATGCCAGCCCCGGCTTGCACATGCAGTTCGCCATCCTTGATCACCGCTGTACGGATGGCGATGGCGGTGTCCATATTGCCGTTCCACGCCAAGTAGCCCACTGCGCCGCCGTAGACGCCGCGCTTGACCGGCTCCAGCTCGTCGATGATTTCCATGGCGCGAATCTTCGGCGCACCGGACAAGGTGCCCGCAGGCAAAATGGCGCGCAGTGCGTCCATCGCGGTCAGGCCTTGCTTCAACTGGCCGGTGACGTTGGAGACGATGTGCATAACATTGGAATAACGCTCGATCACCATCTTCTCTGTCAGTTTGACGCTCCCGGTACTGGCGACACGGCCAACATCGTTGCGACCCAGGTCGATCAGCATCAGGTGCTCGGCGACTTCTTTGGCGTCGGACAACAGGTCGTCTTCAAGAGCCCGATCCGCCTCTTCGTTCGCGCCGCGTGGGCGTGTGCCGGCAATCGGCCGTACTGTGACCAAGCCATCTTCTAAGCGCACCAGCGCTTCCGGCGAGCTGCCGACCACATGGAAGTCGCCGAAGTTGAAGAAGTACATGTAAGGCGTCGGGTTGATGCAACGCAGCGCGCGGTACAGATCAATCGGCGCGGCCTTGAACGGGATCGACATGCGCTGCGAGATCACCACCTGCATGCAGTCACCGGCGAGGATGTATTCCTTGATCGCCTGCACGGCGCTCTCGTAGTCATCGCGTTTGAAGCTGGAGATAAAGTCCGGCTCGGCACCTGTCGCAGCCGCCAGATCAACGCCCAAGCGCGGGGTAATCGGCCGACGCAGCTTGTGCAGAATATCCTGCAGGCGCGCCTGGCCCTGCTCCAGCGCATCGGCGTCACTGGGGTCAACCAAGACAATGGCGTGCATCTTGCCCGCCAGGTTGTCGAACACCACCACGGCGTCAGACACCATCAAGAGGATATCCGGCGTGCCAAGGGCATCGGGGTTTACGCCCTTGGCCAGCTTGGGCTCAACGTAGCGCACGCTGTCGTAGCCAAAGTAGCCGACCAGGCCGCCGTTAAAGCGTGGCAAGCCCGGTAGGGTCGGCACCTTGTAGCGCGCCTGAAACTGCTCGACGAAGGCCAGTGGGTCTTCGCAGTGATGGCGCTCCACTTCGACGCCATCCACGCTGATGGTCACGTCATGCTCGTAAGCACGCAGCACGGTGCGCGCCGGCAGGCCGATAATCGAGTAACGCCCCCATTTCTCACCGCCCTGCACGGATTCGAGCAGGTAGGTGTTGGCCTCATCGGCCAGCTTCAGATAAATGGACAGTGGGGTGTCGAAATCCACCAGGGATTCGCAGGCAACAGGAATGCGGTTATAGCCGGCAGCGGCTAAACGCAGAAATTCTTCGCGGGTCATGTGCAGCCTCGTGGCTTGAGGTAATACGGTGAAATGCAGGCGGGCTTTAGGCAAAGCCAGGATCAGGTCAGAGGCGCCAGCGCCAACGGGCCAGAGCCTTGATGATTTTCATGTCGGTGCTTGCCGACCAGCACGTGCAGGTAACCACCACGAAACTCTCTTAATACAGGCGGGAATGAAGTCCGGCCACACTAGCGCAGGGCCGGAGGCGAATCAACCCGCAAGCCCCGGCAAAAGCGCGTTAGCGGCCGGTCGCAGCAAGCCGCTCAGGCAATCGAGCACCTGCGCCGGGTGTTCTTCAGCAATCGGCCGACCATGGTTATAGCCATAACTTAGCGCCACGCACGGCACACCAGCGGCCTTGGCTGCGCGCACATCATTGAGTGAATCACCAACAAACAACGCCTGCGTCGGTTCAACGCGAGCCAGGCGCAGCGCCGCCGGATCCGGCTTCTGCTGAGGCAAGGTGTCGCCGCCGACAATCCAGCGGAAATAGCCGCCCAAGCCTTTTTCATCGAGCAATGGCGCGACAAAGCGCTCGGGCTTGTTGGTGACAATCGCCAGCTCGACCTGCTGTTCACGCAGCCAATCCAGGGTCGGTTTGACACCGGCATAAACCTGCGTCAGCGCGTGGTTGGCGGCGTAGTGCTGCATAAACAACTCCAGCGCTTGCTCGGCCTGCGCGTCATCAACATGCGCATGCTCCAGTCCTCCGGCCAGGGCACGGCGCACCAGCACCCGCGCGCCATTGCCAACCCAGTTGCGCACCTGCTCGATGCCTGCTGCTGGCAAGCCAAGCGCCAACAAGGTTTTGTCGACGGCGGCGGCTAGATCCGGCACCGAATCGACCAGGGTGCCGTCCAGGTCGAACATCACCAGACGCGGCAACTCGCCGTTAAACAGCTCGCGCAGCAGGCTCACGCGCGAGCCTGGGCCAGTTCGGCGCGCATGGCGTCGATCACGGCTTTGTAGTCCGGCTGGTTGAAGATGGCCGAGCCGGCGACAAAGGTGTCGGCACCGGCGGCAGCGATTTCGCGGATGTTCTGCACATTGACCCCACCGTCGATCTCCAGACGGATTTCACGGCCGGAGCCGTCAATCAACGCGCGGGCTTCGCGCAGCTTGTCGAGTGTATGGGGGATGAATTTCTGCCCGCCGAAGCCGGGGTTAACGCTCATCAGCAGGATCATGTCGACCTTGTCCATGACGTGCTTGAGCACATCCAGCGGGGTGGCCGGGTTGAACACCAGACCGGCCTTGCAGCCGCCATCGCGGATCAACTGCAGGGAGCGGTCGATGTGCTCGCTGGCTTCCGGGTGGAAGGTGATGTAGCTGGCACCGGCCTCGATAAAGTCACCGATGATGCGGTCCACTGGCTTGACCATCAGGTGCGCGTCGATCGGCGCGGTAATGCCGTATTTGCGCAGCGCCGCGCAGACCATCGGGCCGATGGTGAGGTTGGGCACGTAGTGGTTGTCCATTACATCGAAGTGCACGATGTCGGCACCGGCGGCGAGTACCTTGTCGACTTCTTCACCCAGGCGGGCGAAATCAGCGGACAAGATCGACGGAGCAATGGCGAAGGGTTGCATAACGCACCTCGGTGGCATTTACGAAAGGCGCGCATTGTACCCGAGCGGATTCTCAGGCGTCGCTGGGACGATGGTCGGCAGCACAAACCCACTCTCGCCAGGCGCAGCCTATTCAACCTCGCCATCCTGCGAGCGTTTGCAATCTGTCGCAGCTAAAGCGCCTCCCACGGATTAGTGTCGTGCGCCAGATGCGAACTCTATGGGAGGCGCTTTAGCCGAGACGGGCATCCGCTGTTGCGCTGCGCTCAACGCCAACCTACGGGTGCCTGCATCACCAGGCCGACGCGCAGGGTGTTATGCGCACCCAGCCACTCGCGCTGTTCGGCCGTAAAGGCCGGACGCAATGGCAGCACCGTGCTCTCGGCAGCGCTCAGCAGCGCCGGCCAGAATAAAAAAACAATCAAGAGGCGCATCAACGCAACCACACTCCATTGAGGTGAGCGACCGGGGTAACGGTCGGCGACCCTTACCTTACTCCAGTCCTGTAGGGCTTAGAGCTATTCAGCCCTGACAAAGACACGCCCAGGTATTAGGTTCTGTTGACGTATCAGCGGAGCCACAACAGGGTTGCAGCGAAGGCCAGCATAGACTTGAAATGACTGGCCTTTTTCTCAAAACGCGTAGCAATCCGCCGGTAATGCTTCAGTTTGCCGAACAGGCACTCCACGACGTGGCGCTC